>CAYVJG010000021.1:0-46661 GCA_964451785.1 uncultured Flavobacteriaceae bacterium
TCTTTCTTTGATGAGGATACTTGATTTTTGCTTTTACTCTCGCTGCCGCACGAATTCTTTCGTGTGATAGCATGCTGTTTTGATTATAGCAACAAAAATATATTTGATTTCGATTGTACCACACGATACAAGCCTGCGGTAGCGGCGAGCTTGGTTGACTGTCTTTGACTATCGGCTCTTAGCCTGTCATCCTGAAAAATTTCGACCTTAAGGAGAAATTTATTCAGGATCTCGACCTGCTAAGAAAGATTGTTCATAGTATCAGCACATGAGATCCTGAATCAAGTTCAGGATGACACTCGTTTTCTCTTCGACAAACACTCACTTACAAGGCGTATTTCCCTTCTAAAATTCTGTTTTGAGTGTTATCTCTCACGGCATAAGTAAATCCTTTTTGAATACAATAGGCGCCGACTTCTCCGGTTTTACTCAAAGCGAGGTAGCCCACTTGAATATCCTTAATGTCTTTCCCGCGACGTTTCAACAGTTTAATAATGCGTTTTACGGCTTCTTCGCAAGCTTTTTGAGGGGAAAGTCCTAAACGCATTAGTTCGACCACCGAATAACTTCCTACGGTGCGTATAACTTCTTCACCTACACCTGTAGCCGTAGCGCCACCGACTTCGTTGTCCACATAAAGTCCGGCGCCAATTATAGGAGAATCTCCCACACGTCCGTGCATTTTATAGGCCATTCCACTAGTTGTACATGCTCCTGATAAATTGCCTTGACTATCGAGCGCCAACATCCCGATGGTATCGTGGTTTTCAATATTTGCAATCGGTTTATAATTGCTATCCTTTAACCAACGTTTCCACTCGCGTTTAGATTTAGGGGTCAAGAGGTTTATTTTTTCAAAACCTTGACCTACGGCAAACTGCAAAGCTCCTTCACCTACAAGCATTACGTGCGGAGTATTTTCCATCACTTTTCGCGCTACAGAAACAGGGTGCATAATGTGTTCTAGGCAAGCTACGGAGCCAATATTAGCCATTTCGTCCATAATACAAGCATCTAAGGTGACATGCCCATCGCGGTCGGGACGCCCACCATAGCCTACGCTGCGTTCATCAGGGTCAGCCTCCGTAATGCGTACACCGGCCTCAACGGCATCAAGCGCTTTTCCGCCTTGATTTAGTACTTTCCAAGCCCCTTCATTGGCTTTTTGTCCAAAATCCCAAGTGGAAATGACAATGGGCTTATTGACAGACTTTGGCGCAGTAGTTTGCAGTAATTCTGCCGCTTGCGTCGGCGCCACAGCTAAAGTGGCCGAAGCGGCGCCTATAGTTTTTATAAATTTTCTTCTATTCGTCATAACAATGTGTTTTATACGGAAATGATTTTTGAAATAGACTAACTATTTTAAATATCACTTATTAATCAAAAAAGGATACCCTAATGTCATCAGATGAAACAATTAGGGTATCTATGAGTTAAAACTAATCCTTCTGTTTAAAAAACAGCTATTTCATCGATAAAGATGTAAGCCGGATGGCCTGCTCCGCCTCGTCCTTCAGGAATATTGCCTATCGTTTGGGCAGTGACCTTGAGGTAATGCGCGTGTTGAGTTCCTAAATTTAAATCGATTTTACCCTTAGCAGATTTAATGTCTTGCTGATCAAGTGTTTTTAAAGTCTTAAACGACTTTCCATCATCAGAGACTGAAACAACTATTTTTTTAGGCAAATAAATCCAACTGCCATTGCGATCAAGGACTGTAAATTTGACATTATTAAATTTTGTTTGGCGCCCAAAATCAATAGTTGCCACCATATCTTTACCTTGAAAACCTAGCCAATTGCGACCGTGGTTTTCGGGATTGCCATAAATGCCGTTTACCAAACTCAATGCTCCTCCGTCGTTATACCCACGTGAAGCCGGAGTTTCCAATTGAATAGCTTTTCCAGTAGATTTAGAGACTTTAAAATCTTGAATCGTAATATGACTCAAGCGCTTTTCCTTGTCAAAGTAAGCCGCTTTAACGGTTTGCGATTTCATAATCGGCAATGGATATTGATAAACCGGCGAGTCTACAGTCGGATCAGAACCATCAGTGGTATAGTGAATTTGCGTTGTGCCTTGTGAGTTTGATAAGGCATAATACAATTGACCATTTTCTTTAGAAATCTTTCCTTTCACTTCAAAAACAGCGGGACTATAATCAATTCCGCGACGCTCTAAAGTTGGGAAATGTGCAATCACGCGATTTTCAAAATTTTTGTAATGTTCAGGCTCATTGGTTCCCCAAGCCACTTCAGACAAGGCCATCATACGCGGAAAAATCATGTATTCTACTTTGTCAAAAGTTGGAATGTACTCGGTCCATAAATTAGCTTGTGTGCCCCAAATATATTGTTCTTGTTCAGGAGAAATTCCTTCGGGAATTGGGTTGTAACTATACACGCGTTCTAGGGGCAAATAGCCGCCAATAGCAAGTGGTTCACTCTTCGGATTACCTTGATAATAATCGAAATAATTATAGGTATTAGGCGTCATGATGACTTTATGATGACTCTTAGCCGCTTTGATACCACCAGCTTCACCTCGCCAACTCATAACCGTAGCGTTAGGCGCCAAGCCGCCTTGCAAGATCTCGTCCCAACCGATGATTTCTTTACCTTTAGAGTTAATATATTTTTCCATTCGGGTGATGAAATAACTTTGTACTTCTTCTTCGGTTTCAAAGCCTTTTTCTTTCATTAAGTTTTGAACAAAATCGCTCTCTTCCCATTGTGTTTTATGGGCTTCATCGCCGCCGACATGGATGTATTTATAAGGAAATAGCTCAACAACTTCATCAATAACTCCTTCTAGAAAGTGGAACGTTTTTTCAGAAGGCTCAAAAATCACATCAGAAATTCCCCAGCGTTTCCATACTTCAACAGAATCTTTTGTACAACCTAGTTCCGGATAAGCTGCAATAGCTGCTTGAGCATGACCCGGCATTTCGATTTCAGGAATCACATCAATGTGCAATTTTTTGGCATAAGCCACCACTTTTTTGATGTCTTCCTGTGTATAAAATCCGCCGTAGCGTTTATTGTCAAAGTTATTATCGGTATAATGCCCAACCATCGATCCACTGCGCCAAGCGCCAACTTCAGTCAACTTAGGGTATTTTTTTATCTCTATACGCCAGCCTTGATCATCGGTAAGATGCCAGTGAAATTTATTCAACTTAAATGTCGCCATATAATCGAGGTAATTCATCACCTCTTCAGTTGTAAAAAAGTGACGACACACATCAAGGTGCATCCCGCGGTAAGCAAATTTAGGTTGATCTTTAATCTCTAAATACGGTAACTGCAAATCTGCTTTGTGCTCATCGATGATTTGCAATAAGGTTTGCAAACCATAAAATAAACCTTTGTTGGTTGGCGCTGCAATATCTACACCATTTTCATCTATAGTTAATTCGTAATAACCCTCGTTATTTTCAGGTTTCGGATGAATGTAAGAGGTTGTAATATCAGCACGGCGTTTCACCAATTTAATATCCTGTGAAACTATATTTTTGAGGCGTTTCACAAAGTAATCCAGCTCAGGAACGCGCTTATCTTTTTCTATCTGAATTGGAGTGTTAAGTTGATAATGACCTGCTGACACTTTTAGGTGTTGAGGCTTAGGAATAATGGTGTGTTGCGCAAAACTGCAGCTTCCCCACAACAAGGCACAGCACAAAATAAGGGTGTTTACTAGTTTCATCATATAAAAAGGGATTCCTACAAATATAACAGAAAAATCGACAGGACAAAGTTAATCCTGAAGTGCTCGTATTTTTTTTGACGAAGGAAGTTTCTATTTTTTAGGTTTGATCCGCCCTAAAGGGAGTCGAAAAAACTAGCTTCTTAGTCAGCCTGAAAAGTTTCAACCCCAAGGAGAAATTTATTCAAGAGCTCAACGAGTTGAGGTGGATTCCGTATTCCGTGTTCCGTGTTCTGTATTCCGTGTTCCGTAAAAAAAATCCTGAACCGTTAAGATTCAGGATTTTATAAATATTCATTTATTCAGATATTACTTCTTCCAG
Source organism: uncultured Flavobacteriaceae bacterium (assembly GCA_964451785.1). Taxonomy (GTDB): domain Bacteria; phylum Bacteroidota; class Bacteroidia; order Flavobacteriales; family Flavobacteriaceae; genus JAJYSO01. The sequence goes on from CAYVJG010000021.1 coordinate 4,028, forward strand.
AATTTCCAACTGCGTTTGTGAGCATCTTCTGAGTAACCATAGCCATAACCGTAGTTGTAACTGTAACCATAGCCGTAGCCGGATTTTTCACTGACTCCGTTAAGTACGATACCCACTTTTTTGAGTTTGCCAGAATCTTTTAAAGCTTTAATATGGTTGAGTAATCTAATATCTGTATGTCTTGAGCGCGTCATATAAAGGGTGACATCTGCATTTTGAGAAATCAACAAAGTATCAGTCACCAATATAGTTGGAGCGGTATCGACAATAACGTAATCATAGCGTTCGCGTGCCTCCGCGATCAACTCTTCAAAACGACCATTAATCAATAACTCAGCAGGATTAGGCGGAATTTGACCAGCGATAATCAAATCGAGATTTTTGAAATACAAATCTCCACGGTTGAGCAAGTCGTCAAACTTAACACCTGAGTTATTTAAATAGGCCGAAACGCCAATGCTATTTTTGTCTTTGTTATAGTAATTGTGGGTTTGTGGGTTGCGCAAATCACAGCCGATCATCAACACTTTTTTACCTGTAGCCGCTAAGGCATGCGCCGTATTTAGAGCTGTAAAGGTTTTACCTTCGCCTTTAATGGTTGAAGTAACAAAAATAACTTGACTCTGATGCGCTTGATCAGATTTCGCTTTAAAATAACCCAAGTTAGTACGCAAAATACGGAAGGCTTCAGCCAAGACACTCAGGTCATTTTTCTTAATCAGCTTATTGGCATTTTTGTCGAGCTCAGGCACTTCAGCCAAAACAGGCGTATTTGGTAGAACACGCTCTATATCTTCACGTGTACCGATTTTAGTATCGAGTAAAAATTTGATGTAAAGGATACCAAAAGGGATTAAAGCACCTAAAATCAGGGCAGCGAGATAAATGAGTTTCTTTTTAGGAGAAACCGGGATAGGATTGCTGTAAGCGTAATCAACCACCTTTATGCTAGGTGATGTTGTGGCGTATTGCAAGGCTGCTTCTTCGCGTTTTTGCAACAAGAACAAGTAAAGTTTTTCTTTAATTTCTTGTTGGCGCATAATAGCGCGTACTGCTTTTTCCTTTTGAGGAATTTTATGAAGATTTCCTGAAGATAAGGCTTCGCGTTTTTCAAAATTCTCAAGCGACAGGCTCAAATTGCTAATATAGCCATTGACACTTTGTAAAATATTACCTTTGAGTTGGTCTAATTTTGAATCTACAGCTTGCACTGCCGGGTTTTTAGGGGTTGCAGAAAGCAACAGTTCATTGCGTTCTAAGACCGTTTCGTTATACATTTTTGTCAAATCGTTGACAGAGCTGCTTTCTAGTCCTAAGTTAGCAGGAAGTAGACTGTATTTCTCTCCCGTAAGCAATTCTTCTTTAAAGGCTTTTGCCAACTCGCGCTGTAGGCTTGTTTGAAAACGTTCTGCTTCTGAACTGAGTTCTTTCTCAAATAATTGTTTTGAGGTAGATTCAATAGTGACGAGACCGTGTTGTTCTTTATAATTTACTAAACCGGTTTCAACGGTATCCAATTCTTTTGAGAGCAAGACTAAACGCTCTGCAATAAAATCTTCTGTGCGTTTTGATATGATGCGTTTATCGCGCATGCCATCGGTGTTAAACTTGCTGATAAGCGTGTCTAAGATGGCTTGGTTCTTCAGTTTATTAGAGCCTTGGTATGACAAGCTCAAGATATCGCTTTCTTTTCCTACAGGCGCAATAGTGATTTTAGCAATCAATGCGTCAATAGCATTATTTGTTGACCGGTGTGAAAAGAAAAATGTATTGTCTTTGAGTTCATTTAAAGGTTCTACATAGGCAGATCTCGAGCTAATTTTAAATTTATAATCGGCCAATTCTACCGATTGGTTATAGGTAAGTGTTTTTGTATCAGTATCGTAATTAGTGACGCTAATTTCAAATTGAGTCGCGCTGAGGTAATGCAACTTAAATACCGGAATTTCTTCGCCAGGACTGCGCTCGCTATCTATCTTTTGCCAGTGAACTTCAAAAGGTATTTGAGCGTCCCATACTTCAACCGTATTGATTTCTTCTTCTTTTAAATAAGTTGTATTCAGCTTTAAACTATGCACCACTGAATCGAGAAGGCGTCTTGATTTGAGGACTTCAATTTCGTTTTCTAAATTGACATCGCGATTACTGAATAAGCTTGCCGCGCCATCTAGTCCTGAAAGGTCAATGCCATTTTCCTTTTCTTTTAAAATTTTAATTTCAGCATCTGTCTGGTAGACATTTGTTGCGTAGCGATTAAATAAAAAAGCTAAAACTAAAGCCGCAGCAACACCAATTACAAACCAGCGCCAGTATTGAAGATATTTAAACAGTAAGCGTTTGAGGTCTTCTTGTTGATTCTCTTCTTCTTGCATCAAAGGATTTGGGACATTCTCGTTCATGAAACCAAGGAGATTGTGTTAGTTGTTAAATATGATCACGGCGGCACTGAGCAAAATAGAGGCTACAGACAGCACATTGCCTACACTTCCTATAAATCCTGCGGTTTTAACTTTAGGGTTATTAGGTTGTACATAGACGATATCATTTTGTTTCAAGTAGTAAAAAGGACTATTCATCCAGTCACTTTTAGTCAAATCAATGTATTTGTGAATACGTTTGCCATCTTGTTGGCGTATAATTAACACATTTTGGCGTTCACCTCTTATAGTCAAATCACCAGCCAAGCCTAATGCTTGTGGTAGTGTAATATGCTCTTCACTTAACGTAAAAGTTCCTGGTCTGGCGACTTCGCCTATCACCGAAATTTTATAATTGACAATGCGTACAGATACGGCCGGATTGATGATGTAGTCGCTTAGCTTTTTCTTTAATTTAGCTTCAACTTGTTGAGTGGTAAGTCCCTCAACAGTAATTTTGCCGAGTTGTGGAAAATTAATAGCGCCTTCTTTATTTACTTGATAACCATCGAGTTGAATCATCTCAGTAGTTCGTGCCGTACTTGGCGACGTCCCTTTTTCAAATTGGTAAGGTAATATACTGGCTGGATTTAAAGCTGTTAAACGGATGTATAAGATATCACTAGGCTGAATCTCCGTTTTTAACACGAGAGAATCCAGGGGTTCAAGATAGGTGTCTTCTATATCTTGAAAATACAACACGTCTTTTTTTGAAGCACAGCTCACTAAAGACAATACTAACAAACAGAATAAAAGCTTTTTCATAGCTCGCAAAGATAAAATAATATTTAAAACAGACACATAACTTCGTTAATTGTCTTGTTTTTAAACAGCTGATTGGTTTATTATACGTATGCACTATTTACAAATGAACCAAACAATATCAGGTAGTTAGCTCAAAATATCCCACTATTGATTTCGTTACACATTTGATTTAGCATAAAACAAATTTTTAACAAACATAATTCTTTTCCTTTAACTTATCAATATACCGCAAGTAATGTTATTGTTTATTAACATATTCTCGCTTTTATTTCTACAAACAGTTATTTGTAAGTTAAAAGTAAAAGCAATTTAAGAAATTTAACTGAACTAAACAGACAAAACAGTTAGTTTATTCTATAAACACATCTACAAACCCCATATTACTGTATATTTGTGAAGTCATACTAAGGTTATACCTGTAACGCACAAGGATTAGGCCCTAGTATCAATTATAAAAACTTTATGATGAAGAAGCTCTTGATTGCCGCAAGTGTATTAATTTACAGTATATCAGCCTTTGCAGGCCAACCTTATTGGGGAAAAACAGGCCATCGTACAACTGCCGAAATTGCCAGTCACTATTTGAGTAAATCTGCTCAAAAACAAATTGCTCAGCTTTTAAATCACCAAAGTTTAGCATTGGTATCCACCTATGGAGATGATATCAAAAGTGATCATAGTTACGACGCTTATAAAGTGTGGCATTACATCAACATTGCTGACGGGCAAACTTATGAAGAAGCCAAAGCAAGTGTCAAAAAGCCCAATATCATTACTGCTATAAATGAATGTATAGCCGGCTTAAAATCTGATTCTACACCGAGAGACAAAAAAGTGTTTTATCTCAAGATGCTCGTTCATCTTATGGGCGATTTACACCAACCTTTACACGCAGGACATCCTGAAGATTACGGTGGCAACAAGATTATCGTTTTCTGGTTTGACGAGGTGAGCAACTTACACCGTGTGTGGGATGAGGATATGATTAACTCTTACCAAATGAGTTATTCTGAACTCGCTCAAAACCGCCAATATCTTTCTAAACAAGACTTACAAGCCATGCAAGCAGGCACGCTTGAAGACTGGTTATCTGAAAGTTTAATCTTAGCCGACAAGGTATATGATTCGGCTGAAAACGGCTGGCACTTAAGCTACAAATACATGTACAATTGGATGCCTGTAGTGCGTCAACAACTTCAAAAAGGAGGCGTTCGTCTAGCAAAAGTACTCAACGAGATTTTTGACTAAACAACTCAGTTTTTATCGCGTTCACCCTTAGCTACAACGTTTTTCTGTATTCTGTATTCCGTTTTACAGACTTACTGAATACCGAATACGGACTTACTCTTCACACTCGCTTTCACCCTTCGATACCTTTTTGCTCCACAAGCTCCTCAAAACTGCGCACGGCAGAGCGCAGCTACTGATTCCCGATCCCTAACTTCCTCTACCGAGCAAAAGGCGCTCCCTTTAGGGATGGGGAAAATCGCCTTTTGCGGTGCTTTGCTTTAAGTAGATCATCATCTCGAGTGATTTCAAGTGACGACGCAGGAGGAGATTAAAATTGTAACTAGAGGAATTTACTGTGTGCCGTGTTACTGAATACTGACTTTTACGGCACTTTACTTTAATATTATTTTTCTTTTTTGCATTGCCCAAAAAAGAAACAAAAAACGCTAGGCTGATTTTAATTCCCTTGAAAACTAGCGCAAAACACTTGTCCCCCGAAGGGCAAAAAAAGAGCCCTTCTCCTCGCCATCGACGGCGCGTTTTACTGGTTTTCTACGGCAATTAAAAGTAGGCCGATTCTTTTCGATCTTTCTTTGATGATGACGCTTGATTCAAATTTCTGTCCACCGTTACTTCGAATGATTTTAAACAACGACGCAGGAGGAGATTAAAATTGTAACTAGAGGTGACCTACTGAATACGGACTTACTCTTCACACTCGCTTTCACCCTTCGATACCTTTTTGCTCCACAAGCTCCTCAAAACTGCGCACGGCAGAGCGCAGCTACTGATTCCCGATCCCTAACTTCCTCTACCGAGCAAAAGGCGCTCCCTTTAGGGACGGGGAATTCGGCTTTTGCGGTGTTCCGTGTTCCGTTTTACGGACTTACCGAATACTGACCTACTGAATACCAATCTACTTTTGCGATGCTTTAAATTCGTGTCTGCTCTCATTCTCGCGTGAAGGATTGAGGCTTTGTTGAAGCTCTTTTGTGGCTGTTTTTAAAAATGAACCTTTACTAAAACTCAAAACTTTAGGAAAGGAAAAAACCGTCATAACCGACCTTAATCCTAGCCACAAAAAGCGACTGCCGAAAGCCTGACCTTGCGCGTTAACAGATAGACAAAAGTCTTGTGAATATCGGATTGTGGCAAATTTTCCTTTAGTTAAGTAATCAGCCGCGCAAGGGCACGCCCAAAACATAATTATTAGCCTCAAAACCTAGCATTAGGTGCTGTTTTATAATAAGTTAGCCATAAAAAACTATCTATTTTTAACTTTATAGTGTTAAGTGTATCTTAAGTTTAGTTTCATTATATTCGCACAAAAAGAAACCCTAACATTATGAAATTCAAGTACATTCCTATTGCACTTTTGAGTACGATGACCTTAGTCTCTTGCGGCAACAGTGCAAAACAAGACAAGGCGAAGTCAACACCGACGGCGCAGACACAAAAAGTGGATACGAGTTTTAACTATGTAGCCGATACTTTTGCTGACATTAAGGTGATACGCTATCAGATTCCGGGTTGGGATCAATTGAGTTTAAAGCAACAAAAATTGGTGTATTACCTCACCCAAGCAGGATTAGCTGGTCGCGACATTATCTGGGACCAAAATTATAAATACAACTTGACCATCCGTCAAGCTTTAGAGCATATTTACACCACGTATAAAGGCGATAAAACCACTGAAGATTGGAAACACTTTGTAACTTACCTCAAACAAGTGTGGTTTGCCAATGGAATTCATCACCACTATTCAAACGAAAAATTTAAACCTGAATTTAGTCAGGATTATTTAAAAAGCCTGCTAACGGCTACCGATACAAAGTTAGAGGGCGCGCCATTTGAGGTGATTTTTAACGATAAATACACTAAAAAGGTAAATCTCGATGCTTCTAAGGGTTTGATCAAAGGCTCAGCGGTCAATTTTTATGGTCCAGGCATCACTGCCGATGAAGTCGATGCGTTTTATGCAGCTAAAAAGCAACCAAATCCTGAGAAACCTGTTTCTTTTGGTCTAAATTCTAAGCTTGTAAAAGAAGACGGCAAATTAGTAGAACACGTCTGGAAAAGCGGTGGCATGTACGGAGCGGCTATAGACAAGATTATCGGCTGGTTAGAAAAAGCTAAAACTGTTGCTGAAAATCCGGCACAAGCTAAGGCCATCGGCTTATTAATCGAATTTTACCAAACAGGAGATTTAGAAAAATGGAATGACTTTAGTGTGGCTTGGGTGCAAGCTACCGAAGGAGATATCGATTTTATCAACGGATTTATTGAGGTATATCACGACCCAAAAGGCTACAAAGCAACTTACGAAGCTGTGGTGCAAATTACCGATTTTGACATGTCTAAAAAGATGAAAATTGTCGGTGATCACGCTCAATGGTTTGAAGATAACTCTCCAATAATGGACGCCAACAAAAAGAAAAATGTGGTCGGTGTGACTTATAAAACCGTCAATGTGGCTGGTGAAGCTGGAGCGACATCACCATCAACGCCCATCGGCATCAACTTACCTAATGCCAACTGGATTAGAGAGCAAGTGGGTAGTAAATCGGTTTCTTTAGGCAACATCATCAACGCCTATAGCCATGCCGGCGGTAGTGAGCGCTTAAAAGAATTTGCCTATAGCGAAGAAGAAGTGCAACTGGCAGAGCAATACGGCGAAACTGCCGATCGCATTCACACGGCTTTACACGAGGTTATCGGTCATGCTTCAGGAAAGATTAATCCGGGTGTAGGCACGCCAAAAGAAACCTTAAAAAGCTATGCCTCAACCATTGAAGAAGGTCGCGCTGATTTGGTGGGCTTATACTATTTGATGGATCCGAAATTAGAAGAATTAGGCTTGACTGACAACTACAAAAAGTTGGGAAAAGCAGCTTATAACGACTATATCCGCAACGGCTTGATGACGCAATTAATTCGTATTAAACTCGGTGATGATATTGAAGAAGCTCACATGCGCAACCGCCATTGGATTAGTCAATGGGTGTATGAAAAAGGTAAAAAAGACAGCGTAATCGTGAAGAAAGTAGAAGAAGGAAAAACCTATTTTGTAATTCAAGATTACCAAAAATTACGTGAGCTTTTCGGTCAATTGTTACGTGAAGTACAACGCATCAAATCAGAGGGTGATTTCCAAGCAGCTAAAAACTTAGTGGAAAACTACGGCGTTAAAGTTGACCCTGAGTTGCACAAAGAAGTATTAGAGCGCAATGCGCCAATTGCTTCAGCGCCTTATGGCGGGTTTGTAAATCCGGTGTTAGTACCTGTTACTAATGATTCAGGAGAGATTACTGAAATCAAAGTAACGCAGCCTAAAAGCTTTGCTGATCAGATGTTGAATTACGCCGACAAATACGGCAACTTACCGCTGATGAATTAATAATCAGACGCTAAGGCTTTGTAAACGGCTTCAACTGCTTAAAATGAATTTTAAAAAAAGCAGTTGAGGCCGTTTCTTTTTATTAATTTTGCAGAATTATTTAAAATAGTGTCAGATGATTCAATCCATGACCGGATTTGGGAAAAGTGAAGTGAATGTTGCAAACAAGAAAATCACCTTGCAACTCAAATCGTTAAACAGCAAAAAACTAGATTTATATGCCCGCGTGCCTTCGGCTTATCGCGAGCAAGAATTGATATTGCACAAAATGATTGCCGACAAGCTACAACGCGGAAAGATTGACTTTTCACTATCTGTAGAAAATGTAGGTGAACACGCATCAACTAGCATCAATCAAGCCGTAGTTAAAGGCTATGTGGCCGAATTAAAAGCCTTGGCTACTGGTCAAGGTAGCGAACTAGACTACCTCAAAATGGCTATTGGTTTACCTGAAGCCTTGCACACTGAGCGCAAAGAAATTGACAAAGCTGAATTTAAAGCGATTGAGAAAGGCCTAGCAGAAGCTTTGACCAACATCGATCAATACCGTACAGATGAAGGTAAATCTTTAGAAGCTGATTTTAAATTGCGCCTGCAAAACATCACCAATTTACTCGATGAAGTAGAGCGCATCGATCCTGAACGCATTCAAACCACGCGTGAACGTCTAGAAACAGCGGTATCAGAACTAAAAGAAGCGGTTGATCAAAATCGCTTTGAACAAGAGTTGATTTATTACATCGAAAAATACGATATCAACGAAGAAAAAACGCGTTTGCGCAACCACTTGGCTTACTTTGCCGAGACTATGGCTTTAGCTGAATCTAACGGTAGAAAACTCGGATTTATAGCTCAAGAAATGGGGCGTGAAATCAACACCATCGGCAGCAAGTCTAACTATGCAACTATGCAAAAATGCGTGGTGCAAATGAAAGATGAACTCGAAAAAATTAAAGAGCAAATCCTAAACGTATTATAATGCCCGAAGGTAAATTAATTGTATTCTCAGCACCGTCAGGTTCCGGAAAAACGACCATTGTCCGCCATCTTTTAGCGCAAGACGACTTGAATTTAGCCTTTTCCATTTCGGCTACTTCTCGTGAAGCTCGCGACTATGAAGTCAACGGAAAAGACTACTATTTCATGAGTACGCATGAATTTAAAAGTCATATTAAACAAGATGATTTCTTGGAATGGGAAGAAGTGTATCGCGACAACTTTTACGGCACACTCAAAACCGAAGTAGAACGGCTTTGGAGTTTAGGGAAGCACGTGATTTTTGATATAGATGTGGTTGGCGGACTCAACATCAAACGTTTATTTCCTGAACGCACACTAGCTGTTTTTGTAAAACCACCGAGTATTGACGAGTTAAAAATTCGCCTTAAAAAACGCAATACCGAATCAGAAGATCGCATAAACATGCGTGTAGCCAAGGCATCTGTTGAAATGGCCACAGCGCCTCAATTTGATTATATCATTGTCAATAATCAGTTGGATAAAGCCCTAGAACAAGCCACAGATTTAGTAAGTGAGTTTGTAAATAAATAATTCACAGTCCTCAATAGATAATGTAAACCCCCAAGCGCTGCAGTTTTTCAATTGCGGCGCTTGGTCATTTAAGATAATTTATAGCTCAAGTTTCGGAGTTATTCTATCTCGATCTTTATTATTGAACTACTTCGTAGTTCCGTAAGATACAGTAACCTTAGTGCCCCGAGTTGCACTCGGGGTTAGTCATATTCAACTATTACATGGTTGTAGATATAGACAAAAGTATGCTTTAAAAGGCCGAAGGTCTTTAATGTGATAAACCCTGTACAAACGCAGTGCAGTGCGGGGTAACACAGACCTCTCCTTCTTACCGAACCCCGAAGGGTGTTCTACAACAAAGGAGGCGTATAAGTTATTATGAGTCATAAATTGAGATATATAATTGACACCAACCAAAAAACCGACCAAAACGAATGCCTTGGTCGGTTAAAATTATAAACTTTCTAAGTTGTTATACGGAAATGATTTTTAAAATAGACTAAATATTTTGTCGTTAAAATTTCAAAGGTCAAGGCAAAAAGCACAGGCATAGCCATAGCTATGACGAGCATTTATAACGCAGAGATTTGTAATTTTAACAGGAAGATTGGTCCATTTTGAATGTCACTTCCGTATTACTCAACAACTTCAAGCAAGTGTTTTACAGCGGCTTTGAGTTGGGTATCTATGCCGTCTAAGAATTTGTTATACGGCAATTCTACTTTAATATCCGGTTCGAGTTCGAGGTTTTCGGTAGGACGTCCCTCAGCGCCAACAGTAGCAATCATCGGAATTCCAAAAACGATAGTCGGATCGATTTGACGTTCCCACCACACAGCAGTTCCAGTACCGGCTACCGGCATACCGATGAGTTTACCTAAGCCGTTTTGTTTATAAACATACGGAAAGATAAAGGCATCGCTATAGTTGCCTTCACTCATAATAACGGCACTAGGTTTACTCCAGCGATCAACAGGTTCTCCTCCCTTGGTTTTATGGCCTTGTGGTCTAAACTCGAGGTATTTTTTCCCACTCAAGAAGGTGTTGAGGTCGTTGTGCAACCAGCCACCGCCGTTAAAACGCGTATCGACAATAAGGGCTTTTTTACCGATGTTATCGCCTAAAACCTCATCGTAAACATGACGGAAGCTGCCGTCATTCATACCTTTGACGTGTACATAACCCAGCTGACCATTACTCAATGAATCTGTGAGCTGCTGCATGGTGTGTACCCAGCGTTCGTACATCAAATTGTGTTGTGCACCAAAAGAAATCGGCTTGATAGTTTCTTCAAAAGTTTTACCTCCATCTTTAAAGGTAATTCTGACATTTTTACCTTTTAAGTTGGTTAAATATTGATTCCAGTTTTCACCAGCGCCAATTTTATGGTCGTTAATGGCAAGGATTAAATCGCCTGCTTTCACTTTACTGTCGGCGTTGTCAAAAGGTCCTCCAGCAATCACTTCGCTAATTTTCACGCCTTCACCTTGATATTTCTGATCGTATAGCAACCCTAAAGTAGCGGTGTGTTCAGCATTATCTGAACTCGCATAATAACGTCCGCCGGTATGTGAGGCATTTAATTCGCCTAATAATTCGCTTAACAACACTTGAAAGTCGTAGTTGTTATTGATGTAAGGCAAGAATTTAGCGTATTCTGTTTGATACATTTTCCAATCTATACCGTGAATAGTCGGATCGTAAAACTTAGCTTTCACTTGACGCCAGGCGTGATTAAAAATATACTGACGCTCCGCTTCGTGATTGACAATCATATCGCCACTGATAGGAATAGAGCTCACTTTGCCAGACTTAGCATCTACCTTTTTTAAACGACCGTGATTACTCAAGAAAATGGTTTTGCCATCATCACTAAGTTTTAGTTTACTCCACGAGCCGTTGAGCTTTGCCAAAATGCGTGTTTCGCGCGTACGCGGTTCTGTCACCCAAAGGTTGTAGCCTTTTTGAAAAGCAGCGAGGTAATACAATTTACTACCATCTTTACTGAGCACATAATCGCTAATACTAGCACTGTTGATGGTCAAGCGTACTTTGCGATGGTCGAGATTGTCGAGATTGATGTCAATAGGCTCAACCTCATCATCTTTTTTATCTTTTTTCTTCTTCTTATCTTTATCGTCTTCCTTTTTCTCATCTTTCTCACGTTCTTTCATCAACTTGTACTCCGCTTCACTCATTGTAAAGTCGTCATAGGCTTTTTGATCAAAAAAGACAGCATAGATATCTTCTTCATGGCTACCTTGATAAGCCAGTGATTTGCGTCCGAGCTTGGTGCTTTTGTAAGTCATCATCTTACCCTCTAAAGCCCATTTTGCATCGCTATCACCAAATCCGCTATTGACAGGATGCACAATTTTTCCTTCGCCATCAGCAGAAATCAAAGCGGTATTAGAAATTGAAAAATAACCTTTAGAATCATCGACAAGCAACCATTTGCTATCCGGACTCCACTCAAATCCCCAATCGCCATCGCTATACGAATAATTGCGACCTTCAGGTAAGATTGTGACAGTTTCGCCTGATTTTAAATCGCGAACTTTTAAGATATTTCGATTCTCGACATAAGCTAATTTTTTACCATCAGGTGAAAAATGTGGTTGAAATTCTTCTGCCTCAGTAGCGATGAGTGGCTCTTCCTTCAAAGTCGTTGCCGCATAAAAGAATTCTTCATCCGGATGTTTTAAAGTGACTTTATAAATATTCCAGCTACCGTCGCGTTCTCCTGAATACACAAGAGTTTTACCATCAGGAGACCAGGTAATCATGCGCTCCTGTTGCGGGGTATTGGTAATGCGTTTAGTCTGCTTGATATCTACGCCTGTCACAAACACTTCGCCGCGATTGATAAAGGCGATTTCTTTGCCATTTGGACTCACAGCAAATTCACTAACACTGCTGATATCTTTGTGTTCTAAAGTATTGTATCCGGTGTTATTCAACACGCGAATGGTTAACTTTTGAGGAACTTGTCCTTCAGTTAAGGTGTAGATATCACCTTTCCAAGTAAACGCCATTTTATTATTGTCTGAAACGCTTAATGCGCGTACCGGAAAATCTTTAAACTGTGTCAATTGTGTAGCTTGACCGCCGTTTAAAGCGCGTTTATACACATTGAGATCCCCGCTTTTTTCATTGGTATAATAGATAGCTTGTCCATCGGCACTAAAAGAAGGCACGCGGTGTTCAACGTTATTTTTAGTGATTTTACGGTAGGTATTATCCGCGATATCGTACACCCAAATATCACGTGTAATGGATGAAGTGTGGTGTTTGCGGTAATAGTCTTCATAACCTTTTTTGTCTTGGAAGACAATTTTAGTTCCATCACTATTGTAGTGTGCATTTTCAGCACCAGCAGCCGTCACCAAGTAAGGGCGACCACCTTTAACAGGGATGGTGTATAAATTTTTGAAATAACTCACCCCCGGAAAACGCACACTTTCGGCAGGAGCAGGACGCGCGCTACCGATGAGTATTTTTGTGTTATCAGGTGTAAAATCATAAGCGTAATCATCAGCACTGTGAAAGGTAATTCGCGTTAACGCACCACCATTGGCCGGCATGGTATACACATCAAAATTGCCGTAACGATCGCTTGAAAACGCTATAGTTTGCCCGTCATTACTCCACACCGGACGCGTGTAATAGGCATCTCCTGAGGTCAGCGGAACGGCTACTCCTCCTTGAGTGGATACTTTGTAAATATTGCCCATATAACCAAAAACAATGTGACTCCCATCAGGTGAAATAGATGGGTAGCGCAGCCAGCGCGCAATGTTTTCTTGGCTATTTTGAGCAAAAGAGACTACTGAAAAAAGGGTCAGTAAACCCCAAAGAACTGCTTTTCTCATAGTATATAAAGATATTTGGATTGCTCACAAATATATTTAAAACACGGCTATATACAAGGCATATAAAAAATGATTCTACGCATTTATTAGCAATATGATAAATGTGACTTTGAAAACCTCTGTAAAAGTCTATGTGCTCTAAATAGATTGCTTTTACACCCTACACACAAAAGCAAATGTTTCAAAAAAATAAATATTTTTTTATGTAATTATTAAAAATTCAACTCACAACATGACAAACACAACGGTTTAATAACGTAAAAATTAGCGATTTACAAATTTTAAAAGTAACTTTGAGAGTAACCAAAAAACAATTGATTTATGCGCAACTTTACTTTATTAGCCTTGATGATCTGCTGGAGTGTATTCAGCTATGGTCAGGGACACGAAACTTTTGACAATTTTTCGTCATCAGGCACAGCTTATTCTGACGGTAGTTTTACTGGACAAGATGGTGGCTCATGGAATTATCTTCAATCGCGAGGTGATGCTCAAGCTGAGATTGAAGATGGCAATCCTGCCATTATGCTCGGTAAAAACAAAGAATCCGAATTGACCTCTCCCTCGTTTTCCAACGGTATTGGCACCTTAGAGTTTACTTATATGCAAGCTTTTAGCACTGATGCCAACTTGGAAGTTTATGTTAACAACCAACTAGTTTACACGGCAACATCTTCTAACCAGCAAGGTGTAGCCCTTAGCACCGGCACCATACCGATTAACGTCAACGGCAGTTTTACATTGCGTTTTTACAACCCTTCCGGCGCCGGACAGGTCAATATTGATGACATTATTTGGACCGCTACCAGCTCAAATCCCAGCATTAGCATCCTCACCCCTACGCCCGATCAAGAATTCGCTCCTGGAACAACACCTGAGCTCTCTTTTTCTGTAGCTAACTTTACACTTTCCTCTAGTGCCACAGCTAATGATGGTGATGGCTATATACAATATGAGATTGATGATAATCCGTTCACCAACTACTTTAGTACTGATCCTATTAGCTTAAACAACCTTTCTGCAGGTGAGCATTCAATCATAATCAGCCTCATCAATAACTCGGCACTCACGCTTATAGATGCCGACACGGTTGAATTTACAACTTTGGCAAACACCTTGGTCAATACCGTTGCTGAATTGCGTCAAGGTGAGCTCGGGCATTATTACACCTTAGATGGGGAAGCAATTCTTTCTTATCAACAGAATTTTCGTCATCAAAAATACGTTCAAGACGCTACAGGGGGCATTTTAATTGACGATAACAGTGGCGTTATCACCACAGTTTACAACCGTTATGATGGCATCAGTGGATTGACAGGAAAATTAATCGAAAATAATGGGGTTTTACAACTTCAACCTACTGAAGACCCTGGGACTGCGAGCTCAACCGAAAATTTTATTGTTCCTGAAGTCATCACAATTGCCGATTTAATGGCCAATCCATCAGCTTATGAATCTGAAATTATCGCCTTAGAAAACGTGTCTTTTACGGATGCTGACGGCACAATAACCTTTGATGTAGGTACAAATTATGACTTGACAGATGGCGCTGACACCACAACTATGCGCACCAATTTTTACGATGCAGATTACATCGGCAGCATTATTCCTCAGGGCAATCAAGCGGCTGTTGTGGGCATTGCAGCTCAATTTAATGGTGACGGTCAATTCTATATTCGCGATGCTGACGATTTAGCCGGTACTCCCCTAGGGCTAGAAAGTAACAAGTTTAGTCCTAAAATCAGCCTTTATCCTAATCCGGCAACAGAAGTAGTGACTTTAGAATTGCAAGGGCAGGCTCAAATTGCCATCTATTCTGTGTTAGGGCAATTGGTCCGTAGCGTCAATACTTCGGGTTTAACAAAATTAGACATCAGCGACTTATCCTCAGGGCTTTATTTTGTTCAAATCACTAAAAATCAGCAGAGCTTTACCCAAAAACTAATTATCAACTAGTTTTTACACCAGTATCAGCTTACTAAGCACTTCACTTGTGGAGTGCTTTTTTATTTTGAATACCTTTGTATTATGAAAACACAGGAACTTCAATCGCGCATTAGCAATTTGTATCAAGGTGAAGATTTTACGACTTTAGCGCTTGATATTTTCAGATATCAGTATGAACATGTAGCTGTTTATCGTCAGTTTTGTCAAGCCCTCGGGCGCACAAAAGCACAGGTGAAATCGCTTGAAGATATTCCTTTTCTTCCTATACAATTTTTCAAATCACATCAGATTTTAGCAGAAGGCTATTCTGCTAAAACCACTTTTACCAGCAGTGGCACCACCGACAGTCAAGTCAGTCAGCATCATGTTGCCGATTTGAGTTTATACGAAACAGTTTTTTACCATGGCTTTCAGCAGTTTTATCCAGCTGTAGAAGACTTGGTGGTTTTAGCGTTGCTTCCTTCTTACCTCGAGCGTGAAGGCTCATCTTTAATCTACATGGCTGATGCTTTTATCAAACGCAGTAAACATCCTGAAAGTGGGTTTTACCTCAATGATTACGACAATTTAGCGCAGCATTTAACACGATTAGATGCCGAAGGAAAGCCTGTCTTATTGCTCGGTGTTTCCTTTGCCTTATTAGATTTAGTTGAGCGTTATCAATTTGATCTCAACCACACTATTATCATGGAAACCGGCGGCATGAAAGGGCGTCGCAAGGAAATGACGAGAGCCGAGCTGCACCACACATTATCTAAAGGCTTTGGGGTTTCTAAGATTCACAGTGAATATGGCATGACTGAATTACTATCGCAAGCCTACTCAAAGGGCGACGGTATTTTTAGAGCCAGTGCCAGTATGGATATTCTTATTCGTGAACCCGAAGATGCATTAAGCTTTCTGCCTAATGAAAAAAGTGGTGGTATCAACATCATTGATTTGGCAAATTTACACTCTTGCTCATTTATAGCTACTCAGGATCTGGGAGTTAAGCACAGCAACGGTACTTTTGAGGTATTAGGGCGATTTGATCACAGTGATATCCGCGGATGCAATCTGATGGTATTATAATTGAAGTGTTATTTTTTTGTTAATGCATGTGACTTACTAAAATATATCTAACTTTATTCCGTTATTTACAATGCTAAAATGCTAAGATGAAGTTTTTTCATGATAGATTGGTTAGTTAGCTTGGAAAGCCCGAACGCATTGTTGCTCGGGCTTTCTGATTTTTTATACTTAGCTATCTGTATATAAGTGAATTAATCATTTTTTGCACACTACACCTCATCAACTGACGTTTTAGTCGATAAAAGTGTTATTTTTCACCTCTGAAAGACTTCGATTTTCAATCCGAATTGTTAAGCATTTAACAGACAGATGCTTATTAAAAAATCTCATCGTCACAAAACAACTCTAAACACACAATATATGAAAACAGTTTATCTCTTTTTAGGCTTATTAATCAGCTTTGCCAGTAGTGTATCAGCACAAACAGAAATTAATTGGATGAGTATGAATGAAGCCTTAGCGGCTCAAAAAGAAAATCCCAAGAAAATCATCATGGACGCTTACACCGATTGGTGCGGTCCTTGTAAGTTGATGGACAAAAAGACCTTTCACAATCCAGATATCGTTAAGTATATCAACAAAAACTATTACGCTGTAAAATTTAATGCTGAAGGGCGCGAAGTGATTCGCTATAACAACTACACCTACGACAATCCTAAGTACGATCCGTCACGCAAAGGGCAGCGCAACTACCAGCACTTATTTGCGCGTTACCTCAAAATCAACGGCTATCCGAGCATTGTCTTTTTTGATGAAGAAGGCAAAATGATTGCGCCTGTTGTGGGTTATCGCACGCCGCGTCAATTAGAAATTTATCTTAAAATGATTGCGAGCAATGATTACAAAAATGTAGTCACCAAAGAACAATGGGAAACGTATCAAAAAAACTTTACACACACGTTCAAAAACTAGAGCGCGTGTCAATAATTCAGTTTTGCAAATCCCTTTTTACCGGTGTAGTGAAAAGGGATTTTCTTTTCTTTACAAGTCATTCGCCAGCGTGTAATCATATTTTTATAGTTACTGCCATCAGCTATAATACTTTGGGGATGTAGCGAGTCAATCACACGTTCAAGGTTGATTTTAGGCGATTGGCGCAGCAATAAAATGTCAGGAGATCGCAGTTGCGGCACTCGCCAAATCCCAAAACTATCAATGACAAAAATTCGTTGCTTACCGATGATGAAGCTATTCTGAATCTGTTGAATCACCTGCCAGTTTCCAAAATCCTTTTCATTTTGAATACCTTCAACAAAAGCCAGTTGCACCGCTTTTTTCCTCGACAGTGACGAATCTGTCAGCAGCACAAATTGATGACCGTTCTGCACCCCTAAAACCGTGTGCCTCGTTTTGTGGAAAACATAAAATACATGTTGATTTTGGATCTGCTTAAACTCATAAGCATAACTGAGCTCTAGCGCAATTAACAACATCAAGAAGCTCAGCCAATACAGTCGTTTTTGCCTGTAAACAGCAAAGCCAAGTGCCACTAAACAAACTACAGAAATAACGAGCATTGCAGGTGAAAAATACAAGTGTCGAATAATAAATTCTTCTTGCTGAGCTACCCAATCTACTATGCCCTGTAATACATCTAAAATCCAACCATAACCCTGTACCATGATAGTTGGTAAATGATCTATTCCTAATAAAAGAAGAACAATTACACCAACTTCAATAATTACTCCAATAAATGGAATAATCAGCAAATTACTGATAAAAAATAAACCCGGAAATTGGTGAAAATAAAACAAACTCAGAGGCAAAACTCCGAGTTGAGCCGACAAAGTTACGCTGGTAATTCCCCAAATGTAACGTCCGACTTTCGTTTTAAACTGAAACAATTTAAAGAGCTTTTTCTGAAAAATAAGAATTGACAATACCGCAGCATAGCTCAACTGAAAGCCGACATCGTATAAAAAATTGGGATTGTAAACTAATAACACCAAAGCCGATAAACACAGCATATTAATTGTCAAACTCCGCCGATTAAAAAACAAGCCCAAACTCAAAAAGGAAAACATAGTTACTGCCCGTAAAATAGAAGGCGATAAACCTACCAAAACAGCGTAAATCCACAACAAAACAATCACAACTATTGTCCGCATAGTCTTTCCGTATGGCAAAAGTGTTAGTGGTTTAAAAACCCATAACAAAAAGAACAGCAATATCCCGATATGCAATCCGGATACCGCCAACACATGCACTACCCCAGCATCGATAAAGTGTTGGTAATTTGTATCTGTCATCTCGCCGCGCTGCCCGAGTAACAGTGCTTCAATTAAGGCGATTTGATTAGGTGTAAATTCTGTTTGTTCTAATTTCAAATCTATAGATCGCCTCAAATGAGCGGCCCATGAAGTCACTGAAAACCCTGAGGCCGGTATGACATATACCCCATTTCGCTTCACTTCTATCTGCTTAAAAATAGCTTTTTGCCGCATGTATTTAGCATAATCAAATTGATACGGATTACGCGGTGTATAAATATTTGTCAATTTGCTGTAAACCACAGCGACATCACCTACTAGTAAAGGTGGCGGTAGTGAATCATGCCGAATAGACAACAACACCTGCCCCTGCACGGGTTGCTGATTGATACGTTCTAGTTCTGCTAAATAGTTAAATTGATACGGATTAGGATTGAGCTTATCGGTTACTTTCAACTCTAAAACCGCTGTTTGATCAGGCAGGTGTTGCATATAATGCTGCGGATTCTGTGACGGTTGCTGTATTTGTGTAAGTAATACTCCCAGTCCGCAAATACTGATAAAACTCAGTCCTAAAAACCACAAATCTATATGCCAGTGTCGTTTTGCCCAAAAATAACAACCTACCAGCACCAAAAACAGAAGTAACTCGCCGTAAAGAATATTTTGAAAATGCCAAGGCACAAAAGGGGTTACACTCATGCCTAAAACAAAAGCGAGTGTGACAAAAACAGGGATGGCATGAGGGCGATTCATCCCTTAAAGTTAGTAAAAACAAATGAGAAAAGCTTTATTTTAAAACACGCCTAGCTTCTACAAAAGCATTGCGCCAATACCGTTGATCGAGCTCTGACACCATCACACCGCCGTGTGTTGTAGCATGAATAAATTGAATGTGATTAGCTTCAACTTCTACCACCAATCCGACGTGATTAATGCGGTTGCGGCGTGGATTCGTTTCAAAAAACAACAAATCGCCCATGCGTACTTCGTCTTCTAAAATACGTTTGCCTTCTTTAGCCATAGCGCGTGAGGTGCGTGGCAAAAAGATATCGGCCGCATTGATAAAAGAGGTATAAATCAATCCTGAGCAATCCATACCGCGTTTTGAAGTGCCCCCATAGCGGTATTTTGTACCGAGAAAACCCATGGCATAATCGATTATTTCAACCGCCTTATCGGGCACGGCTTTACGGCGTTGCTTTTCGCGTTCAGCCTGCTCTTTTTCTAGCGCTAAATGATAACGGTCAACCGTCACCTTTTCGATTAATACACTTTCGGGATAATTAGCTGTGGCTTCACGATAAGCTTCAGCCTCTCGAAGTCGCTTATCTGCACTTCCACAAGAAGTCAATACACCGATTAAAAAAGCAACACTCAGTAGTTTTTTCATATTTTCTCTTTCTCAAGTCAAGAAAGTCTCTCTTAATTACACAGTTGTGTGTAAATATACAGTTTTCTCTCTATTATCATTTATCAACTTCAAAAAGCAACTTAATATTGTTTACATTTACAGCACAAAAGGTTAAAAATAATTCTAATTGGTATAACTTATGATTTACCCTCAACCGCTTCAAGCCGGTGATAAAGTAGCTATTGTGGCTACAGCGCGAAAAGTTTCGGAAGCAGAACTCAACTTTGCTATAGCGCTACTCAGATCATGGCAATTGCAACCGGTTATTGGTCGCAGTATAGGGGTTGAAGATTGTCAATTTGCTGGTGATGACAAGACCAGAGCAGCCGATTTACAAACCCAATTAGACCATCCTGACATCAAAGCGATTTGGTGCGCGCGCGGTGGATATGGCACGGTGCGCATCATTGATACGCTAGATTTTTCACAATTCAAAAAGCACCCTAAATGGATTATTGGTTACAGCGATGTTACCGCTCTACACGCTATTGTCCAAAAACATGGTATCGCGAGTTTGCACGCTGAAATGCCGGCTTTGATCGCTAAAAAATCAGCCGAAACTACAGCTACACTTCAAGCCTGTTTGTTTGGTAAGCTTCCGACTTACAGTTGGCAACCGTCAGCACTCAATCGTCATGGCGTTGCTGAAGGCGAATTAATCGGTGGTAATTTATCGGTTTTATATTCCCTTTGTGGGAGTAATACGGTAGCCGATATGGCGGGTAAAATCCTATTTTTAGAAGATTTAGATGAATACCTCTATCACATAGATCGGATGATGCAAAACCTATATCGCAATGGCTGGCTAAATCACTTAGCAGGCCTACTTATTGGCGGTATGAGTAGCATGCACGACAACAGTATTTCCTTTGGAAAATCGGCTGAAGAAATTATTTTAGACCGCGTCAAAGCTTATGACTTTCCTGTAAGTTTCGGTTGTCCAACTGGGCATTTAAACACCAACAAAGCACTGATTTTAGGGCGAAAAGTTCGCTTAGAAATAACTGATTCTTCTTCAAATTTACAATTTGTATAAACTGTTTTAAACCGACTTCAATTGACGATGACCGACTACAGCATTCAACTTTACACTTCTGCTCTGCAAAACGATTGGAATCAATTTATCCGTTCTTCAAAAAATGGAACCTTTCTTTTTGATCGTCGGTTTATGGACTATCACAGTGATAGATTTACGGACTATTCCCTTTTAATTTACCGCAAGTCTAAACTTGTCGCTGTCTTGCCGGCACATCGCATCGGAGATGAATTATTTGCGCACAAAGGATTGACTTATGGCGAATTAATTGTTTCTAAAACTCTAAAATTTAATCGCATTGCAGCCATTTTTCAACAAATCTTACAGCATTTAGATCAGCAAGGCATCACACACTTAACCTTAAAACTCATTCCACATATTTATCACGCTTATCCTGCTGAAGAATCGCTTTACATTTTACACTATTTAAAGGCCGAATGTATTCATTGCGACCTGAGTTCGTCAATTGATTTAGCACACAAATTAAAACTGCAATCCAATCGTTTAGAAGGCGTCAAGAAAGCGCAAAAACACGACTTAACAATTCGAAAAGACAAAAACCTAGCGGCTTTTTGGCACACTATTCTTATCCCTAATTTACAGCGTCAGCACCAAGCGCATCCTGTACACTCAGCTGAAGAAATCCAATTGCTCGCAGACAGATTTCCTAAAAACATTGTACAGTACAATGTATATCAAGGTGAAAAATTAGTGGGCGGCACCACTCTATTTATCACAGACAAGGTGGTACATACGCAGTACATTTCAGCAAATGAACAACGTCAAGAATTAGGGACGCTCGATTATTTATTTCAGCATTTAATCACTTTGTTCTCGACAGAAAAAGCTTACTTTGATTTTGGCACTTCGAGCACGTCACAAGGATTAAACAGTGGGTTATTGTATTGGAAAAATTGTTTTGGAGCGCGTGGCATAGTGTCTTCTACCTATAAACTTACTGTCAAAAATCACTACTTACTAGACGAGTTATCGGCTTAAAATCAATATAATTTCGTATTTTGTTCTTATGATTCCATTTTTAAATCTACACGACCTCAACGCTGCTTATGAAACTGATTTTAAAGCCGATTTTAATCGATTTTTAGAATCGGGACACTACATTTTAGGGCGATCTGTCAGCAACTTTGAACGTGAATTTGCAACTTATTGTAATCGTCAATTTTGCGTTGGTGTTGGTAACGGCTTAGACGCGCTAAAATTAATTTTACGCGGCTATATCGAAATGAATCGCTTAGCTGTAGGTGACAGAGTATTAGTGCCGGCAAACTCGTATATCGCAACCATTTTAGCGGTTAAATCTGCTGGTTTAGAGCCTGTTTTTGTCGAGCCTGATGCAGCGACATTCAATATGAGTCTTGAAGCTGCAAAAGCAATCCTCACGTCAAAAGTCAAGGCTATTTTAGTGACACACCTCTACGGACAATTAGCCGACATGAAGGGGTTTAGCAAACTAGCCCTCAAAGAAAACTTATTGCTTTTGGCCGATGCTGCACAGGCACACGGCGCGCGCTATGCCGATCGTGATTTACAGCTCAGCAGCCTAGCTGATGCTGTAGGTTACAGTTTTTATCCAACTAAAAATTTAGGTGCTCTCGGCGATGGTGGTGCTGTCACTACTGACGATAAACAGCTGACTGAAACCATCAAAATGTTACGTAATTATGGATCTTCTGAAAAGTATAAAAATCGATTTTTGGGTGACAATTCACGCTTAGATGAACTGCAAGCTGCTTTTTTAAGCACTAAACTCAAACATTTAGAAACACAAAACAACCGACGACGTCAAATAGCCCAACGCTATCTTTCAGAAATTGACAATTCTAAAATCCGCTTACCGTTTTGGCAAGGTGATTCTACTCACGTGTTTCACTTGTTTGTGGTGCGCGTAGCCGATAGAACAGCCTTTTGTGATTACCTTACTCAACAGCAAATCGGTTTTTTAATACACTATCCTATTCCCCCACATCAACAAGAAGCGCTAAGTGAATACGCCGATTTAAAGTTGCCCATCACTGAAAAAATTCATCGTGAAGTCGTAAGCATACCGCTACATCCTTTGCTCACAGAAAGTGAAATCACTACAATTATCAGCGCTTTAAACGCGTATTAGTATGTCAGTGGAGGAAGAAAAATCATATCAACACGTCTTTAAAGCCACTTCTTTATTTGGAGGGGTACAGCTGATACAGATTTTACTTTCTGCCATCAAATCTAAAGTGGTGGCCTTATTTTTAGGGCCGACTGGAATGGGTATTTTCCGTTTGCTCAAAACCACAGTAGATTTAGTGAGCCAAATTACTAGTTTTGGACTCCCCACCAGCGCCGTTAAATACATTTCGAATGCTTTTACTAAAGGAAACGAAACCGAAGCTTATCGCCTGATCCGCATCTTTCAAAAATTACTCTGGCTCAGCGGCAGTTTAGGCGCACTGATCATGCTCATCGGAGCGCCGTTTATCAGTAGGTTGCTATTTGATTCGTCTAGTTACACTTTCTCCATCATCTGGTTGGCTATAGCCGTATTGTTTAATCAATTAGCGCAAGGGCAAATCAGTATTTTACAGAGTTTACGCAAACTGCGCCATTTGGCCAAAGCCAATCTTTGGGGTAGTTTTTGGGGACTCATCATTATTGCTCCGCTCTATTATTTTTATGGTGAAAAAGCCATTGTTGCGGCCATCATCATCACATTTAGCATTAATCTATTTTTCAGTTGGTATTACCTCAAAAAGCGTCGTATTCCATCATTTAGCATCAGTCCACGCCAAAGTATATCGGAAGGAAAAGCCATGCTTAAATTAGGATTAGTATTGAGTTTAAGCAGTTTACTTACCGCTGTTTCGGCTTATGTTGTTCAGCTGTACATCAATCACTTAGGAGGGCTAGATGCGGTAGGTTTATACAGCGCCGGTTTTTTGATTCTCAATACCTACGGCGGTTTGGTATTTACGGCGATGGTTAAAGATTACTATCCGCGTTTAGCCGGTATTGCTGATGATAATGCTCAGGTACGCCAAACGGTTAAAGAGCAAGTTTACATTTCTATTTTGTTGATGACGCCGATCATTGTAGTGTTTTTATTACTCGTTCCTCAAGTGATTCAAATTTTGTTATCTGAAGAATTTTTAGGGATTGTCAGCATGGTTTCTTTTGGGATTGTCGGTTTGTTGTTTAAAGCCGTTTCTTGGTCCATGAGTTACATTATCGTTGCTAAAGGCGATTCGCGCTTGTTTATTTACAGTGATATTTGTTTTATAAGTCTGCAATTGGGCATGTATATCTCCGGCTATTATTTTGGCGGTTTAACCGGATTAGGACTTAGTTTTATAGCCTATTACACACTGTATAGCGTTGGAATGTACGTAATCAACCACTGGCGTTACCACTTTTATTTTCCGCGCGAATTTTACGTGCTTTTTGGCTGCTGTATACTTTTCTGTGGACTCGGTCTGTACCTCAGTTTTGCCTCAAACTTGTGGATACGTTACGGCAGTATGTCTGCACTCACTTTAATTACCGCTTGGTTTTCATATCATCAACTCAATAAGCGAATCAATTTTAAAGACTTGATCAGTCATTATTTTAAGCGTAAAAAAGAATAGTGATTAGTAGGGATTAGAGGTTAGAAAGAATTATAAAACAGGAACTAACTAATTATCAAAGCAATAACCGTATCATCATTCTGAGTGGCGCTATTCGCAGCATAGCAAGAATAGTGTTGTATCGAAGGGTGAATGCGTCTAACGAATAGAAAACGGTGGTTTTAAACAGTCCCCTCTAGCTACACTTTCAAACTTCCTCCTGCGTCGTCACTTGAAATCACTCGAGATGACGATCTGCTTAAAGCAAATCACTGCAAAAGGCGAATTCCCCGGCCCTAAAGGGAGCGCCTTTTGCTCGATAGAAAGGAATTGAAGACTAGGAATTAGGGGAATTGTAAATTTTACCTTTTCTAAAGTTCGAAACTTTAGAAAAGTTGTCAAGCAAAAATCGAACGTCATCCTGAGTGTTTTTGTGGCGCTTGCGGAGCAAAAATGTATCGAAGGTTGGGCGCAATCAGTAAGTCGGTATTCAGTGAGTCAATATTCGGAATACGGAACACTGCACTTCAACAGGCCCAGTGACTAGCCAAAAACTCAAAAATCAGGGCTTAAATAGCTTCGTATTGTTTTCCGGGAAGTGGTCGAATAAGGTTATTCAACTCGAGGTTAAGCAAATATGAAGCCACTTTATAGCTGGGTAATTTACTGGCAAATGCCAAATCATCGAGTTCGGCTTTGCCCAATTTTTTGAGGGCTTCTAAGATGTTCTTTTCGTCTGGGCAGAGTTCAACAAACAAAGTTGTTTGACGAGGTTTAGGCGTAGATTTCAGTTGCCAATTCAAAAAGTACACAATATCCTCAGCACTAGTAATGGCCTGTGCTTTTTGCGATTTAATCAGGTTATTGCAGCCAATACTGAGTTTATCTGAAGGGCGTCCGGGAACGGCAAAGACTTCGCGATTATAGGACTGTGCAATATCGGCAGTGACAAGTGCTCCGCCTTTTTCAGCACTTTCTACTACCAGCGTTGCTTCGCTTAGGCCAGCTATAATGCGGTTGCGTTTTAAAAAGTTTTTGCGATCAAAAAAAGAAGTACTCCAAAAATCGGCCATAAATCCGCCGTTTTCCATGATCTGCGAGGCGTATTGTGCGTGAGCTTTAGGGTAAATTTGATTTAATCCATGGCCTAAACAAGCAATGGTTTGCAAGCCCTGTGTTAAAGCAGCCTTGTGAGCGGCTATGTCAATGCCATAAGCCAGTCCCGATACGATTACCGGATTTAGTGGCGCTAATTTTTCAACCAGTTGATCGACAAAACCGGTGCCGTGCACTGTAGCGCGGCGTGTGCCCACTATGCTCAAGAGGCGTTTTTCTTTTAAATCGATATTTCCTTTTTGGAAGAGTAATATGGGAGCGTCAATACACTGTTTAAGTAGTTCTGGATAGTCTTTATTTTGAAAATAAGACACGTTTATACCGTTGTCAACAATGAACTTCAATTCATTTTTAGCGGCTTCTAAAAAGCGTGTATCAAAGAATTCTCTTAAGCGTTTATCGCCAAAGCCATCAATAGCATATAAGTCGTTTTTTTTAGCTTGAAACAGAGCTGTAGCGCTGCCAAATTTTTGCAGTAATTTTTTAGCCGAGACATCGCCAATATGTGGTAAAGCCTGGAGGCGTAAAAGCGCTATGAGTTCAGTTTCAGACATCAAGAAAGAAGTTTCTTCTATAAAGTTACGCAAAAAAGCAGATATTTTGTGCGTGAAGCGTTCTCAAAATGTGATTTTGTGTTGCTTTGAGTGGATAATCTTAAGGATTCTTAAATCACCTTTTATATCTTTATCCAATTATAATTATTTTTTGTAGGTATATCTGTCTATACGGTATTACTGACCTTTTACCTACTTAGTAATAGTACTGGCTAATAGAAGGGGGATAAGGTAATAAGGTTCCTTAGTGCATGCTCATTTATTGTTACTGAGGTAATAAGGTTTTTAGTGCGTGTGTAAAGCCTTATCCTTTAATAATTCAGCAATTATTTCACGATTTACCTAATCGCATTTATTAACAATTCACTTAAATCGTCGGTTATGGATTATTACGGCACTAGGGAAAAGTAAAAAAATCAGCATTTACCTGGCGTTGATAAAAACCAATCCGACTTTTACCGAGAGCACAATTCTTCTCTGCATTTCATATAGCACTAAAAATGTACAGAAAGTAAAAAACCGCCCTGTAAGAGAGCGGTTTATTAGTATTAGCATAAAAGCTTTATTATACTAGAGGTTCGGATTGTTTAACACTTCTTCCTCCGGAATATCAAGGGTCACTTTATCTTGGTCATAAGATACGGTTTGACCCGCTAATGACAAGTGATTTGCCGGTAGCGTAATTGATTTATCCAAGCGTTTAAACGCTAAGTAACTTTTACCTTCACCCCACAATTCAATGCGTTCTTGTTTATAGACTTCATCCAATAAATCTGCATCAGCAATGGCGCCTAAGTAGGTAGAATAATCATTAGGCATGCGGATTTTTAGCAAATCTTCTAAACGTTGGCGAGCAGTAGCAGGATCACCTGTTTTAGCTGCTGCTTCAGCATTGAGGAGATACATTTCTTCAATGCGCATATACACGTAATCAGTAGTTACATTTCGTTGACCACCAATAGTACGTCCTGGAGCGTAAAACTTATTCATAGGCGCATATTGTTGAGCATCAATTTGTACAAATTGATCTTTGCGAATATCCGTAGCCGGAATAGAGTTATACAAATCGATATTAATGGTTTTAGGGTCACCTGCCCAAGCGTAGCTATAGGTGTAGAGGTCAACTTGTCCCCACCAAGAGACGAGGTCTAATCCATTATCTAAAGTAATGTCTTGTCCCCACATCCAGCTATTGGCATAAGAAGTCACATCGTTAAATCCACCTTGAGAGAAATCACCATTAAGTCCACCAACAATTTGGTCAGCAGTCAACAATGAATATTGTCCACTAGTAATAATTTCATTAGTAATTGTTTTCACTTGGCCATAATCACCTTTAGTGGCATAAGCATAAGCCAAAAGTCCTTTAGCTACACTGGCATCCACTTGGTTGATAGTCGTACGAGAGAACCCGTCAAGCAAATCAACAGCATCTGTCAAATCAGTGATGATTTGATCATAGACTTCAGCACCTGTACTCAAAGGAGCGCCAACATTAGACAAGGTCGTATAAATTGGCAAAACTGGAGTACCTGAAATCATAGAATAATCGCCCTGCCCATAGTAATTTGCTAAATAAAAATAAGCAAATCCACGCATAGCTTTAGCTTGTCCCATGATATGACGTGCTTCAGGATCTGTCAACTGTGCATCATTACCACCAAAGCCATCAATAACGGCATTAGCGCCAAAAATAATACGGTAGTAAAAACGCCAAGCTTCGTAGTTAGGCATTGCTGTATAATCTAAGGTAGATTGATATTCAACAATATCTTTATACCAGCCGTAGGTATAACCAGCTAACACCATATCACCAGACAACATATCGCCGTAAATATCATAGCCTTTATGACCGAAATCATCATGTCTAAGATCAGTTCCTCCTGATCCTGTTGCAATCATTGTGGCATAAATACCGCGGATATTAGCGTTTTGTAAATCCGGGTTATTTTTAGTAGCGGCCTCGATATCCTCAGCAGAAATAAATTCTGTTGGTCGTGTTTCGAGAAAGTTATCACTACAGCCTCCTAAGATTAAAGCTGTAGCCATAAGCATTACATATTTTCTAATTTTCATAATTTCTGCAATTTTTTAGAATGACACATTAATACCAGCAGTAAGCGTAGAAAGCGGAGAATAGGTGTACCAATCAGAGCCACCAGCTTCTGAGGTCATCGGATTAAATCCGTCACGTTTATTCCACAAGGCTAAGTTAGTACCACTAACATAAATATTCAATTTATTCATACCTAGACCTTCAATCCATTTGGTAGGGAAGTTATACCCTAAACGCACATTGTTAAGGTTCAAATAGTCTTTTTTAATCAAGAAACGTGTGGAAGTACCAGCAACGTTTTTATCTAAGTTAGCTGACAAACGAGGAACATTAGTGATGTCACCCGGTTGTTGCCAACGGTTTTCAATATCTTTATGCCAGTTGTTAGAACCAGGAATACCGTTGTCCATCAAACGCGCATACACAAAGTCATAGCCATATCCACCAATCGCATAAGTAAAGCGAACGCTCAAACTAAATCCTTTATATCCAGCATTGATTCCAAGTCCACCGCGTAAATCAGGAATAGCTGATTTACCGCTATAAGTACGTGTTGCAGATTGATAATCTGTAGTCGTTTGTTTTTGGATATTAGCATTAGGATTTTCATCCATATACACAGCTTTACTAGCAATAGCTTCACCAGCATCTAAGGCGCCATTATTATTAACGTCGTCATAATATTGATTCCACATGCCTACACCTGTAGCCGGATCAACGCCAGCCCACTCACGAATATAATAATCGTATAATGAATGACCTTCAGAGCGTCCATAATAACCACTAACATCCATTGCTTTTGGTTCTCCTGTAGATGGATCAATTGGCATTTGAGTCAATTCATTTTTAAGGTGTGCACCGTTTATATTAACGTCTAAATAATAATCTTTACCTTTTAAAATGTGACCAGTCAAATTAAACTCTAAACCGGCATTTCTCAATTTACCGTCATTAACCGTAATGATAGCGTACCCTAATGAAGGTGGCACACGGCGGTCAAACAATAAGTTTTTAGTGTTTTTGATATAGTAATCAACTGATCCTTCTAAGTATTTACTAATACCGAATTCAACACCAAATTGAGCCATTTTAGAAGTTTCCCAAGTCAAATCAGGATTTCCTTTAGTATTAAAAGCCAATGAAATTTCATCATTTAAGTTAGAAGTTTCATATAAGTCAGCCCAAGGATAATAGCCTACCCCGGCTTGTTCACCAGTAAGCCCATAACTCGCTTTAACTTTTAAGAACTCTAACCAATCTGTATCTTTCATAAAGTCTTCGTTAGTCACAACCCAAGATGCACCTACAGAACCAAAAGTTCCCCATTTATTACCTTCACTAAAACGAGAAGATCCATCGCGACGAATTGTACCAGAGAAGAAATAACGGTTGTCAAAATCATAAAGCAACTGTGCAAAATAACTTTCTAAGGTATTATCTAAGGTATAAGAACTACTTGGAGTACTTACAACAGCATTATTAAATTCTGGAATATCAGGAATCACTAAATTAGATTTAAAACCATTCATAAAGTGATACTCATAAGAGTTTGTTTCATGAGCCGCAAGGAGGTCAAAATTATGTAATCCAAAGCTTTTGTGGTATCTCGCAATTTGAGAGAAGTTATACGATAAAGTTTCGCCTTTAGCTTTGTAAATTGATCCATTTTGAGTGGCAGCAGAGCCATAAAAAGGGTTAGTCAACTGATCTAATCCACTATTTACATATTGCAATCCAAAATTGCTTTCAACAGTTAACCCATCAATGATTGTCGCTGTAAAATTATTACTCACGTTAATTTGATGAGTATTTGTTTCATCAAGGTTATAAGTTGCATCAGCAATAGCATTTGTTAATGCACCAAAACCACGACCAACACCATAATCGTATTGATTGCCACCATAAATTGGGTCAGGTACTTTATTACCATCAGCATCTCTTAAGAATAAAGGATAGATAGATGGAATATTATCTACAAACCAGAATACACTATTAGAATCTTCAGTTTGTCCATTTTGGTTAGATTGAGAAATGGTATAACCTAAGTTTAAAGAGCCTGTCAACCATTCTTTAATATCTTGATCTAAATTTAAACGAATTGTATAGCGCGAGAAATCAGAGTTAACAGAATAACCTTTATCGTTTAAGTAACCGAAAGAGGCATAGTAATTTGTTTTTTCTGACCCACCGCTAAAGCGCACATTAGCTTCAGTTCTAGCAGAAGATTGAAAGGCATAATCTTCCCAATCTTCAGGGCTGTAAAGACGAGCAACACCTGAGCGTACCATACCTGTTGCCGGGTCAATCAAATCAGCTACAGAATTAACATCCCACATATTGTATTTAGGATCAATTCCTGAAGAAGAGAACAAGGTTGAATTAGCAAAAGCCACCGGATCAGCTTCACCAGTTAAGCTTCCTAAGTTTCTAAAAGATTCCCAAGACAAACCAATGTAACGTTCAGGCGATTTTATCACGTCATAACGTGGCAAAATCTGCATATTAGTACCTGTTTTAAGCGAGACACTAATATTAGATTCTCCTTTTTTACCTGATTTAGTTTCAATCACCAACACCCCATTAGCGCCACGAGAACCATAAATAGCGGTTGCTGTAGCATCTTTTAAGACGACTAGTGATTTAATATCTTCAGGATTAATAGCATTAATACTACCATTAAATGGCACTCCGTCAACAACAATTAACGGACTACGATTTCCATTAACAGAGCCATACCCACGGATACGAATGGTAGGAGCACTACCTGGCTGACCTGAAGTATTGATAATACGTACCCCGGCCACTTCACCTTCTAAGGCTTGTGTAGCACTTGATACGTTTTTCTTTACCAACTCCTCACCATCAATAGCTACGGCAGTACCTGTAAATGATTGTTTAGTGGTTTTACTATACCCCACAACCATTACCTGCTCGAGTTGATTAATATCTTGTTCGAGTTGAACATCTATAACCGATTGTACCCCAACTGTTATAGATTGGGTTTTAAAGCCAACAAAAGTGAATTCAAGCACAGCACCTTGACTTACAGAAATACTATACGTTCCATTAAAGTCTGTTTGTGTTCCCTGATCACTACCTTGCACAGCAATATTAACCCCTGGAAGCGGCATCCCGTTGTTATCGGTTACCGTACCAGTCACTGTTTGATTTTGCGCTAAAGCGCACTGCATAATTAACGCAAATACAAGCGTTAAACAGCATTTCAATTTTACTTTCATCTGTACTGAATTTAGGTTTCTGTAAACAAAATTACGATTTTATTAGTATTTACAAAAACTTAACCTAACCAAATCATTCAAATTAACACTTACAATTTAACTCATTTAAACATAATCAATTTATTTACAATAGATTACATTTAAAAAATAGCAACAAAAGATCGTGTAAATATTTTAGTTAAAATATCATAAACTTTAACATTACATAAAAATTTAGCTTCAAAACGAGTTATCTGCGCTGTTTACAAACTCTTAAATAAATTGCAATAAAGCCTATTAATTAGATTATTTATCGGTACAATAGGTTAATAAAAATAACTTAATCTAATTTTAACAGAATTAAGCAGTATGTATACATTTGAGAATTGACTGAGGAGAAATACTATGCATAGCGTCTTCGTAACCCGGTTGGTTTTTATTGCCAAAAACAGAAGTTGGAATAAGCGGAAATTTTTCTAAATCAGGGGTGAGTTGCAAGTGTTTAGGCTGTTGAAAAGGCGCAAAACCGGCATAAGGATGGGTTTGTCCCCAAAGGGTAATTACCGGCACTTCATATAAAGCTGCTAAATGGCCATTGCCACTGTCCATGGCTAACATTATATCTAGATTAGCAATCAGTTTTAATTCATCTTTAAATGCCAATTTTCCTGCGGCGTTACAAACCGAATTAAATTCTTGTTCGAGCAGGTTGAGCTGTTCAATTTCGCGTTGGCCTCCGCCAAACAAAATGATTTTAAACTGATTTTCGCGATCGAGTTCAGCAATTACTTCACGCATCAAATCTAAAGGGTAAGTTTTAGACTGATGAGCTGCAAAAGGTGCTATTCCTATCCATTTTTGGGTTGAATTACCTACTCTATCTCGAATAGATTCAGTCAGTTCAGGACGATTTATTTTAATTTTCTCCTCTAATCGCAATGGATAGCCTAAAGCATCAAACACATCAGCATAGCGCTGTGGTGTTGTTTTTAGAGGTTTAAACACCTTATTTTCTATACGCGTTAGTGCTTTCTTTTCGGCGCGTCCTTTATCTATTTTTGCCACATTAACACCTGCTAATTTAAACACGGTATCTATAATTTGGCTGCGCAAGACATTGTGTAAATCGGCAACAGCATCAAAACGCATGGCTTTAAGTTGCCAAGCCAATTTTAAAATTCCCCAAAAACCTTTGTGTTTTCCTTTGGTATCAGCCACTAAGACTTCAATATTGGGAATCGTTTCAAAAATAGGTTTAAAGAAAGGCTTGGTCAAAACCGTTATTTTAAGTTGAGGATAGGTATTTAATAAACGCCTTAGCACAGGAACAACCATAGCACAATCGCCCATGGCGGATAAACGAACAACTAAAATATGATGAGAATATTGAACAGGCATTTTTTCTTTTTTTACGTTGCAATATAAAACTATTCTAGAGCAATATCGCCTTTTGACAACAACCGTTTACAAACAAGTTATTAGCAATCAACTCATTTACAGTATCTGTTTAAGAGGCAAATAATGATAGTGTGCGGTGATTTTTTTCAAAATTGACAAACAATAATTACCTTTGCGATACTTAATTATAATTTTATAGAATATGTCCGGACATAGTAAATGGTCAACCATTAAACGTAAAAAAGGAGCTTTAGATGCCAAACGTGCTAAGCAATTTACGAAAGCGATCAAAGAAATCAACATAGCCATTAAAGAAGGTGGTGGTCCGGATCCTGATGCCAACCCCTCATTGCGTAGTGCTATTGCCAATGCTAAGGGCTTGAATATGCCTAAAGATAATATTCAACGCGCTATCAAAAAAGCAAGTGGAGCTGATGCTGAAAACTATGAAGAAGTAAACTTTGAAGGCTACGGTCCTCACGGGATTGCCTTTTTTGTTGAATGTACTACTGATAATACCAACCGTACGGTCGCTAATGTGCGTGCCATTTTTTCAAAAGCCAACGGCAGTTTAGGTAAAAATGGTTCACTTGAATTTTTATTTGACCGCAAAGGTGTGTTTACCATTGAAGCAAAACAAATAAAAACTGATATTGAAGAATTAGAATTAGAGCTGATTGAAAGCGGTTTAGAATCTATTGAACAAGAAGAAGAGGTTATCAAAATCTACACGGCTTTTACTGATTTTGGCATCCTACAATCCGCTTTAGAAGAGCGAGGTATAGAAGTTAAAAATTCTAAACTAGAGCGCATTCCACTAAACACTATTGCGCTACCTGTTGATCAAGCTAAAGCTATACTCGATTTAGAAGAGAAGTTCGACGACGACGACGATGTGCAAAATGTTTTTCACAATTTAGAAATTACAGACGAATTGATGGAAGCTTTAGAAAACGAATAAATTTTTTTCTAATTCGTAAAAATAAGAAGAGGGATTCAATTTGTTGAATCCCTCTTCTTATTTATATAACACCTCGCTTATTTATTCAGGATAAATAGCAATTTTACTAAGGTCAGGATAGCGACGCTCAATTTTACCCGGTAGTTTTTCAATGTGTCTAATGTGTGATACATATCCCTTACGCGCACTGACTACTACTAATATATCTGTCAACTTAATAGCCGAATCTAGAGTAAAGAAATGATCCCAATCTGTGAATGTATTATAAGTCACTGAAACATTTAATTTGTAATTATCAATAAAGCGCTCAATAGCTAATTGTGTTTTATCAGAACAATTTATCGTTATAGGAATAGATAACTCAGCAGAAAGTTTAGTAATTTTATTCATCCACACCACAAAGCCTTCCTCAAATTCAGCGTTAGGTAAAACCACAATAAACAAGCGATTGTGATTAATCAAGGGATTAGGAAAATCACAGATAAACAGTGTTTTCTTAGTAAGAGAGATAATACTATCCATCTTATCACCGATTAACTTATCGATAAATCCTGCTTTTTGTGGCCAGCCTAAAAAGACCATATTAGTCATTAGCTCACGTGCAGTACGGGCTATTCCACTAGCAGCATTAGGGTCAATTGTAGCTTTGACATTAACTTCAATTTCAGAAGCCTGAACTTCTTTTACAACAGATTCTAAGCGTTGACGTGCCTGTAAAATACATTTTTCAGCTTCATCATTATTAGGAACAACTGTCAAGAGATTAATGGGGTTATTAGAGTTTTTATCTTTTACAAAAGCGGCAAAATTGAGCATTTTTTCAATATTAATCATATTGGCAATAGGCATCAAAATGCGTTCTTTATCAAGAGGTTCTTCATCGAGTTCATCGGCTTCATCTCTAATCACATCTTTAGCGGCTTTTTCAGTAACAAAGGAGGCGACAATACAGGCTACTAAAATTAAAATAACCGTGCCATTTAAAATATTGTCATTAATAATTCCAGCTTCGTGCCCTACCATAATTACAGCTAAAGTGGCGGCAGCATGCGCACTACTCAATCCAAAAATCAGATTGCGTTGTGCCTTAGAAAATTTAAATACTAACTGTGTGATATAAGCCGCTAACCACTTGCCTATTAAAGCGACTACCGTTAATGTTCCTGCAATAATTAACGCCATCCAACCGCTAGTGATCACACTGATATCCACAATCATTCCTACACCAATCATAAAGAAAGGAATAAATAATGAGTTACCTATAAACTCAACACGATTCATCAAAGTTGAAGAGTGTGGAATGAGTTTATTGAGCGCCAATCCGGCAAAGAACGCACCAATAATAGCTTCTAAACCAGCTATTTCAGCCAAGAATGCAGCTAAAAATACCACGGCTAACACAAATACATAATGCGAGTGTTTTTCGCTTGAAAAGGTTTCAAAAAACCATTTAGCTAAACGCGGAATCACTAAAAACATAAAGGCTGAAAATAGGGTTATACCTATTGCTAATTGAATCCAAAATTCTTGTGTTAATCCACCGTTATGAGAACCTAAGATTACGGCCAACAATATCAATACAGCCGTATCAGTCAAGATAGTAGCCCCTACAGTCACCGCTACCGCTACGTTTTTAGCAACCCCTAATTTACTAACTATTGGATAAGTCACCAGGGTATGCGTTGAAAACATACAAGCGGTTAAAAATGCCGTTTCAAAAGTAAAATGTGGATCACCAATACTCAACAAATAATAACAAACCGGAAAACCTATTGCAAGTGGAATGATAAAAGTAAAAAAACCAAACAACAAGCTCTTATTGCGGTGAGCTTTAAACAAATTGAGGTCTAACTCTAAACCCGCAATAAACATGATATATAGCAGTCCAATGGTTGAAAATATTTCAATTTGATCGTGTTCAATCAAATGTAATCCATCAGGACCAATAATAATTCCTGATATAATCAGGCCTATAATCCCAGGTACCCTAATTTTCTTTAATAAAATAGGGGCCAACAAAACGATAAACAGAATTAATGAAAAGACTAAAATCGGACTGTGTAGAGGTAATTGGAATTCTTCTGCTAAATGGTTAAGAAAGTTTTCCATTCCAAATGTTTAGTGTTAAGCGGATAAAAATAGAAAAATTGTCAAAAACTACAACTTTAATTATAAAAAAAATCGTCTTTTATCCTGCTAAAAGTTAAAGAATAAAAGTATTAAAAAAGATTGAAATTTACTTTCACTTTATTTAGTAATTTGCAATTCAAATTAAAAACGCATGAAAATATATCCTATTGAAGCCGGCAATTTTAAGCTAGATGGTGGCGCCATGTTTGGTGTGGTTCCTAAAAGCTTATGGTCACGTACCAATCCGGCTGATGCTAACAATATGATTGATATTGCCGCGCGCTGTATGCTCATTGAAGATGGCAATCGACTGATTTTAATTGACAATGGTATGGGTGATAAACAATCTGAAAAATTTTTTAGTTACTACTATATGTGGGGCGATCACTCTATTGATAAGTCTTTAAAAAAATATGGTTTTCATCGCGATGATATTACTGACGTGTTTATGACGCACCTCCATTTTGACCACTGTGGAGGTAGTGTGCAGTGGAATAAAGACCATACAGGTTATGAACCCGCGTTTAAAAATGCACGGTTTTGGACTAATCACGACCACTGGCTGTGGGCTACAAATCCCAATGCACGTGAAAAGGCTTCTTTCTTGAAAGAAAATTTATTGCCCATGCACGACAGCGGCCAACTCAGTTTTATCAATCGACAAGACAATCAAAAATTCCAAGCTATATCTGAATTAGGATTTGACGCCTTGTTTGTCGATGGTCATACGGATAAACAAATGATTCCGCACATTCAATATCAAGGCAAAACACTGGTATTTGCTGCTGATTTGCTTCCTACCGTTGGGCACATTCCACTTCCTTACGTAATGGGATATGACACCAGACCTCTACTCACTTTATCTGAAAAAAGGCAATTTTTAAAAACTGCTGCTGATAAAAACTACTATCTTTTCCTAGAACACGATGCTCACAACGAGATTATTACAGTAAAACATACTGAAAAAGGTGTTCGTCTCGATAAAATATATACATTTGACTCTCTATTTAATTCATAATTCAACTATGAGAAAACCAGTTCTAAAATTAACTCTTGCCTCACTGGCTGTTGCCGGTATATTCACCAGCTGTGGTCCAGCGCTAAATTTAAAATCAGTAAAACCTCTTGCTCAGGATATATCTAACATGCCTGAAAAACAGGGCGAGCTCAGTCAGTCTCAACTTAAAGATTGGCCTGAAATGGGAATCTACACAGACACTGTACCGGGGATGAGCGTTGAGAAAGCTTATCGCGAAATCATCAAAAACAACAAAGGCAAACAAGTTATTGTAGCTGTATTAGATGCCGGAGTTGATATTGATCACGAAGATTTAAAAGATGTCATCTGGACTAACCCGAAAGAAAAACCGGGCAATGGTATTGACGATGACAAAAACGGTTATATCGATGATATTCACGGCTGGAATTTCTTAGGTGATGCGGTTCATGAAAACCTTGAAATGACCCGTATTTTAAAAGTTTTAAAACCTAAATATGACGGTAAAACTGCAGATCAAATAAGTGCCGATAACAAAGCTGAATTTGAACTTTATCAACACGCTCTTGAAGAATACAATTTAAAATTAGCCGATGCTGAACGTGGAAAAGCACGTTTTGAACAACTCAAATCACATATAGATAAAGCAATTTCTATTCTAAAAGAACACACTGAAAGTGATGTTTTAGATTTAGAAACTATCAAAGCCATTAATGCCAATACTGATGAAGTTAAAGGGGTGAAATCAATGATGGTAGTTATGCTTGAACGCTCAGGTGCTGACAATGCCCAAAGTATTGCTGATCAAATTAATGATGCTTACAACTACTTCAGCAACCAATTGAAATATCATCTCAATCTTGACTTTAACGGTCGCGCTATAGTTGGTGACGATGTTAATGATATCACAGATACTAACTACGGTAACAATGATGTTGATGGGCCAACAGCAGACGAAGAAGATGTGATGCACGGTACGCATGTAGCCGGTATTATTGCCGCTGTACGCAATAACGGTATAGGTATGAATGGTGTTGCTAAAAACGTCAAAATTATGGCTATTCGCGCCGTTCCTGATGGTGATGAGTACGATAAAGACATCGCTTTAGGTATTCGCTATGCGGTTGACAATGGCGCTAAGGTTATCAATATGAGTTTTGGTAAATATTATTCAACGCATCCTGATTGGGTAGTTGACGCCATTAAATATGCTGCTAAACACGATGTTCTTCTTGTTAAAGCTGCCGGAAACGAAGGCATCAATCTCGATGAAAAACGCGCTTATCCAAATGATCAATGGCCGGGACAAGAAACAGAAATTGCTGATAATGTTATCACTATTGGCGCTTTAAATCCAGAGTATGGCGAGTTGCTTGTTGCACCATTTTCTAACTACGGAAAAACAAATGTAGATGTCTTTTCACCAGGTGTAAAAATCTACTCTACGACGCCTTTAAACCACTATGAATTTTTACAAGGAACTTCTATGGCTGCTCCTGAAGTTGCCGGAATTGCTGCTGTAATCCGTTCATATTTTCCTAAATTGAGCGCTGCTCAAGTTAAAGAAGTGATTATGAAAAGTGGCTTAACGACTACTAAAGAAGTGGTACTTGGCGGCGATGCTAATGACACTAAACCATTTAATCAGGTATCTGTATCCGGAAAAATGGCTAACCTTTATAACGCTTTAATTTTAGCTAGTAAAATGTAAAATTTACCGGCTTTATAAATTGCTAAAAGGGCTATTTCAATGTTTGAGATAGCCCTTTTTATTGAAACGTATGTTATACCAATTAGAATTATTTTTAAGTCCGATTTATACGGAAATGATTTTTAAAATAGACTAAATATTTTGTCGTTAAAATTTCAAAGGTCAAGGCAAAAAGCACAGGCATAGCCATAGCTATGACGAGCATTTATAACGCAGAGATTTGTAATTTTAACAGGAAGATTCGTCCATTTTGAATGTCACTTCCGTATTAGAATATTTTTTTATAGGTATAATACCGTGGTTCATAAATTACTAGTACAATGAGACAAAGTCGAAATTGGACTATTTAATTTATACATACGGTATAAACACTCTACACTGATCTTTTAGGTTTACTCAGTCTCAATAGTTATCTGCTCTTCATTTCCTCTAAACATGGTGATATGTGGAATACCATCTTCTAGATAACCTTCTCCAACCGGAATAAAATCGTGACTCGCATAAAATTCAATTAGATACTGCTGAGCAGATATCTTTATTTCATCAGTTTTAAAGCGTTCTTTAATCGCTTCTATAACCACTTGTAGCAACTTATGTCCTAACCCTAAATAACGGTGCTTATTAGCTACTAAAACACGTCCTATAGCTGCATCCTTAAAATAGTCTCCCGGCGCAAAAAAACGTGCATAAGCCACCACCTTACGCTTGTGTTTAAGCATAACATGAATAGCTTTTTTATCCCTATCATCAATATCTTGATAAAGACAGTTTTGTTCTAAAACAAATATTTCTGAACGCAACTGTAAAATCGTATACAGCTCATTAACAGTAAGACTTTTAAAGCTTTTAATGGCAACTTTATATTCGTCCATCAGCGTATGTAGTAAGTTTAATCTTGAACAATTATAGACTTGTTATCGCACTTGTTCAGTTCGGGTTGTATATTAAAATGATTGATGCCAAAATCTTGTTCTAACACGGCTTCAATTTTAATTAAAATCATATCAAATTCAGATACTTTAACATCTTTTTCCATTTCTAAATGGGCTTCAAGATGAATTTCATCTTCGTTGAGCAACCAAATATGTACGTGATGCATGTTTTTAACACCTTCTATAGATTTAACATTTTCAACAATTTTTTGAATTGAAATGTCATCTGGACTAAATAACATCAAGACTTTAAAAGACGATTTTAACAAATCAATTCCCGCATAAATTAAGTAGCCTCCTATGCATAATGTCAATACACTATCCACCCAATAGACTTGAAAATATTTCATCACGACCCCACCAACTAAAACCGCAACTGAGGTAAACATATCGGTGAGTAAGTGTATATATGACGAGCGAATATTCATGTTATTCGCACTGCCCTTTTGTAATAAAAGAGCTGAAATTCCATTGCCTATTATAGCGATTAAAGCCAACCAAATGACGATAGAACTTTCTATACTTTCAGGAGGTAAAAAGAAGCGTGATACAGATTCGATAATTAAGTAAACCGCCACTACAATTAAGGTGCCCGCATTGACAAAAGCAGCGATGATTTCGGCGCGTTTATAGCCAAATGTTTTTGAAAAATCAGCTTCGCGCTTGGTGTATTTATTAGCTACATAACTAATAATTAATGTTAACACATCGCTAAAATTATGTAACGCATCAGACAGCAAAGCTAAACTTCCACTCCACAACCCACCTATAAATTGAGCGACTGTAATACTGACATTGAGCAGAAGTGAATAGAAAAGACCCCGGCCAGACATGTTAGTCGAGGTATGATGATGATGGTGATGTTCATGTCCCATAGGTCTTATTTTAACATTTCATCTTATCAATGCGACGTTCATGACGACCGCCTTCAAAGCTTGTTTTAACAAAAACATCAACCATTTGTAAGGCTGTTTCTAAGTCTACAAATCGCGCTGGTATACTTATTATATTAGCATTATTATGCTGACGAGCTAAAGCTGCCAATTCTGTATTCCAACACAATGCACAGCGAATGTCTTGATGTTTATTAGCTGTCATGGCTGCACCATTACCACTACCACACAAGACAATTCCTAAATCGACTTCCTTTTTTTCTACTGCTGCAGCTACGGGATGAATAAAATCAGGGTAATCTACACTGTCATCTGTGTCTGTACCAAAATTTGTTGTACTAATTCCCTCTTGTTCAAGTTTTTCTACAATGGCCTTTTTATAAGCTGTTGCAGCATGATCGTTACCTATTGCTATTTTCATGAGTATAATTTATATGATTCAACAAATATAAGTAATGCTTTTGACCTATAAATCGCCTTTGTTAATTAAAAAATCAACTAGACTTAGTATCAATATTTTACCTTAAACCACAAATTGTGCATAATTGGTTATAAGTCTTGAAAACTAAATTTGTCCATTTATATTTTTTGATTATTAGCAGTTAAAATTTAATATTACAAACATAAGTTATCACTTTATAACCAATGCTTACAAACACAAAATTCAGGATTATAAACAATTGTATAACTGTTTTTTAATTCACATTTTATTGTTGACAACTGTTTTCATAGATGTTTATAAGAATTAAATTCTACTCATTACCAAGCTTTTAAATTTAACAATTTTCAAATTGATTGTTCATTAATTATGAATAACTCAAATCCCTAATTTGAAGCTAAAAAGTTATACCGCTATTCACAAACAATAATAGTAATCAGACTTTTTTTTTAAATTAAAAGAAAAGATTTTTATAATTATATAATTGTTGATAACTCTCGCGAAGTATAAAAAGAGATGAAAGGAGTTGTGTTGATCAAACGATGTGAAGATGATCTTGAGCGTTGAAATCGCGAAGGATTTTTTGTGCCATTTCGAGGTCTTCTGGATGGACTTTTAGGAAGATGCCTCCAAGGGCATTTGAGTAGAATGGAACAATGCCTATGACGGTCTCGTTTTGAAAAAAGAAACGCAGCTCTGCTTGTTCGAGTAAGAGTTTGAGTACAGCGTATTCGTAAGGGTAAGTAAAGGATGCTATTTTAACATAGTTGGTCACAAATCGCTGTTTCAAATATAGAGTTGGCAAGGTATGATTTTATCTGGTTGAAGCCAAATGAAATATAGCTGTAGATATGATTTCATGCTGTGATTCGATAATTATGAGTTTTTTACCCTGTATTTTTTTACAAAGCTGCTTTTTGTTTAATTCTTAAAATTTTCAAAACTTAATATAACTTAGACTTAGACAATTATTTTGACGAATTAATTTAATTCTATAAAATGTGGAGAGACTGATAGGGTAATATCAACTCTTAATGAATCCAAAATACATAATTTTAAAATTGATTTTTGCAGCAAAAAGTGAGCTAAACCAGCATTGATTTTTGTATCCGATTTGAAACGTTTTTAAGCGTCGTTTACCGTCTTTGTTTTTTAATTTTTTTTCAACTTTTAGTTTAGAGTATAAATCGCTTTTTGGAAATTTAGATTTTAACGATACTTAGTTAGATATTTTTTTTAAAGCTAATTTACACGGCTTAAACGACGAGATAATACAGAATTTAATTCTGTATTTATCAGATAAAAATAAGCTAGAAATTTCGTAGACTTCTAGCTACTAATTTTTCGCTATCAGCTTCAATAAAATTAAGAATGAATTAAAACTATATTTAAAATTTTATTTAACATTAAATAGAAATAAATTGAGTTTTTTAAAATAAGAAAACACAATTTTTTAAAACTACTAATACAATTAAAAGGTTGAAATTAGGTTTAATGATAATTTTTATTTTAACATTTTAATAGTAATAAAACTAAGGCTACATGTTGATTTAGATAGGTGATTTTTATACCAATTATAATTATTTTTTAGCCCGATATAATGTCTTTTGTGGGTATAATACCGTGGGCTGGCTATAAATTACTAGTACAATGAGACAAAATCGAAATTGAACTAGTTAATTGGTTCTACCATTATTTGTGTGGGTAAAGATTTAGTCCCCCATGAAAAAATAGG
>CAYVJG010000022.1:0-41993 GCA_964451785.1 uncultured Flavobacteriaceae bacterium
TTCATT
Organism: uncultured Flavobacteriaceae bacterium; assembly: GCA_964451785.1. Classification (GTDB taxonomy): domain Bacteria; phylum Bacteroidota; class Bacteroidia; order Flavobacteriales; family Flavobacteriaceae; genus JAJYSO01. The sequence continues at coordinate 7 of CAYVJG010000022.1, forward strand.
TTTTCCATTGATGAAAAAACGAACCAAAAAAATCTAGGCTTACGAAACTTTATCTAAATTTATCGTTCAATACCTAAATTTTAGGAACTCGCTACTGAAATTCAGCTCAATATAAAAAATACATCCAGCTCGAACAGCCTAAAATTTTACGGTATTTTCACTTCAAATTTTACGACAAATTTTCGATAGGCCAAAAGAAGCAAAACTTTTAAAAAAACAATCTTTTCAATACTAAACTCGCCCAAAAACAAAGTATACAAGGGTTTTACAGAGATTTCCGAAAAGCGTTTTGGACATTATTGGTCTTAAAACTAGAAGTTAAAGACTCCCGAGAACCAAAAAATGAGCTGGTTTAAACTTTTGAAGTAAGGCAAAACCATAAAGCTTTTGCTCTGGTCATATCCCCTCTATGCCTACATTGTCATAGCTATGAGTAAAATAATCTAACTATGTAGTAAAAATGCCCATTTACAACCTCACTTAAAAGTTTAAACCCGCTCCGTTGTTAATACAAAGGATCTTTATTAACCTCTCCCTCTTTAGTTTTAGTCACTTTAATATCCCAGGCTTGTGGCTCTTTTTTTAAATATTCCCAGCCTACAATAGGGCCATTAATAGCTTTCAATTGATAATATACAGGCAAGGGATCATGATCGTTTCTAATGATAAATGAATCACCTATCTCCAGCTGCTCAAAACTTTTAAAAATAGCTGTATGTCGCAACTGGTGGTTCTCTATAAGGGCTACATTTAAAACGGGGAAATCTACCATAACACTCTGTTTCTATAATTAGTAAAACAAAAATAACACAATTAAAGACAAATTTATCCTTAATTAAAATATTTATTTGACCTTCCCCGGATTATCTTTTATAAAAGCCGCCCAACCTGTATAGTTTTTAGAGACTTGTTGCTGACCACTATTATAAAAATGACACACTGCTGCCGCCAAGCCATCAGTAGAATCTAAATTTTTAGGCAAACTTTTCAATCCCAATGTTTGTTGTAGCATTTTAGCCACTTGTTCTTTACTAGCACTCCCCTTTCCAGTTATGGCCATTTTTATTTTTCGCGGGGAGTACTCTGTCACCGGAATTTCACGACTTAACCCAGCGGCCATAGCTACCCCTTGCGCACGACCGAGCTTAAGCATAGATTGCACATTTTTACCAAAAAAAGGAGCTTCAATGGCTATTTCATCAGGATGGTAGGTATCAATTAATTCTCTAGTGCGTTCAAAAATCAATTTTAATTTTAGATAATGATCACTATATTTTTTTAAAACCAATTCATTGAGTTGTAAGAATTCCATTTTCTTACCTGAAACACGTATTAATCCAAATCCCATAATTGTCGTTCCCGGATCAATTCCTAATATGATACGCTCTGCTTTCACGAGTTACTTTTAGGCAAATCTACATAATTAAAACGGTTTACTCCGTCTTGTTATTCCAAAAGAAGAAGGATAACCTGACAGTCTATTATTGGCATAAGAATTGACTTATTCCCCTTGCTAGATATTAAGAATAGATTTAACTGAAACATAATTATTTACAATTATTTGATTATCAGTTATTTAAAATATTTCAATCTAAAAGATTGACGAAAAAACAATTATGGGAAAATCAAAACTATTCAACATTGACAATTTGTCACTTCAAGATATTAACGAAGATGCAGAATTTATTCCGTTAATGACACCTGAAGATGAAGAAGAAATTAACAACGAGAGTTTACCGGAAGTTTTACCTATTTTACCCTTGCGCAATACGGTATTATTCCCTGGAGTTGTCATTCCAATAACGGCTGGTCGCGATAAATCAATTGAGCTCATCAATGCGGCTAATTCTGATACTAAAACCATTGGCGTTGTAGCTCAAAAGGATGCTAAGATTGAAAATCCAAAACTCGATGACATCAACACTTTGGGTGTTGTAGCGCGTATTTTGCGTGTTTTAAAAATGCCTGATGGCAATACTACCGTTATCATTCAAGGCAAAAAACGTTTTCAAATAGATGAGATCATAAATGAAACACCTTTTATTGAGGCTAAAGTTTCTGAGGCCCCTGAAATTAAACCGGCTGTAGATAATGAAGAATTTTTGGCTGCTATTGACTCGATAAAAGATTTATCGCTCGAAATCATTAAAAATAGTCCAAATATACCTACAGAAGCTTCATTTGCAATTAAAAATATTGAGAGTAACTCATTTTTAATCAACTTTGTAGCTTCAAACATGAGCCTTTCTGTCAAAGAAAAGCAAGAGCTACTCGGTACAAATGATTTACACCAACGCGCTTTAAAAACACTTAAATTCATGAATCTCGAGCTTAAAAAACTCGAATTGCGCAATGATATTCAGTCAAAAGTGCAAAATGACATGAACCAACAACAACGCGAGTACTTTTTGCATCAACAAATGAAAACGATTCAAGAAGAACTCGGCGGGGTGACTAACGAAGGTGAAATTCAAGATTTACGCGAACGCGCTAAAACTAAAAAATGGAGTAAAGAAGTGCAAAAGCATTTTGAAAAAGAACTTTCAAAAATGCAACGCATGAACCCACAAGTAGCGGAGTATTCTATTCAACGCAATTACTTAGATTTATTTGTCGATTTACCTTGGGGTAAATTTAGCCAAGACAAATTTGACCTCAAACGCGCTCAAAAAATCATGGATCGCGATCATTATGGCCTTGAGGAAGTTAAAAAACGTGTTATCGAATATCTTGCTGTTCTCAAACTTCGCAATGATATGAAATCACCTATCCTTTGTCTTTTCGGCCCTCCGGGAGTTGGAAAAACTTCTTTGGGACGTTCCATTGCTGAAAGCTTAGGGCGTGAATATGTACGTATTTCTTTAGGCGGTTTAAGAGATGAAGCTGAAATTCGCGGCCATCGAAAAACCTATATTGGAGCTATGCCTGGGCGCATTATTCAAAGTCTCAAAAAAGCAGGTACCAGTAACCCCGTATTTGTACTCGATGAAATTGACAAAGTGAGCAGTGGACATCAAGGTGATCCTGCTTCTGCCCTGCTAGAAGTGTTAGACCCGGAACAAAATGAAGAATTTCACGACAACTTCCTCGAACTTGGTTACGATTTATCAAAAGTCATGTTTGTAGCAACTGCAAATTCCTTGAGTACTATCCATCCCGCTTTACGCGACCGTATGGAAATCATCAATATGTCGGGCTATACTACTGAAGAGAAAATTGAAATTGCCAAACAACATTTGCTCCCTAAACAAATTAAAGAACACGGTATTAAAAAAACCGATATTAAATTAGGTAAACGCCAAATTGAAAAAATTATTGAAGGCTATACCCGTGAATCAGGCGTGCGCAACCTCGATAAACAAATGGCTAAAGTGGTACGCTACGTGGCTAAAAGTATTGTTATGGAGGAGGCCTATAATGTCAAGATTACTGACGCCGATATCCTTACAATTTTAGGCCCTTCACGCGAGCGTGACAAATATGAAAACAACGACGTAGCCGGTGTGGTTACCGGATTAGCCTGGACCAGCGTGGGTGGCGACATCCTCTTTATCGAATCTATCTTATCAAAAGGTAAAGGTGGATTGACGATTACAGGAAACCTCGGCAAAGTCATGAAAGAATCGGCAACCATTGCCATGGAATACATCAAGGCTAATGCGGAAGAATTTGACATAAACCCTGAAGTATTTGAAAATTACAATGTCCATATTCACGTTCCAGAAGGCGCCACTCCTAAAGATGGTCCTAGTGCTGGTATCACAATGTTGACTTCTTTAGTGTCTTTATTTACGCAACGCAAAGTCAAGAAAAGCATAGCCATGACAGGTGAAATTACTTTGCGCGGCAAGGTATTACCTGTAGGCGGACTTAAAGAAAAGATTTTAGCTGCTAAACGTGCCAAAATCAAAGAGATTATTGTCTGCACTGATAACCGCAAGGATATTGAGGAAATTAAAGAAGATTACCTCAAAGGGCTCACTTTTCATTATGTCACTGAAATGAAAGAAGTGGTTGAAATTGCCGTCACTAAACAAAAGGTAAAACACGCTAAAAAAATATAATTTTACTTAGATTTTATACTGATTTTTACAAAAATCCATTTTCATAATATTGAAAATGGATTTTTTTATACCCTTTTTATCTATTTAAAAAAATATTATTATCACAAAAACTTATCACTAAAACTCTACTTATCTATTCTTATATCTTAAAAACAAGGCTTATTTATTATCACATTATCAAACATAAGCGCTTTTCATAACCAACAAACCTAAGTATTCTTAAACTTATTTATCTTTTTAACATTTAGGAATTGATTTTTTTTGTTTACATTTAAGCAAATAAAATTTCAAACTTATGCAAATACCAAATGATCTACGCTTTCGCACAAGAGAAGCCTATGACACAGCTTATGCTGCAAGTGTAAAGAACCCTGAAGAATTTTGGGGAAGTGTAGCGGAAAAATTTTTATGGAAAAAGAAATGGGATAAAGTTTTAGAATGGGATTTTGAAAAACCAGAAGTTAAATGGTTTCAAGGTGCCAAACTCAACATTACCGAAAACTGTCTCGATCGCCATTTAACCACACAGGGAGACAAAACCGCTATCATCTGGGAACCCAATGCTCCGGAAGCAGCCACCCAACACATTTCGTATTCAGAACTACATCAACGCGTTTCGCAGTTTGCCAATGTACTTAAAAACAATGGCATACAAAAGGGCGATCGCGTGTGTTTATATATGCCTATGATTCCTGAACTCGCCGTAGCCATGTTGGCTTGCGCGCGTATAGGAGCTATTCACAATATCGTTTTTGCAGGCTTCTCTGTTACAGCAATTGCTAAACGTATTAATGATGCCCAATGTAAATTACTCGTAACTGCTAATGGCAATTACCGCGGCTCAAAATACATTGACCTCAAAGCCATTTGCGATCAAGCACTCGAGCAAACACCTTCAATCAAAACTGTTATTGTCTATAAACATGCTGACCACGAGTTTAACTTTGAAGAAGGACGCGACAAATATTGGCGAGATGAACTAGCTAAGGTAAATACTACTTGTGAAGCCACTGAAATGGATGCCGAAGATCCGCTATTTATTTTACACACTTCTGGCTCAACCGGTAAACCAAAAGGAATGGTTCACACTACAGGTGGTTATATGGTGGGAACTACTTATACTTTTCAAAATGTATTTCAACCCGATCCTGAAGATGTATATTGGTGTACTGCTGATATTGGTTGGATTACAGGGCACTCCTACATCATTTACGGCCCGCTTTCGGCAGGCACTACCACAGTGATGTTTGAAGGTATTCCTACTTTTCCTGACGCTGGTCGTTTTTGGGAAATTATTGAAAGACACAAAATCTCCCATTTTTATACCGCTCCCACCGCTATTCGCTCATTAGCTACTCAACCTTTGAGTTATGTTGAAAAACACGACTTGTCTTCCTTAAAAGTACTGGGCAGTGTTGGTGAACCAATTAACGAGGAAGCTTGGCATTGGTATGATAAAAACATCGGCAAAGGAAAATGCCCTATTGTTGACACCTGGTGGCAAACTGAAACAGGTGCTATTATGATTTCAACCATGGCCGGTATCAACACCCCTAAACCGCGTTTTGCCACCTTACCACTTCCAGGTGTACAGCCTATTCTAATGGATGAAGATGGTAATGAAATGGAATTTAAAGGTGAAAAAATTCGCGGTCGTTTAGCCATTAAAGCGCCTTGGCCTTCTATGGCACGCACCATTTGGAATAACCATGAGCGTTATAAACGCGTTTATTTCTCAACTTTTAAAGGAAAATATTTTTCTGGTGATGGCGCCTACCGCGATCACGAAGGCGATTTTAGAATTACCGGACGTGTTGACGATGTCATTATTGTTTCTGGCCATAACCTTGAAACGGCTCCTGTGGAAAATGCCATTAATGAACACCACAAGGTTTCTGAAAGCGCCATTGTTGGCTTTCCTCATAAAATTAAAGGTAAAGCCCTTTATGCTTATATCATTTTATACAATCCTGAAGATGCCTCTGATGAATTGCGCAAAGAAATCAAAACCTTAGTTTCTAAATTGCAAGGGCCTATTGCTAAGCCTGATAAAATTCAATTTGTAACGGATCTTCCAAAAACGCGAAGTGCAAAGATTATGCGCCGTATTTTGCGCAAAATTGCCGCGCATGATACCGATGATTTTGGGGATACTTCTACTTTGGTCAATCCTGAAGTTGTCGAAGAAATTCAAAAACACGCGTTGTAAATCCAATCCGATAATTCGTTTAATACTAATTAGAATTATTTTTTAGTCCGATTTATAATATCTTTTGTAGGTATAATAACCCTGGGCCATAAATTCTAGTCCAATTTCGACTTTGTCTCATTGGACTAGTTAATTTATCCATATGGTATAAAAACAATAGCCGATTGCAAATGTAATCGGCTATTGTTTTAAGGTATAAACTCAAATAAGCGCTTTTTACAAATCAATATCGTAGAGTTTCAATTTATTATAAAGCGTTTTACGGTCTATTTTTAAAGCGCGAGCAGCTTTACTCTTATTTCCTCCGGCTGCGTTAATAGCCGAAATAATCATTTCCTTTTCATTTTGGTTTTTAAATAAGCCTTCCTCTTCAATAGCTTCTGGGGTCAATAATTTATCTGGTAATACTTCTTTTGTGATCAATTCATCTTCTGAAAATAACACTGCGCGTTTGATATAATTTTGTAATTCGCGTAGATTTCCGGGCCATGAATAATTCTGAAAAATAGTCATCACCTCATCTGAAAAGCCAACCACATCTTTATCTAACTCTGCATTGGCTTTTTCCAAAAAATAATTTGCAAAAATGACCATATCATCGGCTCGCTCTTTAAGAGTAGGCATCGTAATAGAAAACTCATTTAAGCGGTGATAAAGATCTTCTCTAAAGCTCCCTTTTTCTACACCATCCTCTAAATTTTCATTCGTAGCTGCTACCACACGTATATCAACTTTTATCTCCTTATTGCTACCAACAGGTTTTACTTTGCGCTCCTGTAAAGCGCGGAGTAATTGCACTTGTAATTCATAATTGAGGTTCCCAATTTCATCTAAAAATAAAGTACCGCCATTAGCCGCTTCAAAATGGCCTACTTTATCACTTACAGCTCCTGTAAAAGAACCTTTGATGTGTCCAAAAAATTCACTTGAGGCAATTTCTTTGGGAATCGCTCCGCAATCTACTGCCACAAAAGGCGCTTTATGACGCTTGCTTTGATCGTGAATTTGCTTGGCTACATACTCTTTACCTGTACCACTTTCACCAATAATCAAAACAGACATATTGGTTGGAGCTACGAGTTTAATATAATGATTGAGTTTTTTTGAAACTTGACTATTGCCCTCAACAAAATCAGATGTATTACCTTGCGGCGCCGCTTTTTGAGTTTTGGCCTTAGTAGATTTCGATTCGGGTTTTGACGGTTTTTGCGTTGAATTAACTTTTGATTCTTCAACTTCTACGGCTAAAGCTTTTTGTATAGTTTCCAGTAATTTCTGAGGATTTACTGGTTTTGAAATATAATCAAAAGCCCCCTTTTTCATGGCTTCTACAGCCAAGCTCACCTCTGCATAACCCGTCATTAAAACCACTTGGGTTTTAGGGTTTCTCGCTTTCACCTCCTTGAGTATCTCATTACCATCTTTTTCAGGTAAGCGCACATCTGATAACACCAATTCAAAATTATCAGTTTCCATTTTTTTAAACGCACTTTCTGCCGAGAAAGCCGTTTCAACACTATAATTTCGCTTGCCAAGGAAGGTGTCTAACATCTTGCAAAATGCAACATCGTCATCTACAATTAAAATCTTGGCCATAAAATTTCCTTTTTAGCAAAAATATAAAATTTAACGACTCCACTCTCCAAAATTTTAAACAAAAAAAGAGACCTCTTTGTTGTGGGTTAGGGAAAGAAGAGGTCTCTAAAAAAGTTAGTGATATACACTAACCTTGGGGAACAATAAATAAATTTAAAACATAAGGCTAAGCCTTAGTGTCAATGTTTTCATCTAAAAAAAGATGAAGTAGATTAGTTAGTTAGCTAAAAAGAATTAAGCTAAAGTTATACCAAAAAATCAACAACACCTACATTTTAACCCCAACAATCTGTTTTCCAAATATATACAAAAAAATAATTAATTCTCAATAAAAATTCAAATATGTAGATATGCCCTACATTTCCACACTGAGTTGTGGATTAATTCTACAACTCTATAATCTCTAGCCTACATCAATAAAATGAAGCCTTAAATTTATTACTTTTGCTGTCAGTTAATTCATTTACTAACAAGAATAGCACATAATTTTTATATGAAAGCGTATATTTTTCCGGGCCAAGGTGCTCAATTTTCAGGAATGGGAGCTGATTTATATGAAGCTTACCCAGAGGTTAAAGCCATGTTTGATCAGGCTGATGAGATTTTAGGATTTGGATTGAGTAAAATCATGTTTGAAGGTACTGCTGAAGAACTCAAACAAACTAAAGTTACTCAACCTGCTGTGTTTTTACATTCTGTAGCCCTCAACAAAATCATCAGTAAAGATGCGACACCACAAATGGTTGCCGGACACTCATTAGGTGAATTTTCAGCCCTTGTAGCCAGCGGAGCGCTTAATTTTGAAGATGCCTTAAAATTGGTTTCACAACGCGCTTTAGCCATGCAAAAAGCCTGTGAATTACAAACTTCCACTATGGCCGCTGTTTTAGGCTTAGATGATACTGTTGTCGAAGAAGCTTGTGCCGCAATAAATGGTACTGTTGTAGCAGCTAATTACAACTGCCCCGGGCAAATTGTAATTTCAGGTGAAGAAAAAGCGGTACTCGAAGCTTGTGAAAAACTTAAAGAAGCAGGTGCTAAACGCTGTTTACCGCTTCCTGTTAGTGGCGCTTTCCATTCGCCACTTATGGAACCAGCACGTGAGGAATTAGCACTAGCTATTGAAAACACTACATTTAATACGCCTATTTGTCCAATTTATCAAAATGTAACAACTACTGCTGTTAGCGATCCGGCTGAGATTCAAAAAAACCTCAATATCCAACTTACCTCTCCTGTTAAATGGACTCAAAGTATTCAACACATGATTAAAGATGGGGCTACTGAATTTGTTGAAGTAGGTCCTGGCAAAGTGCTCTCTGGCCTTATGCGTAAAATAGATCGCAAGATGACAGTTTCAAAACCTGAGCTATAAGCTAATTTTAAAAAGCAGTCAGATGGATTATTTATCTTAATTCTGACTGCTTTTTTAACTTTTTTATTTCCCCCTTGCTAACCTCTAGCTACACTTTATAACAATCTAAAAATTTGTCAACATTTTTTTTAGTTACAAATTGTTAGATAAAAGAAATTCAGTATTTTAGCAAACAAACCAACTGAATAAAGATAATATAGGCTATTTGAATCACAAGATACTACACTTCTTAAAATTCAATTATGCTTAATTTAGAACACTCCTTATGAACTATAAACTCGACGATAAAAATCGACATATCCTTGAAATTCTTCAACAAGATGCTAAACTGTCTGTTAAAGAAATAGCTTCGCGAATCAAACTTTCCTTTACGCCTACTTATGAGCGGATTAAAAATATGGAAGAAGCCGGGATTATTAAAAAATATATCGCTTTAGTAGATCGCCAAAAAGTGGGTATGAAGGTAGCTGCTTTTTGCAATGTTACCTTAAAAGAACAATCTAAAGAAGCACTGATGCTTTTTGAACAAGAAGTTCAGAAAATTCCTGAGGTTATGGAAACCATTAGTGTGTCAGGAACTTATGATTATATGCTGCGTATTTTAGCGCCTGATATTGAAAGTTACAACAAATTTGTGGTTGATGTTATTGCTAACATTCCGAATATTGGGCAATACCACAGCAACATTATTATGTCTGAAGTTAAAAAAGAAACGGCCGTCAAAATTCCTAATCCTGACGACCTGTAACGCTTTAATTTATAGTTAGGCGATTTGGTGATATACCTTATCAAACGCAGTTTTGATTTGCGCGGTCGCTAAATTGCCTATACTTCCTAAATGCGTGTGTTGCACTGCCCTATCGGCTTTAAATTGACCATTTTCAATTTCTAAACCGATTTTCTTATACGCCTCGCGGAATGGTAAGCCATTCAACACCGCTTTATTTACCGATTCTACACTGAATAAATAATCGTATTTAGCATCTTCTAATACCTTGTCTTTTACTTGAATATGATGCAACATAAAGGTGGCCATTTCTAAGCAATCCTTCAACATTGCGATACCCGGAAACAACACTTCTTTAGTCAATTGTAATTCGCGGTGATAACCGGAAGGTAAATTGGTTAACAGCATAGCCAATTCATTTGATACAGACTGAATGCGATTACATTTGCCTCTGATTAACTCAAAAACATCCGGATTTTTTTTGTGAGGCATAATAGAACTTCCAGTGGTCAAGGCATCCGGAAATTTTATAAATCCAAAATTCTGATTCATATACAAACACACATCAAAGGCAAATTTGCCGAGTGTGCTCGCGATATTGGCAATGGCCATTCCTAAGATTTTCTCCGTCTTCCCTCTAGTCATTTGGGCGTAAACCACGTTGTAATTTAAATCGGAAAACCCCAAAGATTTAGTGGTCATTTCACGATCAATTGGAAATGAAGAACCATAGCCGGCGGCTGAACCCAACGGATTTTTATCAGCCACTTTATAAGCCGCTAACAACACTTCTAAATCGTCAACCAAGGCTTCTGCATAAGCACCAAACCACAACCCAAATGATGAAGGCATAGCGATTTGCAGATGCGTATAACCTGGAATTAGTTTGTCTTTATGTGCTTCACTCAACTTTTGTAATTGCTCAAAAAACGCCTTCACATCGGTGGCTATATCTACTGTTTCTTGCTTTAAGTACAGTTTTAAATCGACTAACACCTGATCGTTTCGCGAACGCGCACTATGGATTTTTTTGCCCACATTACCTAATTTCTTAGTCAAATTAAATTCGACTTGAGAATGTACATCTTCAATATCATTTTCAATTACAAATTCTCCGGCTTTTACCTCATCAAGCATTAACAAGAGTTCTTTTTTGATAGCCTCCCACTCTTCTTTTTCTAACAAGCCTACAGTTGACAGCATTTCGGCGTGAGCCAAATTACCTTTAATATCTTGCTCAGCAATCAGCAAATCAAAATCGCGATCATTGCCTACGGTAAATTTTTCAACAATAGCAATTAAATCAGCTTCGGCTTGATTGGTTTTCTTTTCCCAAAGTTTCATAAACTCAGTTTTATCTTAATACATAATTTCTTCTAAAATAGCGATGTACAATTGGATGCCTTCCTTGATTTCTTCGCTATAAATAAATTCATCAGCGCTGTGTGAACGCGTTGAGAGACCCGGCCCCATTTTTAAAGAGGTAAACGGAATCAAGGCTTGATCTGAACTGGTTGGCGAGCCATAACACGTGCGCCCCAGTTTTTTTCCGGCCTGCACAAAAGGATGCGCTTCAGGAATGGAAGACGAATTTCGACGTAAATTACGCGCCACCACCTCTGCTTGCAAGTTGGCTTGAACGGTATCAAACACCTCTTGAGTAGAATATTGTTCTGTCACTCTGGCATCAATTACAAAATGACAATCAGCCGGCACTTGATTGTGCAATTCTCCGGCATTGATTACGGTGGTGGTCAATTTGACTTCGCCTAACCAAGGGGATACTTTTGGAAATTTGTAATTTTCAACCCATTGAATATCCTTAATCGCTTTGTAAATAGCATTGTCATCATTAGGATGAGCGGCGTGCGAGGGCGTTCCGGTCACCGTACAATCCATCACTAAGAGTGCTTTTTCGGCTATCGCCATTTGCATTTGGGTAGGTTCGCCAACAATAGCAAAATCAATATTTCCCAAATGTTTTAAAATCGAAGAAACGCCGTTAACTCCCGAAATTTCCTCTTCGGCAGTAGCGGTTAAAATGATATTGTACTTTAAGTCCGTTCGCTCATAAAAATACAAGAATGTCATTATAAGCGACACCAAAGCGCCACCGGCATCATTGCTGCCTAAACCATATAATTTGCCGTCTTTTTCAAAAGCTTGAAACGGATCATTGGTATAACTGTGATTAGGTTTTACCGTGTCGTGATGTGAGTTAAAAAGAATAGTCGGTTTAGCCAGGTCAAAATGTTTGTTTTTAGCCCAGATATTATTTTGTTCACGCTCCCATTTCACTCCGTTTTCAGATAAAAAATCGGTGATAATCTGTGCTGTTTTATCTTCATCCTTACTAAATGAAGGCGTTTGAATGAGCTGTTTTAATAAGCTTAATGCTTTTTGATATAAGGTATCCACTGGTTTAAGCTATGATTTTGGTTCCATAATGTGATTGGGTTAAAACTCTAGACAATACATCTTCAGCTTGCAAAATGTAAACGGCCTCAGCACCGTGATTAACGGCAAAAAACGCATTGTCAAGTTTGGGCAACATTCCTTTAAAGATGATGTTATCAGCTTTGAGTTGTGCGTAAGTGTCAGGCGTAATTTTAGTAATGACAGAATTATCGTCATCAACCGAACGCAGAACACCTTTTTTCTCAAAACAATAGTTGAGTTGAACGGCATAATCTTCACTCATTGCTGCAGCGATAACAGCTGCCATCGTATCGGCATTGGTGTTGAGCAATTGTCCCTTAGCATCGTGTGTCAAAGCACAAAAAACAGGCGTAAATCCGGCATCGAGTAATTTTTTAATCGACTGATTATTCACCGATTTTACATCGCCTACAAATCCGTAATCGATTGGATTTACAGGGCGTTTATCAGCAATCACTGTATTGGCATCAGCGCCTGATAGGCCGATGGCCAACACCTCTTGGGCCGCTAATGCCGCCACAATATTTTTGTTGATTAAGCCGCCATATACCATTGTGATTAATTTTAAAGTTTCGGCATTTGTCACGCGTCGACCATCAATCATTTCTTGAGGTAACTGCATTTGGTTAGCTAATTCGGTTGCAGTTTTTCCTCCCCCGTGTACTAATAATTTAGGCGCATTAATCTGTGCAAAATCTGCCAAAAATTGTTGGAGTTTAGCAGGGTTATCAATGATGTTTCCTCCTATTTTAATGATATGTAGCGGCTTTTTATCGGTCATAATTATAAATTTGGGTTACAACATATTTTTTAAAACCCATTGGGCAGCAATTAAACGGTTGGCTGCTTGATCGTAAATTAAGGCTTGGTCACTATCGAGTACCTCATCGCTAATCACCACATTACGACGAACCGGCAGGCAGTGCATCACCTTGGCATTGTTGGTGGGTTTTAACTTACCTAAAGTCAACATCCATTCACCTTCAACCGCCGGTGTTGCGCCGTAATTTTCAAAAGAAGACCAGTTTTTTACATAAATAAAATCGGCGTCTTTTAAGGCTTCGTCTTGGTTGTGTGTAACGGTTAATCCATCTGTAAATTCAGGATTTAAATCATAGCCTTCGGGATTAGTCACCACCACTTCTGCATCGATTTCCTTTACCCATTCACAAAACGAATTAGCTACAGAATGTGCAATAGGTTTGACGTGCGGCGCCCAAGTCAATACAATTTTTGGCGGAGTTGATTGGTGCCAGTGTTCTTTGATGGTCAACATATCGGTCATACTTTGCAGCGGATGACGGGTGGCTGATTCCATAGAAATTACCGGTACTGTAGCGTATTCAATAAATTGTTTGAGGACGCGATCTTGCGCATCTTCTTCTTTGTTTTTAAAGGCCGGAAAGCAACGAATAGCCAACACATCGCAATAAGCACTCAACACTTTAGCCGCTTCTTTAATATGCTCAACAGAAGTACCGTTCATTATTGCCCCTTCTTCAAGTTCCCAAGTCCAAGCATCTTTACCGGCGTTGATGACCATAAAATTGCAACCCAAATTTTGACAAGCTTTTTGCATACTGATACGCGTTCGCAAACTCGGATTCATAAACACTAAGCCTACGGTTTTATTTTTTCCTAATTCAGGCGTCGCCAAGGTATCCGCTTTAATTTCTAAACACTCTTTTAAAGCTTGTTCGAGGTTTGGTACGTCAGCTACTGCTGTAAATTTTTTAAGTTTAGTCATTTAATTCAGCTTTTAAGGCCTCAATTAAGGCGTCAATTTCAGTTTCAGTTACCGCTAAAGACGGAAGAATACGCAAGGTATTGGGTTGTGAGGCATTACCGGTTAAGATGTGGTGCTTTTTCAATAGATTTAAACGTATCGGAGCACAAGCTTGATCGAGTTCAACCCCGACCATTAAGCCACGAGCACGAATTTCTTTGATGTGTTCAACTTCGCCTAATTTATAGCAAAAGTAATCGCCCATTTTTACGGCATTGTCCATCAATTTTTCAGCATCCATCACTTCTAAAACCGCTAAAGCAGCCGCGCAGGCCAAGTAATTGCCGCCAAAAGTAGTACCTAACATTCCTTTTTGAGGTTTGATTTTAGGCGAAATCAACAGACCGGCAACCGGAAAACCATTACCCATTCCTTTAGCCATCGTAATGATATCGGGTTTTACACCACTACTTTGATGAGCAAAGAAATCGCCAGTACGTCCGTAACCAGATTGCACCTCATCGAGAATAAAAACAGCGTTGTTTTGCTGACAAAGGGTTGCGATGGTTTTTAAAAACTCATCGGTTGGTAGTTGCACGCCGCCAACACCTTGAATACCCTCAACAATTACCGATGAAAAATCGTGTTCAGCAAAGGCTTGTTTTACAGCGTCAACATCATTAAAAGGTGCAAAAACAACATTGTCTGTTTCATTTACCGGAGCGACGATTTTTTTATTATCTGTAGCCGCTACTGCCACTGAAGTACGGCCGTGAAAAGCTTTTGAAAAGGCTAGGACTTTCTTTTTCCCGTTGTAAAAGGAAGCTAATTTGATGGCATTTTCATTGGCTTCAGCGCCGGAGTTGACCATAAACAACTGATAATCGTTATAACCACTGAGACGCCCTAAAAGAGTGGCCACTTCTTGCTGAATAGCAATATGGACTGAGTTGGAGTAAAATCCAATATTTTTAAGTTGCTCGCTAATTGTTTCTACATAATGTGGATGCGAATGCCCAATAGAAATCACGGCGTGCCCGCCGTACAGATCTAAATATTTTTCAGATTTATCATCCCACAGATAGCAGCCTTTGGCCTTAACCGGTGTTAAATCAAAAAGACTGTAAACATCAAATAATTCCATTATATCTTATTTTTTATCGGCTTAATAAGCCATAGGTTTGAGATGAAGACCTGTATCTTCAGCAAAGCCAAACATCAAATTCATATTTTGAACAGCCTGTCCGGCAGCTCCTTTTAAAAGGTTATCAATTGCGGCGTGTACCACCAAGACGTTTCCTTGTTTTTCTAACTGTAGTACACACTTATTGGTGCTTACAATTTGTTTTAAGTTGATGGCTTGTTTAGACAGGTGCACAAAGACTTCATCTTTATAAAAATCTTCATAAAGCGCATACAAATCATCTAAGCTATCTTCAATTTCTACCGTGGCGCTAATAAAAATGCCACGTGGAAAATCGCCTCGCCACGGCACAAAATTCACTTGCACTTCAGCCTTATTCAACTGCTCAAGAGTCAATTTAATCTCATCCATATGTTGATGCGTCAAGGTTTTATAGGCCGATACATTATTAGCACGCCAAGAGTAATGAGTGGTCGGTTTAGGCACCACTCCTGCTCCGGTACTTCCGGTAATGCCGGTAGCAAAAACTTTTTTGAGCTTTTGCTGACTGGCCAAAGGTAACAAGGCATATTGCAATCCTGAAGCAAAGCAACCTGAATTGGCAACAGCATTAGCTTTTTTTATTTCCTCTTTGTGTACCTCTAACAAACCATATATAAATTGACGGTTTTTAAAATGGCCGTTTAATCGAAAATCATTACTCAAGTCAATTAATTTAGTTTCCGCAGGAATAGCGTGTTCTTCTAGCCAAGGTTTACTTTGCTTATGCGGCAAGCACAAAAACAAAATATCAACCACGTGATCTGCTTCGGCTACAAAAGTCAACTCTGTTTCGCCCAATAAATCTTGATGTAAATCTGTTATTTTTTGTCCGGCACAACTTCTGCTCGTTGTAAAACACAAGTCAACATTAGGGTGATTGAGCAACAAACGCGTCAATTCTCCTCCTGTATAACCGGTTCCACCAATAATTCCGGCTTTAATTTTAGGATTCATAACTCCCGTTTATTTGATGATAAATAGTGAGTGAATTAGCTAAGATTTTAGAAAAACCCTTGACATCTTCACCAGTCCAAGCTTTGTTCATTTCACCATATTGTGCAAATTTGTTAGACATTAAATCATAAGGCGATTCAATTCCCTTAACAATAAATCGATAAGGCAATAACGATACAAAAACCCTCCCGGTTACGCTGTTTTGCGTTCCTTCAAAAAAGGCTTCGATGTTACGCATTACCGGCTCTAAAAACAAAGCCTCGTGCAACCACTTGCCATACATTGTTGCCATTTGGTCTTTGACCATCATCTGATTTTGAGACAAGGTGTGTTTTTCGAGCAAGTGATGTGCTTTAATACTGATTAATGCTGAAGCCGCTTCAAAACCTACTCGCCCTTTAATACCGATAATGGTATCGCCAACGTGAATATCGCGACCAATACCAAAAGGAGCCGCTAAGCTTTCCAGTTTTTTAATAGCCTGCGAGGGGTGTGTGAATTTTTCGTCATTAATCCCTACTAATTCACCTTTTTCAAACACCAAAACGTGATCTTCAGGCGTTGTTTTTTCAACTTGAGACGGGAATGCTTCTTCCGGCAAATATTGATCAGAAGTCAAGGTTTCTTTTCCTCCTACTGAAGTTCCCCAAAGTCCTTTATTGATAGAGTATTTAGCCTTCTCAAAATCCATATCTACATTGTGCTTTTTTAAGAAAGCTATCTCTTCCTCACGACTCAATTGATTGTCGCGAATAGGCGTGATAATTTCGACGCCCGGCGCCATAATTTGAAATACCACATCAAAACGCACTTGATCATTACCGGCGCCAGTGGAGCCGTGACAAATAGCTTGCGCGTCGATTTTCACTGCGTAATCAGCAATAGCCTGCGCCTGAATAGTACGCTCAGCACTTACTGATAGCGGATAGGTGTTGTTTTTAAGCACATTGCCAAACAGCAAGTATTTTACACAAGAATCGTAATAACTTTCTACCGCATCAATACATTGATAAGAAGCCACGCCTAAATCTAATGCCTTTTTTTCGATGATTGCAATTTCGTCAGCAGAGAAACCGCCTGTATTTACCGTTACGGCGTGCACCTCACAGTTTAGCGTTTTAGAAAGACACAAGGCACAATAAGTGGTATCTAAGCCTCCACTATAGGCTAAAACTACTTTATTTTTCATCGTTTTTATGTTTTGAAGGATCAAATAACATTGCTGTACACAGACAATGTTTTCTATTTTTACTTTTTAAGATTTGGAAATTCACACAAGTTTCGCAACCTTTCCAAAAGGCTTCATCTTGTGTTAATTCAGAATAAGTCACCGGTGAATAACCTAATTCGCTATTAATTTTCATTACAGCTAAGCCGGTTGTTAATCCAAAAATTTTAGAATCCGGATACTTTTCACGCGACAATTTAAAAACGGCTTGTTTAATTTTACGCGCTAAACCGTGCTGGCGAAACTGCGGATTGACAATCAAGCCTGAATTAGCCACATACTTGCCGTGTGTCCAGGTTTCGATATAACTAAATCCGGCCCAAGAGCCGTCATCAGCAAGAGCGATAATAGCTTTACCCTCCTGCATTTTTTGTTCAACATACTCAGGCGTACGCTTAGCGATTCCGGTACCGCGTATTTTTGCAGAACTCGCCATTTCATCTACAATAACCTGTGCCCACGCACAATCATCAGAATTTGCCTGTCTAACAACAAATGTCATTATTTTCTACATTAAAATTGAAGAAGCAAATATAGATTATAAATCTTTTATAAAACAAATAATATACGTAATATTCTTTTATATATTATTATTTCAGTTTATTTATCTATTTTATTAGTTATATTAGATACATATTACTGTTTTTATTATTCTATACCCAATTTATCAGAGAAAAAATTTCGTTTACAAAATTTCAGTTCCCTAATTTACCTAGTAAATGCGAACAAAATCTATCCAAAACAAAGTACATTAAGGCTGAAAAAAGCAATAAATGCTACACCATTTTTAAAAGAACACTAAAAGGAAGTTATCAGAATCTACTGCTCTCAAAAATCAGCATACAAAGCCATTTTAAGTCTGCCTTCTTAAATTAATTAATTTAGGGTATAGCTTTTTAACAAAGCGCTTTTATAAACCCAAAATTATTCGGAAATTCGTCCAAAAAAATAGACTATGTTATCCATTTCTAAAAAAGGTCAACAAATGCCCGCATCGCCGATACGGAAGTTGACTCCCTTTGCCGAAAAAGCACGCAAACAAGGTAAACATATTTTTCATCTCAATATAGGACAACCTGATATTGAAACTCCACAAGCAGCTTTAGATGCTGTGCGTAACAACCACTTAAAAATCCTTTCATACAGTCCTTCAGACGGTTTTGAAAGTTACCGCGAGAAACTGGCTGAATTTTACCGCGATCGTTCTCATCTTCCTGTACAAACAGAAGACATTTTAATCACTACAGGTGGGTCTGAAGCCTTATCCTTTGCTATGGCAGCCATTTGCGATGCGGGTGATGAAATCATTATTCCTGAACCATTTTATGCCAACTATAATGGTTTTGCTAATTTGATGAGTGCCACCATTAAACCTGTTCAAGCCAATATTGACAACAATTTTGCTTTACCTCCAATTGCTGAATTTGAAAAGTTAATCACCGCCAAAACAAAAGCAATTCTTATCTGTAATCCTGGTAATCCTACGGGCTATCTCTACACTAAAAAAGAGATAGAACAATTGGCTAAGCTCGTTAAAAAACACGATTTATACCTTATCGCCGATGAAGTTTATCGCGAATTCACTTATGATGGCGCCAGTCACAATTCTATTTTAAACGAAAAGGGAATTGAGCAAAATGCAATCATGGTTGATTCGGTTTCTAAACGGTTTAGTATGTGCGGGGCTCGTATAGGCTGTTTAGTTTCTAAAAATAGTGACATCATAAACACGGCTATGAAATTTGCGCAAGCGCGTTTGAGTCCACCTACCTACGAACAAATAGCTAGTGAAGCAGCTTTGAGTACGCCACAATCCTATTTTGATGCGGTTAAGGAAGAATATGTAGATAGACGCAATGCCTTAATTAAAGCCTTAAAAGAAATTCCTGGTGTTAAAGTGGCCAAGCCACGAGGTGCGTTTTATTGTATTGCTGAACTTCCAATTGACGATGCAGAAGACTTTGCCAAATGGTTGTTAGAGCATTTTCAAGTTGATCGTCAAACGGTAATGATTGCCCCTGCTGCCGGATTTTATTCTACGCCAAATACCGGTAACAATCAAATCCGCTTAGCGTATGTCTTAAAAAAGGAAAATTTGATTACAGCCGTAAATATTCTCAAAGAAGGTTTACACGTTTATCTCAAAAAGAATGGAATTAATCCCGAATCAGTCGCTTAAACATCACAATACCTTCGGGTTTGATGTTAAGGCAAAATTATATGCCGCTATAAACACTGTAGAAGATTTAAAAGAAATTTTAAAAACTTCTTACGCCGACGAACTCTTTATTTTAGGAGGAGGAAGTAATGTGTTGTTGTCAAAAGATCTAGATTGCACCGTTTTACACATCAACCTAAAAGGCATAACCATTTTAAACGAAAGTGCTTCGCATGTCATCATTCAAGCTAAAGCCGGTGAAAACTGGCATCAATTTGTCAGACATTGTGTTGAAAATGGCTATGGTGGACTTGAAAATTTATCACTCATTCCGGGTAATGTCGGCACAGCGCCAGTGCAAAACATTGGCGCTTACGGCATAGAGCTCCAAGATAGCTTTGTAGAATGTGAAGCCATTCATCGGCAAACTCTTGAAGTTCGTACATTTAAAAAGGAAGAATGCCATTTTGGTTATAGAAATTCCATTTTCAAAAACGAAGCTAAAGATCTTTACATTATCACTGGTGTCACTTTCAGACTGACCAAGATTAACCATCAACTACACACCTCATATGGCAGTATTCAAGAAGAATTGCAAGCTATGCAGATAGCTCATCCTTCTATAAAAACCATTTCGGATGCAGTGATTCGGATTCGTCAACGCAAGCTACCCGATCCTAATCAATTGGGCAACAGCGGTAGTTTTTTTAAAAATCCTATCATCACCGAAGCTGAATTTAAAACTTTGCAAGTCGCTCATCCTGAAGTAAAATACTATGAAGTACCCGGCAATCAATACAAGATTCCGGCCGGTTGGTTAATTGATCAGGTTGGGTTTAAAGGCTACCGCGAAGGCGATGCCGGTGTGCATAAAAATCAGGCTTTGGTTTTGGTTAATTATGGTAAAGCAACCGGAGAAGATATTCTTAATTTAGCTCGTAAAATTCAGGCTAAAGTCAAAGAAAATTATCAAATTAACCTTGAAACTGAAGTTAATATAATTGCGTAATACATTAAAATTAGTTCATCAATCCCTCACTCAACCCAGTGACAATCAACATGTTTAACATTTATTAAGAGAAATTAATTCCGCTCATATATTTAAACAAACAAGATTAAAAGCTTTGCGCTATTCGATTAAAGCACTAACTTTGTAGTATTAAACTTTGAATTATGGAATTGTTCTTAATAACAGTTGGTATTATTGCGCTATGCGTAGCTGGTATAGCTATAAAAATTTGGGCAAAAAAAGACGGTGAATTTGCTGGTACTTGCGCTAGTCAAAATCCACACCTCAACAAGTCTGGCGAGCCTTGTAGTTTTTGTGGCAACATGCCTGGTTCATGTGATTCCAATTCCTCTGAACCTAAAAAGGCTTAAGTAGATTTACTTCTATAACAATAATTAATACTGACGACTGCTCTAATTGAGCAGTCGTTTTTTATATAAGGTCACTCAAGTTTCAGAGTTATTCTACCTCAATCTTTATTGTTGAACTACTTCGTAGTTCTGTAAAGCACGGTAATCTCAGTGCCCTGAGTTACACTCGGGGTTAATCATATTTCAACCATTACAGGGTTGGTTATAACTATAAACAGAAGTATGCTTTAATACCGTATGGATAAATTAAATAGTCCAATTTCGACTTTGTCTCATTGTACTAGTAATTTATGGCCCACGGCATTATCCCTACAAAAGATATTATAAATCGGGCTAAAAAATAATTCTAAATTGGCATAATCTCCTAATTTCTCATTTGCTACCTTCCCCTGAAACTTGAGTAAGGTCATATAAAGTGCGTGACAAAATTTTAAAACGAAAGCTATTTCCTCAATTTTTAACCCCAATCCTAAAGAAAGAAATTTGAGGAAATAAGTCCCTCCGTTAGATCTAGTGGTAAAATCAATTTCCAACAATCTCATAAAATTATTTTTACTACGCATTCAAAAAATAACATTAGATTGATTTTCAACAACTTATTAAATTAGAGCTAAGCGCTATAAAATCACAACGCACATCTGTCTCGTTTTGAAATTCATTTTCATTTAAAAACGCAATAAAAATTACATTTCCTTACTAGATTCCTTACCTTTGTCCGTACTAGAATAAACATCTATGGCAACAGAAACTATCACTCGTGGCAAACTAGCACCGAAGCCCAAATGGCTTCGTGTCAAGCTACCAACTGGCGAAAAATATAGAAACCTCCGTAAAATTGTCGATAAATACGATCTCCACACCATTTGTACTTCAGGAAGTTGTCCTAACATGGGTGAATGTTGGGGCGAAGGGACTGCTACCTTTATGATTTTAGGAAATGTCTGTACGCGTTCATGTGGCTTTTGCGGTGTAAAAACAGGGCGTCCCGATACTGTAGAATGGGATGAACCTGAAAAAGTGGCGCGTTCTATCAAATTAATGGGTATTGATCACGCGGTGATTACCAGTGTTGATCGTGACGACTTAAAAGACATGGGATCTATCATTTGGGCAGAGACCATTCAAGCCATCCGCCGCATGAACCCTAACACCACTTTAGAAACATTAATTCCTGATTTTCAAGGCAACGAGCGCAATATAGACCGCATTATTGCTGTTAAACCTGAAGTGGTTTCGCACAATATTGAAACCGTTCGTCGTTTAACACGCGAAGTACGCGTGCAAGCTAAATACGATCGCAGTCTCGCTGTTTTGCGTTACTTAAAAGAAAATGGCATTCGCCGCACAAAATCTGGCATTATGCTCGGCTTAGGTGAACGTGAAGATGAAGTCATTCAAGCTTTAAAAGATTTACGTGAAAATAAAGTGGATGTAGTCACCATTGGCCAATATCTACAACCGAGTAAAAAACATTTACCTGTACAACAATTTATTACTCCTGATCAATTTGCTAAATACAAAGAAATTGGACTCGAACTCGGTTTCCGTCATGTTGAAAGTAGTGCTTTAGTGCGTTCATCATATAAAGCTAAAAAACATTTAAATTAGTGTAACTCTAACGATGACCAAAAAGACAAGAATCGCGATTAATGGATTTGGTCGAATAGGACGTAGTCTCTTCCGACTTTTACTAGAACATCCTAACATAGAAGTTGCTGTTATCAACGACCTTGCTGATGCTAAAACACTGGCGCATCTTTTAAAATATGACAGTGTTCACGGCACTTTAGACGCCGATGTTTCAGCCGATGGGGAAACCATTATTGTCAACAGCAAACGCTATCCCCTCACCCATCAAACTGATATTGAAATCATTTCTTGGGAAGGTTTTCATGTGGATATTGTTGTAGAATGTACCGGAAAATTCAAAACGCGTCAAGCCTTAGAGCGCCACTTAATCAGCGGTCCTAAAAAAGTTATTCTTTCAGTACCGCCTCAAGATGATTCTATTGCGATGGTTGTTTTAGGCGTTAATGAAAAAGAGTTGACCGGCAAAGAGCGCATTATCTCAAATGCTTCCTGTACCACTAACAATGCTGCGCCGATGCTCAAAATTATTCACGACGCTTTAGGCGTTGAGCAAGCTTATATTTCAACGGTCCATTCTTACACAAGCGATCAAAACTTGCACGACCAGCCCCATCGTGATTTGCGTCGTGCCCGTGCTGCCAGCCGTTCAATTATTCCGACAACTACCGGAGCAGCTAAAGCTTTGACTAAGATTTTCCCTGATTTAGCCGATGTCATTGGTGGTTGCGGCATTCGCGTGCCTGTGCCTAATGGCTCTCTAACCGACATGACGCTCAACGTGAAGCGCAAGACGTCGATTGATGAAATTAATCACCTCTTTAAAGAAGCCTCTGAAAAGGATTTTAAGGGCATTGTTCAATACATGACTGATCCTATTGTTTCTTCTGATGTGATTGGTAACCCTTATTCTTGCGTTTTTGATGAAGAAATGACTTCCGTTATCGACGGTCATCTTGTCAAACTTATAGGCTGGTATGACAATGAACGCGGTTACAGCAATCGCTTAATCGATTTGATTTCACTAGTTAGTTCAAGCTTGTAATACAGAATTTAAAACTAGCATACACTTAAAATAGCCGGAAGAGAAACTCTTTTCGGCTATTCTAGTTTTGATGCCAAGTGCAATGCAGCAAATCTCGACTCTACACTCATCCTAAATCAACTACCTTACAAAAATAAATCGATATTTTCAGACCATAAAAAAACCACAACTATATGCTGTGGTTTTTAAATTAGTTAAAAATCGTTTATATTATTCAATAACGATTTTTTGAGTTTTAGTTTGGCCTTTAGCATTTTGAAAACGCACGAGGTAAACTTGAGCAGATAAACTAGAAACATCAACGGTATTTAAGCCGCTAGCTAAATGTGCTGCTTTCACTTCTTGACCTAACAGATTATACACTTGCATTTGCGCCGGGCGCTCTGCATTAATGGCCAATTTACCATTGTTAATCATCGTGCTTTGCAATTGAACCGCCATATCTTGAGCGTGTTCGGCTACACTTAAGGCTGAAGTATAAATATAGGTAATCTGCATAGACTCTTGTACAAATAAACCCATAGGATCCATTTGTTGAAATTCTAAGACATAGACTGAAGATTCGTTTATATTGGGAATACCATTTTTGCTTTCAACCCAAATATGATCTCCTGAAGAACCTTGATGTTGCCCAGGTTGAATTGTAACTGATGAAGCTTCACTTCCTTCTACTGGATAAGTAGCACCCTCTAGCACCCCATAATAACACTGTCCAAAGCACAATTGCATACCATCACCAGACCCATTAGTGATAGATACTACCTTAACGCGCATATCAATAGGATTTTCGGTATCGTTATACACATAAAAGCCTAATTCAGCAGTAGTATCAGTAGTGGTGTATTCAAATACATCATCGGCGTTTATAGGATCACCATCGATAGTGGTGACATGAAATTGAGCTTGCGCTACAAAACACAGCAAAACAGCTGCTAAAAACAAAGTAATTTTTTTCATAAACAGTTTTTAATGTCGATTTTACGAAGTTACATATAAAATTCAATTAATCAGTGGATAATGCTTAATAAAATCTAATTTTTAACAGTTATTCGTTTAAAAACAAACTATGCGCAAGCTGAGTAGTTGCGCATAGTTTAAGTCTTCATAAATTAATTGCTAATCCAATTAATCTATTTAACGACTAACTTTTTAACGATTGAACCTTTATCTGTAGAGAATGACAACAAGTATTCTCCAGTAGCTAAATCAGACACATTAATACGCAAAGCTGAATTTGCTTGGATAGAATTGAAGTTTTGGGTTTTCACCAAACGGCCATTCAAATCGTAAATATGCATAGCTACTTCACCAGTTAAGGCTTTAGCAAAACTCACATTAACGTAGTTAACAGCAGGGTTAGGATACAATTTAAAGTTGTTTGTGACTTGTAAATCATTTACGCCTAAATCACCCAAAGGTAATTCTGTAGCATTTACAATTGCACCAGCATTATTGATTAACAAGGCAACTACAGAAGCTTCTTCAACATTGATATCAGCTGGAATGGTATAAGTAAAATCATAAGAATGAGCTAAACCATCCGTAATTTGAGCAGGCACACTACCAGCTTCACCAGCAAATCCACCTATAAGTGCACGAGCTACACGGTCGTATTCTATATCAGAAACAGAGCTCGGTTTATTTTCAAAACCACCCATAGCACCCATTTGGCCACCAGCGTAATAATTAGATTGACTCCAACCTTCACCAGTTCCTGACACATCATCTTCAACAACTACTAAAGCATAACGGTAATCTGCATTAGAAATATTGGTGTAGAAGGTTGAATTTACAGTAGCCACTAATTCGCGAGTAGCATTGTCATATTGAGCAGTTAACTCTATGTCAGCCGGCGGTAATAAGGCAGAAAAGGAATTATAGTAATCTGTCCAAATATCTTGAGTAACAGGAATATCAGAGACCAAACGATTCACAGCACTTCCTGGGAAACCAGAAAATCCTAAACCTGAATCATAAGCCGCCACGGTCATCGGATCACTATTATGAACAGCTATACCTATAAAGTTAGGAAATAAAGAAGGGTTGTCATACATATATTCCATAGCCACAATTCCACGTGGACAATAGCCACACCAAGTACCAGTTCCTTCTTCCACAACCACTGCTCTTTCAACAGCTTGACTTACGGTGTAAGTTTTAAATGATGCAACATTATTTGAGGTATCAGCATCTGCATTACCATTAACAGCTGTTATAGTAACAGTGATATTGTGTTCAGCAACATCAGCAAAATTAGCAGGATCTGTCAAATCGATTACTGAAGTAGCAAGCGGAACAATGTTTAAACCTGAATACGTATCGCTATACACATTAGTACCATCAGTCCACTCAATTGTCAAGTTAGTGATGGTGTTTCCGCCGTTGTTTTTTACCTGCACTTGAACAGTGTTATTCGTATTAGTCTCAACATACTTATTAGCAGCAGCGGCAAGTGCACCTGCATCATTATCTTGCATAGATTGTACAATAACATTATCGACAGCCAAGAGGTAACCATCAGTACCCATAGAATGAAAAGCGATATAAACATCTTGACCAGCATAATCAGCCAAAGACACTATACGTTGTGTCATTTGTCCACTAGGAGCCGGATCATCAGTCAACACTGCTGCATCTGTAAAGTCAGCTGGCGTATTGCCTGTTGTAGATACTAGAACCTCATAAGCCTCTGGCGCATTTGGGTCTCCTGACAACACTTGAAAGAGTAAGGTTGGGTTTGTTGCCGGAACAGAAATTTGTGGCGTCACTGCCCAGCGATCAGCTTGTTGTCCTGTAGTAGTAAAATAAGAAGTGGTCACCATAGCCTCCCCTATATCTGAGAAGTATACAATCTTCCAGGCTTCATCAATAAAGCTAATTTGTGGGTTAACTGTTTGCCCGTCTTCGTCGTAGATAGTCCAGCCTAAGTCGGTAAGGCTACCTAAACCAGTTTGATCTGTAGTTCCAGTAAAATTTTCAGAAAATGCAGGGGTAGATTGCGCTCGAAGCGCCATACATCCCAAGAACATTAAAGAAAACAACGTAATTTTTCTAATCATCGTTAATAAGATTTAAAAGTTGATTGCCAAATTTATACAATCATTAACTTAAATCAAACATAAATTTAATGTTTTTAAAATATTTATAATACCCTAGTATATCCATAGGATTTTATAAACATTAATAAAAATAAGATACGATTTAACATAATAAAAATAGTAAATAAATTATTTTTATATTTTAATTACACAAATCATATTTGTGATTATAATATTGTATCAAAACCCATATTCGTTTCATTTTTCACAGTACATACTTAATAATAGTACAGAATCTTTAGGGATTAAAATTCTGATTTCTTAAATTGCAAGCCATTATTCACTCAAAAAATAATTTCTATGAAAAACAAACTCACGCTACTTGCCTTAGCGCTGTTTTTATCCGTTGGCGCCTCAGCCCAAGTGGAGTTAATCAATTCATTAAAAAGTAATCACAGTCTTAACTCAAAAGAAGGTTTTGACTTTGAGCCTATCATCAACCTCGAAACCACTTCCGTAAAAAATCAAGGTCGCAGTGGAACCTGCTGGAGTTATTCAGGAAACTCTTTCCTCGAATCAGAAATGGCTAGAGAAGGTAAAGAACCTGTTGATCTTTCTGAAATCTACACCGCGCGTTGTGTGTATTTAGAGAAAGCCAAAAATTATGTACGTATGCACGGCAATATACGCTACGGTGACGGTGGTGAGCTTCACGATGTAGTGAACATGTATGCTAAATACGGCGCGCTACCTCAAAGTGTTTATGACGGTTTAAATTACGGCACTAGCATTAACAATTTTGGCGAAATGCAAACAGCTTTAAAAGGCTTTTTAGATGGCATCATCCAAAATAAAAACGGTAAATTAACTAAAAACTGGGTAGTTGCTTTCAACGCAATTTTAGATAGCTACTTAGGCGAAGTTCCTGAATCTTTTGAATATAAAGGAAAAACGTATACCCCAAAAAGCTTTGCTAAAGAAGTTGTAGGTATCACCCCTAGCGATTATATCGAAATCACTTCGCTTCCTGCTGAACCTTTATATACAGATATCTTTTTACCAGTACCTGACAACTGGAGTTTTGACTATGCTTATAACGTCAAAATGACTGATCTTACTGATATCATTGACAATGCTTTAGAAGAAGGTTATACTGTAGGTTGGGCTACTGATGTCAGCGAAAAATATTTTAGCTGGAAAAACGGCGTCGCTTTTGTACCTGAAGTCCCTTACAAATCACTCTCTAAAGAAGAACGCACAAACTTATTCAGTGAGCCTCACAACGAATTAAAAGTGACTCCTGAAATGCGTCAAGAAGCTTTTGATAATTACTCAACTACTGATGATCACGGTATGCACATTATCGGTTTAGCCAAAGATAAAAACGGTAAAGAATACTATATCGTTAAAAATTCTTGGGGAACTACCAATGATTACAACGGCTATTTGTTTGTATCAAAAACCTATGTACAATACAAAACAACAGCGCTTTACTTAGATGAAGCTGCAGTGCCTAAAAAGATTTTAAAAGGCTAATCTTTTTCCTTTTATCACTTTAATAGCTCGGTTAATCCCGGGCTATTTTTTTGTGCTTTCCTTTTGAAAAAACAAAAATTCTAACCACTTATATTTCGTAAATTTGCGCTTTCAATTTGACCGGCCACCTCAAATTCTACAAATCATCGCACATGACGTTTACACAGACAAAAAAAACGCTTAATCTCGCTTATCCGGTTATCCTTGGGGAAATCGCACAAATTGCTTTGCAGCTTATCGACACCGCTATGGTGGGCGACGTGAGTTATAAGCATCTCGCAGCTGCAGCTTTAGTGACTAGTGTCATCAATATTCCGTTTATTTTAGGTATAGGCATCACCATATCCGTATCACAGCTAGTCAGTATGGCCAACGGAAAACGCGATGGTGCTTTAGTGAGCCATTACCTCTACAACGGATTTATTTTATCAGCCATTGTGGCCGTAGTTATTGCCGTGGGATTAGAGTTTAGCAAAGGAATTCTCTATCATCTCGGTCAAGATCCGGAAGTTGCTGACCTAGCGGTTCCTTATATGCAGTTGATGGCGTGGTCGGTTATTCCTATGCTCTTATTTATGGCTTTAAAACAGTTTACCGACGGATTAGAATTTACCAAAACCGCAATGACCTTGTCCGTTTTAGCCATTCCGCTCAACGGATTTCTCAACTGGCTACTCATCTTTGGCAACTGGGGGTTTCCGCGATTAGAGCTCATCGGTGCAGGTTGGGGAACTTTCATTACGCGTATAGTGATCTTTGTAGCCTTAGCCATCGTCATCTTAAAACATTCGTTGTTTAAGCGGTATATCATTATTGGAAAACGTCAATGGAAATTAAACAAAAAAACCTGGCAAGACTTATTATACATTGGCATTCCTAGTAGTTTGCAACTCGGCATGGAATCTGGTGCTTTTGCTATTTCGGGGATTATAATTGGCACCATCAGCGCCCGGGCACAAGCAGCACACCAAATAGCCTTAACGCTTTCGGCCTTAACTTTTATGGTTTCTATGGGACTTTCGCAAGCTGGATCCATCTGCACCAGCAACACTTTTGGTCGAAATGACTGGCCACTAATGCGCATTATTGGCAAAACCACCATCGTCACTGCCGTTTGCTATGGCAGCCTTTGTGCCTTAGGCTATATCTTTTTACGTTCTTATCTCCCACTTATTTTTACTGAGGACACTGAAGTTATTGCTCTTGCAGCTTCACTTCTACTCTATGCTGCTATTTTTCAAATCCCTGACAGCATACAAGCCATCAGCGCCGGTTTATTACGCGGTGTAAAAGACGTGCGCATTCCAACAATCTACATCGCTTTAGCCTACTGGGTGGTAGGATTACCCATCGGCAGCTTATTGACCTTTTATTTTGACATGGGAGCCAGTGGCATTTGGATTGGATTTATTTTAGGTTTGACCACTTCTGCTATCTTACTCACGCTACGTTTTAAACGCACCACCAAAAATGAAAAAGTGATTAATACGTTTTAATTTTTTTGATTCTATATTATTTTGAGTGGGGGTAACTTACAGACTCTGGGAGCCTTTAAACGAATATTTAAAAGATAAATCTTCGTTTGTTTTTTCAACATTCCTAAAAATGGAATACATTTGTCATTCACAGGTGTCGCCATTCACTGTAAACCTCTGCTTTTATGACGCTAATCAAACGCTACACACACTATTTCATTTACGCACTTAGTCTTGCAGCTATACTGAGCAGTTGTGCCAATAACCAAAAGCAACAGATTAGCTCACCAACTACAGCTGATTCTATCAACGCTACTACCCCACAACAAAATTCGTCAGATGCCTTTCAGGACTTAGAGCGCATGTCTGACAATGCCGATCAGATTACCAATTTACAGCAACAGCTCAGCACACTCACACCTATTGTCAAAGATTCAATAAAGCAAGTTTTACCAAGTAGCTTACTCGAGCTCCCCCGCCAACAATTTTCAGTCAAATCCAATCCTATTTTTGGAAATTTGTTAACCGGGAAAGCCACCTACTGGCAACAAATTGACCGCCAATTACAACTCACCATTATCGATGGTGCCGGCAAAACGGGAAGTGCTTTTGTGACCATGGCTATCTGGAATCTACGTTCCGATTTTTCAGAACAAACCGATTCGGGATTTACAAAATCTACTTCTTTTAATGGACACCGCACAAAATTGGCTCAAGACAGCATTGAAAACACCCTCAATTCTCAACTTATCTTTGCGTATAAAAATCGTTTTTTAATTACGCTTAAAGGCGAAAACTACACTGCTGAAGATTTAAAAATAGCTGCTAAATCATTAGATTTAAGCCCGCTTGACCTATAAGTTTTCAATATCCTCTATAACTTTCAACCTTTTCTAAAGTTTAAAACTTTAGAAAAGGTCAGGATGTAGTACGCTTTGGATTTTAACAAGAGTTAAATAGCAAAAAAAGTAAAATTACCGAGAACAATTTACCTATAAATCGCTCTATATTTGCCGTTGTAAATTGCCACCCTAGCTCAGTTGGCAGAGCAGCTATCTCGTAAGTAGCAGGTCGTCGGTTCAAGTCCGATGGGTGGCTCTATTTTATGTTCAAGAGTTCGCGAATCACACCAGGTTTCATTTGGTGTTTCCCTTTAAAAGGAATGACCTCTACGCGTTCTTTTCCAAACAATTCTTCTGCCCTAGACACTTCCTTTTGCATACGTGCGGCATCAAAATACTCATCCTCTGTTCCATAAACCACTTTGACCTGCGTTTTAGTGACAAAGGCAAAATTTTCAGTAGTCAGTTCTTTAGGAATTCCTCCGGCATAAATCACCAAAACGTCACAATCTATTTGCTGCGAAGCCATCCAACGCATACTCACTGATACGCCTTGAGAAAATCCAAAAATAATGTGTCGTTTTGCATTCAAAAGACGTTCTTCTTCATAAACTGCTTCAAAATAACGCATGACATTTTGCGTTTCCACTTGAGTTTCCTCGCGTGTTAACCAGCTTGCTCCAATGTGTTTAAAATCTGTTTTTTGGTAGTATTTTGACGGCGCTTGTGGAGCTACAATATAATTTTCTTGCTCATTTAAGCCTTTAAAATAAGTGATAAAATAGCGACTTAAAAAACCAATACCGTGGCATACAAACCAGGTAGTTTGAGTGTTCTTTGTAAATGTATTTAAAGTCGAATACGAATTAGATGTTTGATAATTTACACGCTTCTCTTGCTTCGCCATTTGTTATTGAATTTGTATTTTTACAAAAGTAAATAAAAGCAAATGAAAGCAAGTCATTCTGAATTATTAGCTCAGGCTAATGCGCACTGCAAAAACACCTTAATGGAAACGCTCCAAATCGAATTTACCGAAATTGGAGAAGACTATGTCATCGCTAAAATGCCGGTTACCCCACATGTACACCAACCTGATGGCGTGTTACACGGCGGCGCCTCAGTGGCTTTAGCCGAAACTGTGGGTAGTTTTGCCAGTTTTATATTTTTAGACGTCGCTAATTATTATGTGCGTGGGATCGAAATTAACGCCAATCACGTTAAAAGTATAGCTGAAGGAACCGTGTATGCGCGGGCTGAATTTTTACACAAAGGCCGCACTACTCAAGTATGGGATATCAAAATTAGAGATGAAGCGAACAACTTAATTTCGGCTGTTAAGCTCACCACTATAGCCCTTCCTAAACAGTAATTTATTTCTGAAACGACCCCGATGATTTCTACTGATTTTTTTGACAAAGCCCGACTGCATTTACATGACAATTTACCTTTTGTTTTATACCGTAAGCCTCTTTTAGAGCCTCAGGCTAAGCAAGTTGTAAAGAGCCTTTTTCAAAAAACTAACAGCCTTTACAGCAGTACTAATTTTACGGAATCTGGATTTGTAATGGCGCCATTTGACCTTGATTGGCGGACTCCCATAGTTTTTCCTACAGACAAGAGTGAACAACTTCAAACGGTTTTTAGTACAGAAACCATTTGTATTGACTCAAAGCAAACTGTTAAGTCTGTCCATGACACTCAAGCTCACCAACACCACCTTGATTTGGTTCAAAAAGGTATAAATGCTATTACTTCAGGTGTATTGCAAAAAGTGGTTTTATCGCGTAGTGAATCACAGGTATTAACCGCTGATATTATCACTACTTACCAGCGACTTTTAAAGCAATATCCCACGGCTTTTGTATATTGTTGGTTTCATCCTCAAATAGGATTATGGCTTGGTGCAACGCCCGAAACCCTTGTTAAAATCAACGGAAATACTTTAAAAACCATGGCCTTAGCCGGCACAAAATCAGCACTTGAATTTCCTGATCAACCGGAGTGGTCTCCAAAAGAACTTCGCGAGCAACAATTTGTCACAGATTACATTGCCAACAATATTAAAGATTTTGTAAGCCATCTAAACATCAGTCCTGTTCAAAACAGTCGCGCCGGAAAACTCTGGCATTTAAAAAGTGCTATCAGTGGCCGATTAAACACAAAAGAAGATTTAAAACCCTTATTGCTTCGCCTCCATCCTACACCAGCTGTGGCAGGCACACCCAAAGAAAAAGCAATTGATTTTATTAAAACAAATGAAGGCTATAACCGTGAATTTTACAGTGGTTTTTTAGGCGAACTCAATGTCAAAACTAAACAGATTCGCCGCTCCAACAATCGTCGTAGTATTGAGCAACAATCTTATCTACGCGCTACAGCAAGCACCGATTTATTTGTCAATTTAAGATGTATGAAAATCGCCGAAAACAAAGCAAAGTTGTTTGTAGGTGGCGGAATTGTAGCCGATAGTCAACCCGAAAGTGAATGGCGAGAAACAGTCAACAAATCACATACTATGCGCGATATTCTGTAATGCCAAAATTAACGGATGTTACTCCACAACCGGCCATAATTTGGAGCTACTTTAAATAAATTTTGAATAGTTTGCTCCAATTCTACTTGTGGTCCTCCACTGAGAATAGCGACTACTTCATTGGCTTTTGCATCAAAAAAAGCGCGTACTAAAAGGGTATTGCTGCGTTTTGAATTAACCGATTCGAGCAAGTGTAAGGCATCGACAACTTGTGTTTTTCCTGCTTTAATATCACGCGACATGACATCTAGCCCCAAACGATGATACACATAAAGCGCCTGATGAAAATCATTAAAAATAGAAGAGCGCAACTCTCTACTCAATTCATAGCGCGAATTATCACCAGCGCTAGCAGCCCAGCCGCTGCGCCCACTTTGTTGAGCAATGTTAGCAATTTGATCAGCTTGTTCAAAATATTCAGCCCCGCCATTGGGTGCAAATGTATCTGCATCTAATCCTAAAATGACATAGACGTAAAAACTCATTGTCGAGACCAAGTTAGACTCAAATGAATTAGGGTTAAAATTTAGCGGTTGGTGCTCTTGATAGGTAAAATTAAAATCTTTATCCATAAAGTTGAAGACTGGCGTCAACATAGCAGATTCAAATACAGGGCGTGAAGATTGCACCTGAATAGTCGCTTTAAAATTATTGTTCTCATATGCCGTGACGGTAATAAAGAAATTAGCCTGAACGCGCTGATCTTTAGATAAATCACGACGGCTCCACTCAGTACTGTTTAAAAAATCTTCTAAATCGTTTTGCAACGTTTTAAATATAGAAAGCTGAGTATTACCCGTTTGTTGCGCATCAATAGTGACTTTACATTGAATTTCTTGGGCAGATAACACATAGCCAAAACACAACACAAAAAGGAAAACCAAGCAATTTTTCATCATTATTCACATTTATATGGCGTGAAGATAATTGATTTTTACTTGGATTACAATAAAGTTATTAGAATTACTTTAAGAAAAAAATAAACTCAGTCTGATAAGCGTTCTAAAATTTCAGCTAAGATATCGCGCGCCACTTCTGCTTTTGTTTTTAAGTCGAATGTTTTAACCGTATCAGCACTGACAATTTTAATTTTATTGGTATCATTTTTAAATCCTGCGCCTTTATCGCGTAAAGAGTTAAGTACAATAAAATCTAAATTTTTCTTTTGAAGTTTTGCCTGTGCATTTTGTATTTCATTTTGTGTTTCGAGTGCAAAACCTACTAAGAATTGACTACTTTTTCGTTCGCCTAAGCTCTTTAAAATATCTTTAGTTTTTTCGAGCTTGAGTTCTAAAACAGGGTCGTTTTTTTTGATTTTTTCAGTAGCTACTGTTTGTGGACGGTAGTCAGCTACTGCTGCTGCGGCAATGACTACATCCATATCGTCAAAATAACGATGAGCCGCTTGATACATTTCTTCAGCTGAGGTAACGCGTACCAAATTAACAGCGTCAATGTTTAATTGCAAACTGGTAGGTCCTGAAATCAAAGTGACTTCAGCTCCCAATTTAGCAGCTTCTTCAGCTAAGGCATAGCCCATTTTCCCACTAGAATGGTTACCGATAAAGCGCACAGGATCTATAGCCTCATAGGTAGGACCAGCAGTTAATAGTAGTTTTTTTCCTCTTAAAGGTAAGCCTTTTTTTAAGTGTTCTGTGATAAAATCAAGAATACGCTCAGGCTCAGCCATGCGTCCTTTTCCTACTAATCCACTGGCAAGTTCACCAGTTTCAGCAGGAATAATATGATGACCAAATTGCGTTAAAAGTTTGAGGTTTTCAGCCGTAGTAGGATGGCTATACATATCCAAATCCATAGCAGGAGCTATGTAAACAGGGCAATCAGCAGAGAGATAGGTAGCTAAAAGAAAGTTATCACTCTGGCCGTGCGCCATTTTAGCTAAGGTATTAGCTGTGACGGGCGCCATACAAAATAAGTCGGCCCATTTACCGAGTTCTACATGGTTATTCCAAAGCTCACCTTCTTGTTCAACAAAATCCCAGTAAACGGGATTTTTAGACAAGGTAGATAAGGTTAGCGGTGTGACAAAATCTTTAGCTTCGGGCGTCATCACCACTTTTACTTGGGCACCAGCTTTAATAAACAAGCGCACCAAAAAGGCAGTTTTATAAGCGGCAATTCCTCCAGAAACGCCCAAAAGTATATGCTTGCCGCTTAAGACTGCGTTCATTACTATTGCTCTTCTGAGTCTTTAGTATTTCTGTAATAGATTTTACCTTCTAACCATTCTTCAACAGCAAATGCGTGTGGTTTAGGTAAGCTTTCATAGAATTTAGACACCTCAATTTGTTCCTTATTTTCAAACACCTCATCAAGGCTATCGTTATAAGTTGCAAACTCATCTAATTTTTCAACCAATTCTCTTTTGATTTCAGTATTGATTTGAGTGGCACGTTTAGCCACAATAGAAATGGCTTCGTAAAGATTGCCTGTTTGTGCATCCATTGCATTTTTATCAATAGTGATAGTGCTTACTGGAGCTTTACTGTTTTTATAATCGATACTCATAATTTAAACTTATTAAAAGTTTTTTAAACGGTTATTTACGTCTTCTAAAATAGTATTTGCAGATTCTAAATGCTCGCCTTCAGGATAATAGCGAATATAATCTTCTGCATAATCTTTAGTTTGATTCAAGCGTTCTTCCATGACCACGCGATAGCTATTAATGGCTAAAACATGCTCAGCGTCCATTTTATAATAGTAAGCCTCTTCGAGATAAGGTGATCCCGGATTAGCGTTTATAAAATTGTCCATTGCAGCTACAGCCGCTTTCCAGTCTTCTTGAACGTAATATAATTTTGCGATTTTAAATTTTTTCTTTTCAAGCTTCAAGCGTAAAGATGCAATCATTTGATTAGCCTCCCCTACGTGTTCTCCTCCTGGATATTGTGTTAAATACAGTTGAAGTTTAGCCAGGGCTTTTTCTGTATCCGTTTGATCTAAACTAAACCGTGGAGACAGGTAATAATAGCTTTTAGCACTTTTAAAAGCCGCTTCTTCTACTTTATCGCTATTAGAAAACGATTTTGTAAAGCGTTCAAATTGATAGCCTGAATCAATGTAATCTTCTAATATAAAAAAAGTATTCGCATACATGAACGCTAAATGCTCACCTTGCGGTTTTCCTCTAAACTGCGGCAAAATCTGCTCGAGTAAGCGCAATGTGCGTTTCAATTTATAATTGCGATGTTCTTTTATGCCTTCTTTATAATACTTAACAGCCAGTTCATATTTAGGTTTAACTTCATCTTTTTTCAAAGCTTTTTGATAAGGTCCACAAGACCCTAATGTAATAGCTAAGACTAATAAAACTGTTATTTTTTTCATGTTTTTATAAAGCATTGTGCAAAAGTACGGTTTTCTATTCTATTATAAAAAGGTTTAACGTCGAGTTGGTATATTTCAGTATATCTCTAGCGATAAAATTGGTCGACAAAGCTATTTATTTTGTTTTGTAACTCTGAGGAAGCTTCTATTAGCGGCAAACGCACATCTAATTTAGCTAAATCTAATTTAGCAAATACAGCCTTAACTCCGGCTGGATTCCCTTCTTCAAAAATCAAATCAATAGCTGGTGCTAAACGGTAATGAATGGCATAAGCCTCGTCAACTCTTCGTGCTAAGCCCAATCTAATCATCTCAGTAAATTCAGCAGGAAAGCCTTCACCAATTACAGAGATGACTCCTGCTCCTCCTGCTAAAACCATTGGCAAAGCTAACATATCATCACCTGAAATCACTAAGAAATCTTTTGGAGTTTGTGCTATTAACTTCATGGCTTGTACCATATCACCAGCGGCTTCTTTTACACCTATAATATTATCAAAATCAGTTGCTAAGCGCGCTACAGTTTCGGGCGTCATGTTTGAAGAAGTTCTTCCGGGAACATTATATAGGATTACAGGTTTTTTAGCCTGTTCTGCCACAGCCTTAAAGTGACGATAAATCCCTTCTTGGGTCGGTTTATTATAATAAGGTGATACACTCAAAATAGCATCAAAATCGTCGTAATTTTCAGTAGCTAATTTTTGGCATACAGCTACTGTATTATTACCTCCAATACCTAGAACTAACGGCAATTGCCCTGCATTTTCAGCCACAATGGTCTGTTTAACCAACTCGCGTTCTTCTGCGGTGAGCGTCACATACTCTCCAGTTGTCCCTAAAACAACAAGATAATTGACTCCTTTTTCTATTTGAAAGCGAACGAGCTTTTTAAGCGTTTCAACATCTACAGATTTATCAGCTTTAAACGGCGTAATCAACGCTACACCCATTCCTTTAAAATCTTTCATAGTCTTTATTTTATTTGTGGTAGGTAATTTTTAAGGATTTCGACAAATGTATCGATTTCTCTTGGTTCAGCAGCTATTTTTATAGCATTTATTAAATTTTCTTTACAGTTAAAACCAAGACTTATCTTAGTCTTAGTCATCGCGCTAACTAACTTAAAATCAACGCTTGTATCTACAAAATAATTTATCAATAAATCGTATTCTTGCGCCAAAAACTTAGCTGTATCTGACTCAGCAGTAACTACCCCCTTCCAATTCAAATCATTTTTAGCATAAAACAATTCTTGTTCATTCTCAAGAGGCACTTTATCAGGATCATTGATTAAAAGGCAAACTGAAGCCGATGGCACAATTTTCTGAAAACAATTTTTGGCGCGTTTTATATCCGCAAATGCTGTCACATCTAACAACACCCCAACTTTTGTAATGCTATCTAAATTTTTTGAGCGTTTTTGCTTAAGCTTGCGTTCAACGCATTTTTCCAGTCGATTATTCCTTAAAGACTCCCACATATATTGGTATTATAAACCCGTCAAAAATAAGGTTTCCATTATAATTTACAAAGCCTAATCGGCTAATAGAAATCGATTTTTATTTAATTTATTACGGCACTATTGCAATGCCACCGCATCAAAATCATTAAAAAATCGATTTTACACGTGATTTTTCAAAACTCCTTTTAATCTTAACGTTCAAATTCTTAACTTTGCGATTCTAAAAAACACAGCTCAATATGTTTGATAATTTATCCGATAAATTAGATAGTGCCCTACACGTGCTCAAAGGGCATGGTCAGATTACAGAAGTCAATGTTGCCGAAACCTTAAAAGAAGTGCGTCGTGCCTTAGTGGATGCCGATGTCAATTTTAAAACGGCAAAGAACTTTACCAAAACCGTACAGAAAAAAGCGTTAGGTCAAAATGTATTAAAGACCTTAAAGCCGGGTGAGTTGATGGTTAAAATCGTCAAAGACGAATTGACAGAACTCATGGGCGGTGAAACAGCCGGCATCAATTTATCAGGTAAGCCAAGTATCATTTTAATGTCAGGGTTGCAAGGTAGTGGTAAAACAACTTTTTCGGGTAAATTAGCCAAATACCTCAAAACCAAAAAAACTAAAAAGCCATTATTGGTAGCTTGTGACGTTTATCGTCCTGCGGCTATTGACCAGTTGCACGTTGTTGGAGAGCAAATTGATGTTGAAGTGTACAGTGATCGCGACACTAAAGATCCGGTTAAAATTTCACAAGACGCTATAGCTTACGCCAAAGAAAACGGGCATAATGTGGTCATTATCGATACCGCTGGTCGTTTAGCTGTTGACGAAGCGATGATGACTGAGATTTCAAACATCCACAAAGCTATTGAACCTCAAGAAACGCTTTTTGTAGTTGATTCAATGACTGGTCAAGATGCAGTCAATACTGCTAAAGCCTTTAATGATGTACTCAACTTTGACGGGGTTATTCTCACCAAACTCGATGGGGATACACGTGGTGGAGCTGCTATTTCTATTAAATCAGTTGTCAACAAGCCAATTAAATTTATTGGTACAGGCGAAAAAATGGAAGCTATTGATGTCTTCCACCCTGATCGTATGGCCGACCGTATTTTAGGTATGGGTGATGTGGTGTCATTAGTTGAGCGTGCACAAGAACAATACGACGAAAAAGAAGCCCGTCGCATTCAAAAGAAAATCGCGAAAGACCAATTTGGTTTTGACGATTTCCTCAAACAAATCCAACAAGTCAAAAAGATGGGTAACATGAAAGACTTGATGGGTATGATTCCTGGCGCCGGAAAAATGCTTAAAAATATTGATATAGACGATGATGCTTTTAAAGGTATTGAAGCTATTATTCACTCTATGACTCCTGAGGAGCGCGCTAAACCGCAACTCATCAACTCAAGTCGCAAAAAGCGTATCAGTCGCGGCTCAGGTTCATCAGTTACTGAAGTCAATCAATTGCTCAAGCAATTTGACCAAATGAGTAAAATGATGAAAATGATGCAAGGCGGCGGCCGCAAACGCATTATGCAAATGATGCAAGGCATGAAATAAAATTTAAAATGCTTCTCTCTCATGAGGAGCATTTTTGTTTATTCCTAAGCGAAAAATCCTATACATAAAATACATTATTAATACTACGTTTTTATATTCCAAATCATGACTATACTCGACGGAAAAAAAACCAGTCAAGCTATTAAAGCTGAAATTGCTGAAGAAGTTGCACAAATAAAAGCACGCGGTGAGAAAGTACCTCATCTTGTTGCTGTTATTGTGGGTGAAGACCCTGCCAGCAAATCATATGTAGGTAGTAAAGACCGCGCTTGTAAAAAAGTAGGCTTTGATTCAACCATTATCAATCTGCCAGCTACCACTACTGAAGATGAATTGATCGCTCAAATTGAAGATCTCAACACCAATGACGATATAGACGGTTTTATTGTTCAACTGCCTTTACCAAAGCATATTGACGAGCAAAAAGTACTCTTAAAAATTAACCCTGATAAAGACGTTGATGGCTTCCACCCCACCAATTTTGGTAAAATGGCTTTAGACATGCCTACCTTTATTCCGGCTACACCGTTTGGTATCTTACAATTGCTCAAACGCTACGAGATCGACACCACCGGAAAAAATACTGTGGTCATCGGTCGCAGTCACATTGTAGGTCGTCCTATGAGTATTTTGATGAGTCGCAAAGACAACCCGGGCAACTCTACGGTTACCTTAACGCACCGCCACACTCAAAATCTTAAGAAAATCACCAAACAAGCCGATATTCTTATTGTGGCTATTGGTGTTCCTGATTTCTTAACTGAAGATATGGTTAAAGACGGCGCTGTTATTGTTGATGTAGGCATCAACCGTGTAACCGATGAAAGCGCTCCTAGAGGTTATGTATTAAAAGGAGATGTGGATTTTGAGAATGTCAAAAAACACGCCTCTTTCATCACACCCGTACCAGGTGGTGTTGGCCCTATGACTGTTACCATGTTGTTACAGAACACCTTGCTAGCGCGTCAAAAACACGCGGCTAAAAAATAGTAATTCATTTTTTTAAACTTTTCTGTGCTATCTTTAGTGCAGAAAAGTTTATTCACGCTATGGAAAGAACAATTCAATTTGTCTGGGATTACTACGGAGATGCCGCTGCCCGAACTGCTGAGCATCACAAAATCCACTTGCAAGAATTTGCTGAAGAACGTCAACTCAAAATCCAACAAGCAGGTTTTGAAATTATCAGAGACACACATGCCATTGCGACACTTTTACTCAAAGAAGACGAAGCACTCGAGTTAAAAGATGTCCTACGTCCCGAAAAAGCCTATGTTGTCAAAGATTAATTTGACCAGTTAAGTTCTACTGCTTGCTGTTGATTCAACACTATATCTTCAAAACGCCAATGCGTTTTACCTTTAACTGCTGAATAGGCTATTTGTGTAACACTGGTAGTTTGCAACACCCCGCGATTAATGAGCATATCTTCTTGACCATCCTCCCCTTTTAGGTGGTGAAATTGCCATAGCTTTTCAGCATCTACGGTTTCTATTTGTGTTAAAAATTCGGCAAACTGTTTTTCTTTTTGACAGTGTTGAGTTGCAGAATAAGTCATCACTGAAGACCACAAATGTGGCTGATTAGCAGCCTTTTGATTTACCGTCAACTCTTTACCATCCCAAACCAACTCAATAAGTTGCAAGTTTTTTTGCCAGTCAAGTGCGATGGCAAAAAAAGGTTCAATACCCGAAAAATCATACGTTTTTACAGTCTGCAATAGTCGCTTTGAAGCCAATAATTCTTTGAGTACAAGCCCTCTACTCTTTCGGTAGGTTAAGGCTGATTTGTGCCGTTTAAAAGCGCCATTCATCAAGCAAATCAATTGCTTATGCGCGGCCACTCCAAACCAGGTTCCTCCTGCTTTCTGATCTTTTGGGTACCACAATTCCGTTCCTAATTCGTTGTGAATTTTAGGAAAATCAGCCGGCCGGCGCACTGATTCATCGCGGTTATCGGTCAATATAAAACCACCACTAACACAGGGATAATAAGAAATTGTACACATTTTATAGCTATATTTACCTATGTATTTTATCAACTTTTTTTCAAAAGTTCGATTTAATTTATTAAACGAGTTAATGAATCAAGATTTTCAGAAACAAGTGAGTCTGTAATTTAAACAGCTTGTATCAAAGAACAACAAAAAAATCGTTATTTTTATCTTGTCTATCGGTAAAAAGGTAGAAAAAACAGAAGAAAAATAAAAGGAATGCAAGAATTTAAACAGGGATTGTTACAGAAAATGTTTGTAAAAATATGAAATAGATATCACCAAATAGAAAATCCATCCGATTAAAAGGATACGATTATGCGAATACGTGGTGATGCCCAACCATTTCCACGCTATTTTGGAAATCGTCGGGACGCCTCTTGTGGTCGCCCCGAACCCGAATAAAGGGCAACCACAAGGGATTGCCCCAACGAATGGGATTGCCCCAACGCAAGGTTGAAATATATTTGCGGGGTGAAAATCAAAAAATGGAAACGTTTTGATGGTAAATT
>CAYVJG010000022.1:42093-44997 GCA_964451785.1 uncultured Flavobacteriaceae bacterium
TGAAATATATTTGCGGGGTGAAAATCAAAAAATGGAAACGTTTTGATGGTAAATTATGGCAACGTAATTATTGGGAATACATCATTCGAAATGATAATGCGCATCATCACATTGCACAATATATTATGGATAATTCTGAAAAATGGGAAAGGGATAAATTATGGTGATGGATCCACCTGTAGGTTATGGAACGGAAAAAACCAGCAAAGTCAATAAAAAAGAGATAGTACAGCGTTAAGCATTCAAAACAAAAACAAAAACACATTTCTGCACTATCTCAATGTTAGTTTATTGAGCCATTACAACTGGTCAATGACGCGTTCAGGATAATCACTGATGATGCCGTCAACCCCAAGTTGAATCAGTTGTCGAATCACTTCATGACTATTGACTGTCCACGGAATCAATTGCATGCCTTTTTGCTGAACAGAATCAACTACAGCCTGCGTTAACAGTTTATAATTCGGACTATAAATATCAGGTATAAATCCCAAGGTTTTTAAATTACGAGCTATTCCGTTGTCGGCAGTTAGGTAGGACAATTTCACATCGGGATAAGCACTGTGTATAATTTGCAATACTTTTTTATCAAAGGACTGAATTACCACTTGTTCTCTTAAATTTCGAGCATCGATTTGCGCCATCACTAAGTCTATAAACACAGCCGGTTCAGGCTGATAAGTTCCATATAGTTTAGGTTGCGATTTAATTTCGATATTATAGCGTATCGCAGGGCGGTTTGTTTTCGCTATATAGGCTGAAATACTATCAAAAACCTCAGCTAATAGCGGTTTATAGGCCGGTATTTTGTGTTGATTTGGAAAACACGGATGTGTCTTAGATCCACTGTCAAAGGTTTTAATAACAGCATAAGGCATTTGAAAAAGATTGTAATTTTTTTCTTCAGCTTCTGTTATCACTTGTCCATTAGGTTTAAGCATGTAATTGGCTGACATAAAGGGTTCATGCGAAACCACTACCAAGCTATCTTGAGAAATCACAACATCTAACTCGAGTACATCCACACCTTTATTGACAGCACTGATAAAAGCCGGCATACTGTTTTCCGGATAATTTCCAC
Organism: uncultured Flavobacteriaceae bacterium; assembly: GCA_964451785.1. Classification (GTDB taxonomy): domain Bacteria; phylum Bacteroidota; class Bacteroidia; order Flavobacteriales; family Flavobacteriaceae; genus JAJYSO01. The sequence continues at coordinate 43,175 of CAYVJG010000022.1, forward strand.
GATCACCGCGATGTCCTTGCACTTCCAACTTTTCCTCTGCTGGAAGTGTTGAATTATGGTCGTCTTTCGTGTTTTTGTCAGCACAAGACCCCAGTACACCTAAAAACATCAATAGAATTATTTTATAACACTGCATACAGTTCTTCTAAAAAATTATTAGCTCTTCAAGTCAAGTGACTTCACGTCTTTAGGTTTCTCTAAGCGGTAGCTACTTTCGGCAGTATAGGTATTGCCAAACATATCTGTAGCTTGCACTTCAATGCGATGAGTTCCCTCCTCGAGTTTTGTCGGTATACTGCCTCGCCACAGATGTGTACTAATCACAGGATTTGACGAGCGTCGTCCGGGCATCAACTCATCAGTGGTGTCCCATTCATTTACCAATTGCACATAAGATGGGTCGGCCATATCAACGCGTCTCATCTGCTTCCATTCGCCGTCATCAATGCGGTAGCGTACGGTATCGTCTGCTCCTCCCATAAAGAAATTGACAAAAATTCCGGCTTGCGTATTTCGGCCTTTAGCGACCACCTTAGGGGCAAAAATAGTCATTTGGTAATCGGCAGATTTTCCAGCACTTTTGTACTTAATTTCATATTGATTGCCATCAAAATGAATAAAAGCATAGCCGTTTGGGGTACCGTCACGCATGGTAGATACCGGAATGCCCTGTGCATTCAATTTCCCAGAATACCAATCGCCAGAAGTTGTACCGACATTATAGTGATGATGTGGTTTGTCTTGTAACCAGCCGTCTTTTTTGTCGAAGAAATCTTGGCGTTGAATGTGAGTATGTGCCGACAAAGATAAGGTATGCGGAAAATCAGCTAACAAGGCAAACAATTTAGCACGGTCTTTATCGCGAAAACTATCGCCTGTAGGTTCGCTGATAGGAATATGAAAGGCTACAACCACCAGGTAATCTTTAGGAACGTGTTTTAAATCATTTTCAACAAATTTGAGTTGATCGGCTCTAAAACCACCCCAATACCCCTTTTTATCTCTAGGATCCGGATACAACACATCATCTAAAACAATCACGTGCACTTTACCGTAATTAAACGCGTAATTTGCCGGTCCAAAGTGAGCTTCAAAGGTTTCATCGGCTTGCTCATCAACTGGGGCATCAAAATTTAAATCATGATTACCAAGTAAGTTATACCAAGGAATACCCACTTCTTTTACTGCAGCGATATACGGATTAAAAAGACTTAAATCATTACCGACTAAATCGCCTAAACTCAATCCAAAAGCAACGTTTTTAACGCCATTTAATTCATCGATTATTCCCTTTTTAAAATAGCCTATTTCTTTGAGGTTATAGGCTTGAGGATCACCAAAAATTAAGGCTGTAAACTCTGTTTTCTCTTCTGCCGGAAGCAATCCAAAATCTACAGATTTAGGTAATTTTCCCGTCGGTGCTACGCCTTTAAATTCTGATTGAGGAGAACCTTGGGGTTTGTGAACGTAAAAAAATTGAGGTAAATTATTCTCGTTAGTAACCACGTTATACCCCGATGGTTTAATAACAGAAATTATAGTATTGTCATCAACAGGAAGCTCATAACGTCCTTTTTTATCGGTGAGCACTACGGCTTTTCCATTGCTGACAGCCACATTGGCAATTCCTTTTTCGGAACGTTCTTTTTGGCCGTTTTTATTGCGATCTTCATAAACATAGCCCTTTGCGGTTTGTGCCATAACGGCTAGTTGACATAAAACAGCACAACTGAATAGCATTACTTTTCTCATAGTTTAATTGTGTATATTATACGGAAGTGACATTCAAAATGGACCAATCTTCCTGTTAAAATTACAAATCT
>CAYVJG010000023.1:0-44875 GCA_964451785.1 uncultured Flavobacteriaceae bacterium
TTATTTAACTAAAGCTAAAATAATATTTATAATAACAAAAATATATTTTTAATACAGACTAATATAAAATATATCAATCAAATTCAATCATAAATAAAATTTATATATAAATCATATTAAACTATAAATCAATATTTTATGTAATTCAATTAAATAAAAAGATAATTATACATTAAAGTATTACTTTAAGTATATAAATATTGAATAAAATGATTTATTACAACATATATATTTATAAACATAATTTTAAACTACTATCCTACTTCATATAGTTTATAACTATAAATATTTATTTCACAATTATTATTCTATGAAATTCAAATAAAAATAAAATTTAATTATAATATACAAATTAAATATTTAGAATCAATTTTATAATTAATAGGTATATAGATTAATAAATTAACTGTTCATTTTATTACACTTACCGTATATAAACTCTACATAAATGTTAAAATATAAAAATTAAAAAAGGAGAGCGAATTATTCTAAACTCTAGTTTTTAAACACTTTTACACCAGTTACAAACCTAATCCTATCGCATTGCCTCCAGTTTGTATTGGCGTTCTTCTCACACATAAGTTTGTACAAAAATTGTTTCTTCTGCTCCCAAACATCACCCTTAAAATGTACCCTCCAGAATAGACTATCCTTAAGAGGTATCACAACAACAGGAAGAATACACTTAAAAAAAACATCCTTTTTCATTTGGTTTATTCAATAAAGCCTATAGTTTTGCAAGAGTTATCAAGAACCCCGAAAATCGGGTAGCAACCTGCAGCAACAAGCAAGGTGCTAAAAGCGATAAGCCTACTCAGGAAAAAAATGTTGACTCTTCTCCACAGCTTTACAGAGTAGCTTTTCGATTGATAAGAAGAATTAATTTTATTACAGATGTCAAAATCATCAAAATCTGCCGGATGGACTTTACTCCCGTTCGTTATTTTTGTGGTTGTCTTTTTAGGTGCCGGAATTTACTATGACAACTTTTATATCATGCCTTCTCCCATTGCTATTTGCATAGGGATTATTGCAGCTTTTTTAATGCTCAAAGGCAAGACTAAAGAAAAAATGACTACCTTTTTAAAAGGCTGTGGCGATATGAACATTTTGACCATGTGTATCATTTATTTGTTAGCAGGGGCCTTTGCAACAGTTTCTAAAAGCATAGGAAGTACCGATGCCATTGTACAAATCGGGGTGAATTACCTTTCTCCGGCCTATTATCCTGTAGGTATTTTTCTGATAGCTGCTTTTTTATCTACTTCTGCTGGAACCTCAGTAGGCACCGTAGCTGCTCTCGGACCGATTGCCCTAGGTTTAGCCGAAGCCGGCGGATGTGATATCAACTTAATCGGCGCAGCTCTACTAGGCGGTGCTATGTTTGGTGATAATTTGTCATTTATTTCAGATACTACTATTGCTTCAACACAGATTGTAGGCTGCGAAATGCGCGATAAATTTAAAAACAACATACAATTCGTCATTCCTGCAGCCGTAATTGCGGCTTTACTCTACATTTATATGGGCGACAGTGCCGTTGAAGTTACTCGTGAAGCAACGCCTCTGACCGCTCAATCCTTTTTGCTAGTCATTCCTTACCTCAGCGTTATCATCCTAGCTTTTATAGGCATTGACGTATTTGCTGTATTAGTAATCGGAATTATCATCAGCGGCATTTTTGGCTTCTGGTATAATGAATTTGGATTCCTCGAATACGCTAAAACCATTTACGAAGGCTTTACCGGAATGACTGAGATATTTTTACTCTCATTGCTCACCGGTGGACTCGCGGCTATGATTGAAAAAGCCGGCGGAATCAACAGTATTCTACAAGTACTCAAAAAGAAAATGTCGGGTTCTAAATCAGCGCTATTGGGCATAGGAACTTTTGTCGGATTGACTGATGCTGCTACGGCAAACAATACCATTTCTATCATTATCACCGGTAAAGTGGCACAAAAAATCATGAAAGATTTTCACATCAAACCGCAAGCCATGGCTTCAATTTTAGATACCTTTTCTTGTGTTGTGCAAGGTTTACTTCCCTATGGCGCTCAAGTGTTAATCCTCACCGGACTTAGTCAAAACACTATTGATTATCCACAGCTTTTACAATACAGCTTCTATTTGTTCTTACTATTTATCGCTGTGACAACTTACATTTATATCGGAAACATTAAGCAAGAAAAGATTCCCTTTGAATCTAAAATCTAGCAGATTTTGTCCATAAAAAAAACAGCGCCAAATGGCGCTGTTTTTTTTGTTTGCTATGCAATAAACAAGGTTTAGTTTCCTGCTTGTTGTTGTGCTTCCGATTTCATTTCTTGATTAGCCATAATAGCAACCTCAACACGACGGTTACTTGAACGCCCTTCAGCGGTAGTATTATCGTATTTTGGTTGTGTTTCACCATACCATTTTACAGTAAAACGACTTGGTGAAATACCTTGATTAACCAAATAATTGCGTACTGACATTGCACGGCGCTCTGATAAACCCATGTTGTATTCTGCACGACCAGTATTATCAGTATGTCCCTCTAACAAGATGTTAGTATTAGGGTATTCTTTAAAGATATTAGCCAATTTATTCAATGATGCTTGTGATTGAGTATTGATATTTGATTTGTCTGTAGCAAAATAAATACCACTATTTTCATCAAAAGTCACGCTAATTCCTTCACCAACACGACTGACATCTGCGCCGGGAATTTCTTCGCTGATATCACGCGCTTGTTTATCCATTTTATTACCGATTAAGGCACCAGCTGCCCCACCGACAACAGCGCCAATAATAGCTCCTAAAGCCGTATTGTTACCGTCGCCAACATTGTTCCCAATAATTCCACCAGCTACACCACCCGCAGTAGCTCCAATAGCCCCTCCACGTTGAGCGTTGTTTGAATTTTTAATAGCCTCACAACTCGTGAAAGAAACAAACACTAGTGCCAACAGCACTAACGAAATAGATTTTAAATGTAATTTCATAAAATTTGATTTAGATTAATTAGTATTTATTAAAGGTTAAACGAATAACAAAAGGCTTGCCATTATACGACACCGTTTCGTCTAAAACCATTTGCGTACCATCTAAACGCACCACTTTTAAACGGTAACCGCTTTTTACACGACGCGCATTGACATCGGCCTCAGGCTTAAGCGTAAAGTAGTAATTGCCGTCTTCTCCCTGCATAATATTCCAGTGAAAATTGCGCGTTCCCGGTGCACAATCACTCTTGTACAATTGATAATTCCCTGAGCTATTGTTCGGAATAAAATGCCAATCTGAATTTCTAAAGCACTTGGTGCTCGCATCTTCAAATAAGGTAACATCCACAAAACCACTGCTCCCCGGATAAGTTACATTACTCAAACTCCAGTCACCCTTTAGTGAATGACGAGACTGACGTTCTGTTTTAGTGACTCCACACGAAATCAAAGTGCCCACTAAAACGAACACTAAAATCATTTTTTTCATAGATTAGAATTTAGGTTGTTAGTACAAAAATAACACATTTTGATTTGATAATCTTTTCATCAAATGCAAATACAAATATAAAGCAATACTCTAAATTATAAATATTTAGGCAAAACACCCCCGTTTTTTATGATTTTTTACAAATTAAATCCCTGATTATGAACCGAAACCCAATTCTGTTTAACATTTCTTATAAATTAGGGGGCATCCCCTCCTTATAAACATCTACTATTATTCAGTTCAACCACTTATTTTTAGCACACTATCTACGTGCACATAGGTCGGGGTCGGGCTTTCGCTAGTCGCTTTTTTGAGGCAAACTGATAAGTTTTAAAAAGCTAATCGTTCTGCAAAAGATAAACTCACAACAAACTCTACATTATAAAAAAGCCTCAAAAAGAGCTCCAACAGACCGCTCTATCCCTTGCCCAAATTAATTATCACAAGCTCAACACTGACAAAAGCAAATTAACCTCTTAGCTTTTTAGCGGCTTCCCAAAACACATCCATTTCCTCTAAACTCATATCTTTAAGCGATTTATTGCCTTTCTTTGCCTGCTCTTCGATGTACTGAAAGCGTTGAATAAATTTCTTATTGGTACGCTCTAGCGCATTTTCTGGATTTACCTTGACGTAACGCGCATAATTGACTAAGGCAAATAACACATCACCAAACTCAGCTTCGGTTTTGTCTTGATCAGCACGAGCAACTTCCGTTTTAAATTCGGCTAACTCCTCTTCTACCTTGTCCCACACTTGGTCGGCATTGTCCCAATCAAAACCTACTCCGGATACTTTATCTTGTAAACGTTCAGCTTTTACTAAGGCCGGCAATGAACGCGGCACCCCTTCTAAAACGCTCTTGCGCCCTTCTTTCATTTTGAGTTTTTCCCAATTCTTCTTGACATCTTCTTCATTTTCAACCTTCACATCTCCATAGATATGCGGGTGACGAGCAATCAACTTTTCACAAATGCCATTACACACATCTTCTATATCAAAAGCCTGCTTTTCACTCCCTATTTTGGCATAAAACACAATATGTAACAAAATATCTCCTAATTCCTTGCGAATTTCTTCTAAATCTTGATCCAGAATAGCGTCGCCAAGCTCATAGGTTTCCTCAATGGTCAAAGGCCGAAGACTCTCTAAAGTTTGTTTTTTATCCCACGGACATTGCGCGCGCAAATCATCCATAATATCCAATAACCGCCCAAAAGCCTTTAGCTGTGCCTCGCGTTTTTTCATAGTTGTAGTATTTAAAACAACAAAGTAACAAAAGAATAGGTAGTAAAACAGCTGTTCAATCTAAAAATGCCACTACAGCCTGATGTATTTCTTAATATTAGTCAATAATTTTAAGAAACATTAAAGTTTAAGCATATTATTATTAAACAAAAACTAACAAAAAAAGAATATTGTATTGTTTTTTTTATTATTTTTAACCAAACTTAAAAAATAAATATGATGAAGCAGCTATACCTTATTTTGTGTTCAATCTTATTTCTCTCTTGTTCTGGAGAAACCATACAGAGCGATTTGAATACTGTAACCCAGAAAGCGATGTCTTTTGAAACAAGTAATGCAATGCATGTTAAAGCATTATCCTTGAATAAGCTTACTCAAGTTGAACAAGGTTTTCGCGAGAAAATCCTTAGGTTATCTGGAAATGAATTTAAACATAAACTTCAAACTCTTTCAAGTGAAGAATTAGAAAAATTTGCGATATCTTTTCTATTGGAAGACAGTAAAAAACTCCTTATTGAGCATAATTATTCGCAAAAACAGCTTAAAGAATTAAGTGATTTTAAATTGGTTCAACAAGCTATCAAACTGTATAACCAAAAAATAAACAAACAACTTTAAAATCTTTTTATGATGAAAAAGTACACTATAATTCTTATCGTTTCTCTTTTATTGACCTCGTTTTTTGGTCAAGCTGTTCCTTTAACAATCACCAACAATTCGGATAACACTAACTTTCCGGGGATGTATACTGTACATACTTACCTCGGATTTCTTGAGGACGGAAATACTTGTAACACCAACTGGGTATTGCCATTCATTTTCAATCCTGGAGCGTCTTTATCTATTGATGATGGAAGTTTTGTTTTTCAAAGCCCTTTTAACAGCTTTCACGATTGCTTGTCCAATTTTCTGGGTTATACTAACTGTGAACCTATCCCTTTGGATTGGGATGGACAACGTATACTATTTGAAGCTTTGATTGACAGCAATGGTGACTATTTTTCAGATAACTCTTATTCCGCAGGGACTATTGGCTTATCAACGGGAGGAGTAGATTGTCAAGGGATGAACCTAACAAGCAGTTATATAGTATATAATGAAAGTGTTAATTCCTATAGTTTACTCATATTAAACCCTTCCAATCCATCCCAACCCATAGGAAATATTACCTATAATCGATATGGAAATGTTTTAGCTACATTAAAATATGAATAATTATGTCTAAATATATCACCATTATTTTTCTGAGTTTTTTCTTTGCAATTCAAAATACATTTGCTCAAACAGACAGTTTTCCATACCACCAAAGAGCATGGGCTACGTATATGGCTCCGATTAATATTTCTCAATTTGATAACCAGGGAGCACAAATATTCTATGGCTATGATGGTTATTACTCCTATGAAACAAACCCTTTTGACAGCCTGGCTCCTTATATCATAAATCCCGATTATGAATCTTACTACTATTTGGGCAAATTGAATCCTGATCAAACTATAGCTTTTCTAAAAAAGGTAGGGCAAGCCCGAAGTTTGGATACTTTACTTTATAATTATATAGGAGGACTGAAAACTGTTGGTCAAGATGGAAATATATACTTCACCGGGATAACTCAGGCTTCCGAAGGTGTTGCCACACCAGGAGCCTACCAAAATAATTTTAGTGAGAATTGGTCTGACCCCTATGAAGTCTATTATCCTGATTTTGATGTTACAGTAACGATAGAACCGGAACTTTGTAAAGATGCCTTTATTGAGAAATACAATGCGGAGGGAGAAAAAATTTGGGGTTCCTATTATAACGGGAACCAAGATATGAGATCCGTCAGTCTTCTTGAACAAAGTGGTTATTTATATTTATGGGGATTAACCACCTCATACGAAGGAATTGCCACTCCTGGAACCTACATTTCTGAATGGGGGGATAACATCCCGCATCATATTTATAGGCCTTTTGTTATGAAAATTGATAAAGATTCAGGGAATATTTTATGGGGGACTTACCTTGACTCGCAATCAGGTGAAAACACCGCAAATTATATTGGCAATCATTTTACAGCAAACAGCAATGGGTATTGTTTTTACTTTAACAGCGACGGAGGGCTTACGATTTTAGATGAAAACGGAACTTTATCTTTGATAGATTCATCCCCTGTTGTATCTTATCAAAACATCCTTCATATGAAAGGAGATGATTTGGGTAATATTTATATCACCGGAGGCGCTTCAGAAAATGACAGCATTGGCACGTCTGAATCCTTCCGGCCAACAAAATCCTATCTGACACAAAGTTATATCCTAAAATTAAATCAATCAGGAGAAAGACTTTGGGGCACCTATCTGTTTAATAGAGACTTGGGGGTACCATACGGTAAAATGGGGATTTGTTTTGATAAATCGGCTGTATATATCGTATCCTTCACTGAAGAAGATTCTTTGGCCACTCCCAGTGCATACCAAGTAGAAAACGCCGGTGGACAAAATGATTTGGTCTTTATGAAGCTTGACGCATTTAATGGGTCTTTGAAATGGTTGTCTTATTATGGAGGTAATGCATCAGAACAAGCATTAGGAACAGTCTCTCCAAAAATTTGGCTGGACACCAACGACAATCTCTACATCGCCGCATCGAGCAACTCAGATCCGAGTGCAATTGTTAGTGAAAATGCACTTTTCAAATGGCCCATAAACGAAGATAAGAGTTTTACGGTTAAGTTTATTCACGAAAAAAACCTTGCTATCAAAGACGTGAAAATTTCAGATGTGAAATTATATCCTAATCCCACAACTCAATCGATAACCCTAAAAACCGAGAAACTATTTCCAAAAGAAACAAAGTTCTCTATTTATGATTTACTGGGACAGAGACTAAAAAACATGGAGTATAACCATCAATCCACCCAGAAAATAGATGTTTCAAATTTATCTCCAGGTGTTTATTTTCTAAAAATCCAAAACAAAACTATCAATCAAAGCTTAAAGTTTATAAAAAAATAAAAATTATTACAATCTCTATGTCATCCTAATAACACAAAGTTTTACATAAATATTTGTACAAACTTTAGGCTCAACTAAAATGGTAATTCTTAATGTTAAAAAAAATGCTAGAATTAAATCACGCGAGTCAAAACTAAAATAGTTTACCCACTTTACAATTATTTCTTCCTTTTCTTTAGCTAAACCTAGGTTTTTAAATACAGGGGATAACCATACAGTACGATGAGTAAAGCAGTAAGTTTAACAACATTTTGAAACCATACAACTAACTGTTCTTCGCTTTTTGTGTAATTTTAAAAACGAATAACAACTAATACCGTATGGATAAATTAAATAGTCCAATTTCGACTTTGCCTCATTGTACTAGTAATCTATGACCCACGGTATTATACCTACAAAAGATATTATAAATCGGACTAAAAAATAATTCTAATTGGTATAACAATAGATTCATGCATAAAATAGCCTTACCAACTGCCGGCTTACTAGTGATTAAAGAAAATAAACTCCTCCTTGCTTATAGTAAAAATAAAAAAGCATGGTATTTACCTGGAGGAAAAATAGATTGTGCAGAAACTGCTTTAGAAGCTTTACAACGAGAAATTTATGAAGAGCTAAATCTTCGTTTAAACACTGATCGTTTGACCTATTATTGTCATATTACAGCGCCTGCTTATGGTGAATCTCCGCATGTCATTATGGAACAAGACTGCTTTCTTTATGAGTTGAATGAAAAAATCGAACCCAATAACGAAATTGAAGCTGTCAAATTTTTCAATAAAGAAATGTATCAATCTGAACCTGTACAAGTTTCAGGGGTTTTAAAAGTGTTTGATTTACTCTCTAAAGACAAACTATTGCTTTAAACTGACTTGCTTCACATCAACTGAATTTCCAGTTTTTTTCGGCTGCCTATTAAGCCAACCTCAACAAAATGCGATGATTTGAATTTTAGCAAATTCACTGTAACTCTACTACTTCGCCTATTTAATCATACCAATTGGAAAACTAAAACACACTTTTTAGGGAATAGTATCTTTCTCATACCACCAAAAAATTATACATCGTAAAAAGAGCACTCAGTTGAGTGCTCTTTTAAAAGGTCTTTTTACGAATTGTCATTCCCTTATTCAGGCGCCGATTACCCTATTACTTGATAATCAACTTTTCAACTTGTTTATGTTGATTTTTAGCTGTCAAAACCACCATATACAATCCTGCTGGATAGGCAGACACATCTAGTTGTGCACGCCCTTCTGACACTGTTGTGGTGTAAACTGTTTTGCCTTGTAAATTCACTAAACGCAGCGTATAAGTTCCTGTCAATCCACCTTTCAACTGGAGGTGAACCCATTGCTGTGCCGGATTAGGATACAAAACAAAATCTGCTTTATCAATACGATTTACACCTGTCGTATTGACAACAGTTCCAAAGCTAAAGGCATAGGCACAGCCCCAATCGTCGTGTTCTGTACCGGCATAGGTATAGCCTTTCATAGGTATCAAATCGTCATCGAGCGTTTTTAACTTAAAGTAGCCAGCGTTATACGCGCCAACGCCATCATACGGCCACCAATGTAAGCCAAAGCAGTTCTCGTTTTCCAACTCAAGGCGGTATAAGCCTGTAGCTGGCAAGTGCACGGTGTCGGTATAAGTTGAATTAACGGAAGCATTAGTGCGACTAGCCACCACAGTGCCAGAAGCATCGACAATTTGCCAAGATACATCTGAAGCGCCACTATTGTACAAATATCCATTGGCCACTTTACTGCCGGTTTGTAAATTTAAAATCAAGGTTTCAGGAAGTACTGAAGCCGGTGTAAAATGCGATTGGTAACTGTTATTTTCTGCCACCTCATCTGTCTGTCCATTAACGGCTGTAATTTCGACCTGAAACTGTTGTTCTGTGGCAATAGAATCTGCTACCAACTCTTCAAATGCCGATAAGGTCGGCAGAGTAATCAACGTATCTGCATAGGCTTCCAATTGTCCCATCCATGTATACTGCGCCTGAGGATAGCCAGCTATTCCATAATCAAAATCAATACTTGTAATCGCTGTTTCGCTAGCATTTTTAACCTTGATTACGGCTTCTCCAGTAGTTGGATTCTCTCTAAAATAATTTTTATCATCTGTCGGAGCGACAATTCCGGTTACGGCGGCGTCTAGATTGTGGGCGGTAGTGCCGTAATAAAACAAAATTGCATTATAGCTATAACTTCCTAAATTACCGGAGCCGGTATAGTCTTCAAATTGAACTTGCAAGTCAAATCCTGCGGCATCTGTAATGGCCAACGGATGAACAATAGGAATCACTTTTGAACCCGGACACCAGTTGCTGCGGTTATAAATCCAAGTGCCACCTTGCGGATAAAGTTGATTAACACCACAATCTGTTCGCCATACATCTTTGCGTGCCACTTGAGTTCCATCTAAAAGCAGGTCGTAATAATGACTTGAAAACTCACAGCACTGCTCGGTATCATCACTGCCGTGCCCTGTAACTAGCACCTTTAAAGCGGCAGATAAGGTGCCGGCAGGTGCTGTCCCTGAATAACTCGACAAATGATTGTTAAACGGGTTAGCCGGATCGCCATAGGTAGCCGAAGTGTAATACACTTGTTCTATGCCCAGCACTTCACGGGCAGGTGTTCCTTTGACAAAAGCAAAAGAAACTTCGGCTGTAAAACCACCTGAATAGCCTTCGTAATGTAAGCGAATTGTTTTTTGATTTTTAAGCAACGGATAAAAATCGGTAACATCAAAAACATATTGTTGCTGCCAATCATCACCAAATCGCGACCAGCCTGACGTGGCAAAGGGCGTTACAAATCGGCCTAATTCTAAGGTATCTGTTGCGGTGAGCAACTCGAGATGCGTGGTATAATCCCACTGGTGACAGTATTGCGTACCAGGTGCACAATCGTATTGCCCCAAAGTGACCGTCATCGTGATTTCTCTAAAGGATTCACTGCCGTCAGGAAGCGTGAGCGGAAAATCAAAATCACCGTAATAATCAATATTTTGCTGACTCGAATTAACCAGTATAGTATCTGATGAAGTCTGCCCAAAAGTCATGTAAGTGCACAATAAGGCTAAGAGGAAGGTAATTTTTCGCATAAACTTGTTTTTTGAATTAATAAACATTCAAAGTTACGCGTTATCTTAATCAATTGCTAATTTATGTGAAATTTATAATATTTTTTAACATTGAATTTCTACAAGTATCTTAGCTTATTTAGCCGTATTCTCGTGAAGGTGGATTCCTGCTGAGCGTTTTCCGGCGTGTTTCCAGCGTTTGTGTGTCCAGAGATAATTTTCAGGTTTTTGGCGAATTTGATCTGAAAGCATTTCGATATAGCGATCCGTAATTTCGTAGTCTTTAAAGGGTTTAGGATCATCTGTAATTGTCACAAATTCAGCCTCGTAATAGCCGCGTTTTACTTTTTCTATTTTTAAATAGGTCACTGCCATGTCCAATTTTTTCGCCATGGTTTCACTACCTATAAACACCGGTACCACAGGCCCTAAAAACGGACGCCAGTATTTTGCGCCACCTAAACGAGGGGATTGATCGGCAATCATACCATAACTCGACAGCACCTTTCCTACTTTATTGCGCACCATCTCTTTAACCACATCGTCTTTTGACAACATGTGCGTATCAAACTTACCTCGCGCATTACAAATCATATCATCAAAATAGCGATTAGCTAGTTTTTTATAAATGCCATATGCTTTGAATTGCATTCCTTGCTGTTTTAGGCTTGTAACCCACTCATAGCTGTTATAATGCCCGAGCATAATCACATAGCTTTTGCCTAACCGCTCTAGGCGTTGCATCTCTTCAGGATTTTTTAATACAAATCTAGCTTTTAATTCGGCTTCAGAAATACTGATACTTTTAGCCATTTCTAAAAATATATCGCAAAAATGATGGTAAAATTTACGGCGAATGCCCTTGAGTTCAGTTGTTGATGCATCGGGAAAAGCTAACTTTAAATTAGCCATCACCACGCGCTTGCGGTAGCCTACTACATGATATACCAATACAAAAACAGCATCTGAAAACGCGTAAAACAAACGATGAGGTAACTTAGAAATTAGCCACATAAAAGGATACGCCAAAAGGTAGGTTAATCTTTGCATTAAACTGATATTTTCAACAAAGATATGGTATATTTGGCGGTAATCAAATCAGTATTATGGGTGGATTAAGCATGACTACGATTATCGTTATTGGCATTAACGTTTTATTGTCATACAAAGGATTTAACGACTATAATTTTTTTCAACGTTATAAATTTAACATTGCCGATATTAAACGTGGTGAAAAAATTCGCTTAATCAGTTCTGGGTTTTTACATGTTGATTCTATGCACCTCATCGTCAACATGCTCACGCTTTACTTTTTTGCCGATGTTGTCATCAATTGGGTGGGGACACTTAATTTTTGTTTAATTTACATGGGCAGTTTACTCTTAGGGAACTTATTCTCTTTGTATTTTCACAAAAATGACCCCAGCTACACTGCCGTTGGTGCTAGTGGTGCTGTGATGGGTATCCTTTATGCGGCTATTCTCTTGCAACCTAACATGATGTTGGGCTTGTTTTTTATCGTGCCTATTCCGGCTTATATTTTTGGTATTGGCTATCTGCTTTACTCTATTTATGGCATGAAAAAGCGCCTAGGAAACATCGGTCACGACGCTCATTTTGGTGGTGCTATGGGAGGCTATTTCATTACTTTAATTCTTCTTCCTGGTCTAATTAACGTCCATCCACTAATGGTCGGGCTATTGCTCATTCCGCTGGTCGTTTTATTTATTGTTTATAAAAAGGGCTAAGTCGCATAAGCTTATAGAGTTGTTTTAGCCTTTGCCGTTAAAAAATTCTTTTCAAATTTAATTTGATGGAGGAAAGGATTTCTCAATTGTGAGTAGTTCTCTCCTATCACTTCCAACCTCGTTTATCTCATATCCTATTTCGCTAAGAGAGCGAAGGAATAAGCATTAATAGACACTATATCCCTCCTGCGGAAACGTGTTTAGTCACACTTCTGTTTAAACAGCACCCTAAATTGCAATTTGATAAACTTTTAGTAATGTATTTCTTAAGGCTCAAGCACTAAAAATAGCTTTTCTTTGCCAATATTCAAGCTTTATCCCTATTTGATAACCACTGATAATCTGCACCTAAGCTTTGCTTATCAAAATAATAACACAATAATTTGTTGTTTTTCTTGTAAGGAATAAAAAAGAAATTAATTTTGCTACTGTTTTTAATCAGTCTAAATTAAATTAATGTTATCCGCTATTTTCCCTTTTAAAAATCTAAGCCTATTTTTGGTATTGAGTTGTCTGCATATCGCTTCAATACAAGCTCAATCTAGGTTATCACACATTAGTGGTACCATCACCAATGAAAAAGGCGAAGCCCTACCTGGGGTTTTCATCACTATAAAATCACTGTCAAAAGGGAGCGTTTCTGACATAAATGGGCACTACAAACTCACCTGCAATTCAACGGGCACTCATACACTCAGTGTTTCATATATGGGGTTTCACACAGTTCAGAAAGAGGTCAACCTTTTACCTTCTAAAACGATTAAACTCGACATTAAACTTTCTCCTAGCACTGAACAATTAAAAACAGTTGTTGTGTCGGCTAAAAGTAAACTTAGTGAAATAGAAGCTCTGGCCTTTAATGTCGATGTTCTGGATACCAAAAAATTAGAGCACACCTCTTTGAGTACAGGAGAGGCATTAAATCGTATTGCCGGCGTGAGAGTACGCCAATCTGGAGGTGTGGGATCGGCGATGAACCTTTCCATAAATGGATTTAGAGGAAAACAAGTCAAAGTGTTTATTGATGGTGTGCCCATGGATAATTTTGGATCGGCCTTTCAACTCAACAATATTCCGGTAAACTTAGCCAAACGCATTGAGGTCTATAAGGGGGTTGTTCCTATACATTTAGGAGCCGATGCACTAGGTGGAGCGATCAACATTGTCACAGATCACTACAAAAAAACTCAAGTCAACTTATCCTATTCCTTTGGATCCTTTAATACCCATAAATCTACTGTAAATGCCACCTATGTCGCTAAGTCTGGTTTTATAACTGAATTTCAAGCCTATCAAAATTATTCGGATAACGATTATTGGATGAATGTTAATACGGCCGATTTAGAAACTGGAGAATACTATCCTGAGCAGCGCGTAAGACGATTTCATGATTTATACCGCAATGAAATGCTTATTGCTCATGTTGGTGTTATCAATAAATCTTACGCAGATGAATTATTATTTGGTATTACACTAGGGCAAAATTATGATGAAATTCAAACTGGAGCTAGAGTAAATGGTGTTTTTGGGGCTTTACACACAAGAGGAAACATCATTATGCCGAGTTTAAAATACAAGAAATCAGATTTTATAATCAAAAATCTCGACATTAAACTTTCAGCAAATTACAACTTTGGAAAAGAAAAAATTATTGATACCCTGCACCGACGTTACAATTGGCTAGGAGATTTTATTGAAGAATCAGGCCCCGGAGGCGAGCGCTCATACAGCTTATATGAATACCAAAACAACAACGGAGTGGCCACAGCTAATTTGACTTATCAAATTAATGCGCAGCAAAGCCTTTCGTTAAGTAATATGACGAGTACTTTTAATCGCGAAGGTAGTGATCAATTACAACCCGAAAACGACAAATATGAACACCCGCAAAAAACGGTTAAAAACATACTCGGATTAGGCTATAGCTATAAAGCTAAAAACTGGAGTTCTTCTGTCTTTTTAAAACATTACAATCAAACTAACAAATTTGCTCAAGCTTATAACCCGACTGGAGTTTATGGTGATATCGCTTATAAAAATCACAAAAGTAAATTTGACAACTTAGGTTATGGCATCACCGGAACTTATTTTATTACCGATAATTTCCAGATTAAAGCCTCTTATGAAAAAAGTTACCGCTTGCCTTCTGCCTCTGAATTATTTGGTAATCTCACCACCTTAGAAGGAAACATTGAACTCGACCCTGAAACCAGTTACAATTATAACCTAGGCACAAGCTATTGGACTAACTTTAATAACTTTCATCAAATCAATTTGAGTGCTAATGTTTTTTATCGCGATGCCAAAGATTTTATCCGAGCACGATTAAATAACAACCAAGTGATGCAGGTGATGGACAACCTGTTTAATGTCACTAATATCGGGGTCTCTGGCGAGGCAAACTACTCCTATAAAAACACTTTTTCCATCGGTACCAATTTCACCTATCAAAACTTGCGCAACAACACCAAGTTTGTCGGTGGTCAAACTACAGAAAACATTTTGTACAGAGATAGAGTGCCAAATATGCCCTATTTATACGGCAACTTAGACGCTTCATACGCTTTTGTAAGTCCACTTAACCAAAAACACCACCTGCGGTTTGACTATCATATACTCTATGTGCATTCTTTCTATTTATACTGGCCAAGTATGGGCGATCCTAATAGAAAATACGACATCAAATCACAGATTTCTCACGACTTGAGTTTAACCTACACCTTAGGAAAAACAGATAATATCAAACTCACCCTAGCCTGTAGAAACCTCACCGACAACAAACTGTACGATAATTTTAGTTTACAAAAACCCGGCAGAAGTTTTTCTGCAAAAATCAATTATGCCTTTTAATAGATACTAATCCTTAATAAACATTCTTATGAAAAAATCCAATCTCTATGTCTTGTGTTTAGCTGTTTGCGCACTCATTTTTACCAGTTGTAGTGACGATAACGACCCGACCAATCCTTCTAGTGATAATGATGGCGAACAATTTGTTATTGCCGCAACTCCTACAGCTTTAGAAGGCGTTGCCGATTATCTTTTAAGCGTTGATAAGCTTTCTGAAGGCCAAGTTAGCCTGATGGGTAACGGAATAGAACAAGATGGTAGCTACAGGTATTATGTCACTAGCAACAATACCTTTATCAGCTTACTATACGGACAAGGTAACCCCGGAGCTGTTACAGCCTACAAATTAAACAATCAGGGCAATTTAGTTAAATTAACTGACTTTCAATCTGAAAATATGGTGGCTTTTAACGCTGTAGATGATGACGTTTTAATGATGCAAGTGCCACGCGATGGATCTCCAATGGCCTCTTGGTATAAATTAGATACCGAATCTTTAACCTTTACTGATCAAGGGCAAATAGACGTTTTTGAACTAGCTAACAATGGTGAACAAGCCTATTTTAACTGGTTAACACAAGTTGGCGATTATATTTTTGCGCCCTATATGAGCTTAAAAATGTGCTGTAATGATAAATGGGGAACCAACTATCCAAATAAAGGATGGGTAGCTGTATATTCTTATCCTGATATGCAATTACAAACCGTTATTGAAGATGATCGTACAAGTTATATTGGACGCTATTTTACCAGTGGATTAGAAGTTGTCGAAAATGGTGATGTATATGCTTTCTCTTCATCTATTGCAACTAGCAATGACGTTTTTACTTCCACTAAACCTTCTGCAATTACCCGTATCAATAGTGGTGAATTAAATTTTGATCAATCTTATTTTTTTGATATCGAAGCTGCTTCAGGTGGATATTACTTAACTGATAAAATTTATGCTGGAAATGGAAAATTCGTTTTGATGATGCACTCAGTAGCTGAAAAAGAAAAATATCCCACAGTTAAAAAATTAGCTATTGTCGATGTCTTTTCTCAAAGTTTTACTTGGGTAGATGGAATTTCTGAGGCTAATAAGATTACTAATATCTCAACTAACAATTATGTCTCTAAAGACAAAAACACTGTTTATTTAGGTATTACTACTGATAAAAGCAGCTATGTTTATAGTATTGATGTAGCTTCCGCAACAGCTACGCAAGGCTTAGAGGTTATCGGTGGGGAAATCACCGCTATTAGTCACCTCACAGCACAATAACTATTTGACACAAATCCTATTTTACAACACTTTAAACACTTATAAATCTCTAAACTATGAATTTTCTAAAATCAATTCTGGTCTTAAGCTTATTTCTCCTTGGTAATATTGGCCTTAGCTTTGCTCATGCCTTGTATATTGACACTAAGGCAAAAGCTAATCTTGGTGAAACACATCAAGTCGATGTTTACTACTGTGAATTTGCTGACCTTACCAAAGAAAAAGTGGCTGATTGGTACTCTGATGTCGCCCAATTTAAGCTCTGGCTTATACAACCTGATGGCACGCGTAGCCAACTAAAAACCGCTCCAAAAGACGATCATCTTTCGGCGCATTTTACGCCGACATCTCAAGGTGTTTATCGCTTAGAAATAGAACATACCGCTGCCGATGTAGCCGATGGAACAGCCTATCAATTCAATGCCTTTGCACAAGTTGTTGTTGAAAACTCTACACCTTCTGCCGCTGTTGAAACTTCAGCTCCCGATCTCACTCTCGTACAATTACCGTCTAGCTTTAACAACTCAACTAAGCAGTTTAAAGTCTTCTTTAAAGGAAACCCTAAAGCCGGCATTGCTGCTACTCTTTTTCTGCCTTCCGGTAAAACTAAAACACTCAAAAGTGATGCTAAAGGTATTATCAGTTTTACTTCATCTGAAAAAGGCTTGCACTTTGTAGAGGCTACTACTTTTCATAAAAATGAAGCAGGAAAAACTACAAAAGAAGATTATCAAGCAATTTGGCGTGCCGCCACTCAAAAACTTGAACTTTAATTTTTAGCCCATACACAATTATGATTAGTTTATTGTGCTTCAGCGCGTTCTTAGGTTTCTTTCTTCTGTATAATACGTCAAAAAAAGCTGTTCTAAACCGCTCAATATGGCTTGAAAAAATAACTCAAGACAATCCCAAATACAGTACAGTAATAGGCTGTTTACTCAACCTTGCTGTCTTAATAGGCTGTATTGTCTATTGGGGAGTTGGATCTGGTATTTTTGCTTTTTTTGTTATTCTGATGACCGCTGGAAGCACCGTAGTTCTTATCGCCCCGTTACGCTATGTCAATTACAAACACGTAACGGGTTTGTGTATGTTTTTTTTAGTCATTGAATTACTCGTCAACTAATGCCAGCAAATAAAAAACACTTAACCAAATCGCCATGGCAACGCTTTGCTAAACTGTCCGCTGGATTTGTTGGTGGCTACCTTTTGACCACCAGCTTCTTTATGGCTCTTGCTTTTTGGATTGACCACAAAGCGGTCTTACTCACGCTTCGCTTTGCTGGTTTTATACTCTGGGCCGGATTACTCATAGTAGCCTTCTTAGCTAAAAATGGCTGGAAAGTTTGGGGCATTTACTTAAGCTTAAGCCTCTTTTTTAGCCTTATCATATACCTCGGAAAACTCTATAGCCCTATAATTTAAAACCATGAGTAAACGTATTTACAATATCCTTTTCCACACACATACCATTAGTGGAATTATAATTAGTGTGGGGCTATACATCATTTTTTTTACAGGTTCATTTTCCTTTTTCCGCGATGAAATTGTAGCCTGGGAACGCAACGAACCTCTTGTTGAAGATGTCAGGTTCCAAAGTATGGACCTCAATAAAATGGTCGATACATTAGGAGCTAACACCTCTCTTTATGGCCGTGAAATTGATATAACCCAATACTACCAGGAAAGAACAGTTGGGGTGAACGTGGGCGCCTCTAAAGATACCTCCATTAAAGGAGGACGCCAATTTGTCTATTTGAATACACAGACATTGCAAACCTTTAGCTACCCCGAAAATTATTCGATAGGCGAGTTTTTTTACCGCCTACACTTTTTTGCACAATTAAATTTCTTTGGTAGATCAGGCTATATCCTCGCCGGCTTAGTAGCGTTTTTCTTTTTATTTGCCATAATTACTGGGGTGCTCGTGCATTGGAAAAAAATTGTCTCTAACTTTTACCTCTTCCGCCCTCGCGCTAAACTGAAAACCCTGTGGACGGATGCCCATACAGCTTTAGGAATCATAGGACTTCCCTACCAATTTATATTTGCAGTCACCGGTGCCTTTCTCATTTTTGGGACTATTGCT
Source organism: uncultured Flavobacteriaceae bacterium (assembly GCA_964451785.1). Classification (GTDB taxonomy): domain Bacteria; phylum Bacteroidota; class Bacteroidia; order Flavobacteriales; family Flavobacteriaceae; genus JAJYSO01. The sequence continues at coordinate 18,775 of CAYVJG010000023.1, forward strand.
ACGGCGCCACCTGTGGCTACGGTTATCTACAATGGTGATACACAAAAAATGTATCAAGACCTCGGTCCGGAACGTCAAGAGTTTCCTTTGGCTCACGAAAAACTCAAAACCAAAATTGATTTAAATAGCTTTGTCGATAAAACGAAAGCCCATTGGGACAACTTCCGCATTAGCAGTGTTAAGTTTAAAAACTTTAGCGACGCTAATATGCATGTAGTCGTTATAGGTCATCCCCTTTATTCAAAAGCATTGACAGGTGAAGGTAAATTAATTTTCCACGCAGCTTCTGGCAAAATAATTTCAGAAAAAAATCCCTTTGATTCAAACTACTTCGATACAGCTATTGGCTTAATGGATCGCCTCCATTTTGGTGACTTCGGTGGCATAGGACTCAAAATTGTCTATTTTGTACTAGGTCTTTTATCCTGTGTGGTCATTCTCTCTGGCATTATGATTTGGCTCGTAGCACGCGATAAGAAATTTGTCGAGCCGAAAAAAAGAAAATTTAATACCTGGATGGGCCATCTCTTCCTAGCTGCTTGCTTGAGTTTATACCCCGCCACAGCTTTTACCTTTGTGGCTGTAAAAAGTTTTGTTGTCGAGTTTGACGCGTCACGCATGGCTAACATTTACCATATTTTCTTTTATTCTTGGCTCCTATTAATCATCGTATTTACAATAAAACGAGATGACTATTTTACGAATAAGTACTGCTTGGTTCTCGGCTCTATTATTGGGTTAATGATTCCTCTAGCAAACGGAATAATTTCAGGAAATTGGTTTTGGAAAAGCTTTGCCTTACACTACTATGACATTTTCTTTATAGATGTTTTTTGGCTTATCTTGTCCATTACCACCTTGATTGTAGCTTGTTCACTCAACCAAAAAAAAAGATTTAAAAAAAACCAGCTAAAACCAATAAAAAACTCGAGGTTCAAACTAAGTAAGAACTTTAGTGCTTTTATTCTGGGCAAAATAGTCTTTTTGCCCAATTTTTTTTTCTGCTTTATAATTATGGTTCTATGTCAAATATAGTAGGTTGATATTTTATCCCTATTAGAATTATTTTTTAGCCCGATTTATAATGTCTTTTGTAGGTATAATACCGTGGACCATAAATTACTAGTACAATGAGACAAAGTCGAAATTGGACTATTTAATTTATCCATACGGTATTACGCGTAAAAATCTGACAGGTTTATCTCCTAGAGCATGTTCAAACCTGTCAGATTTATCGGTCTAGATTTTATTTTTTAGAGAAATGATGATTCTTTAGCGATGTTAATTCCTGCTGATGTCCCTATCCGATCAGCGCCGTTTTCCAAAAACAATTTAGCCAATTGAAGATTGCGGATTCCTCCCGAAGCTTTAATTTTAAGACGATCGCCAACCATCATTTTTATCAATCTAATTTGCGGCAACTTAGCACCTTCCCCATTAAATCCTGTAGAAGTTTTTATAAAATCAGCCCCTGCACTCATTACCAATCGGCAAGCTCTCTTTAGTTCTAGGTCAGTCAACAAACAGGTTTCTACAATTACTTTCAACGCCTTATTGCCTATTTTTTGCTTTATTGCTTTAATTTCAGCTTCTACCTCTTCATAACGCTCGGCCTTAAACCAGCCAATATTCATCACCATATCTAATTCATCTGCGCCGTTTTGGATGGCGTCCTCAACTTCGGCCAGCTTGGTGTTTAGCGTTTGTGCCCCCAAGGGAAATCCTATTACAGTGACTACCTTTACAGAAGTTTCTCTCAGCTCACGCTTGACCAAAGACACATAACAACCATTAACACATACAGCATAAAACTTGCAATGTTTAGCTTCTTGACAAAGTTTAATAATATCAGTAGGCGTAGTTTGTGGGCTGAGTAAAGTCTGTTCTATAGCGTTGGTTATTTTTTCCATTTAGCTTGTTTTAAAAGCGACTCCCGTCACGCGTTTTGTTTCTATAGTATCAATATATTCTAAGCGAATTAACCGTTGAGCAGCAATCGTTTGAAACACAGACTTCAAATCTTTAATCTCACCACAAGGCACTTTTAGTTTACGCATGTGCGCCAATAAATCTTCTGCATCATAATGTTTTACCAACGGAAAAAGTAAAGCGTACAACTGTTCACGATGAATCACTCTATTTTGTACAGTTGCAAATTCAGTGCGATTAGCCCATTCCGATTTTCCTAAAAACTGACACAAGCGTGCAAAATGGCGATCGCTACCAATAGCAAATGTAACTTGACGTTTATCTTTCGTGATAAACAATTCGCCATAAGGAGCAATATTAGGATGCAATGAACCTATGCGCTGCGGAATATGCCCCGTCATCAAATAATTAGAAGCTTGATTAACTAAAGAGCTCACCGCCGCATCATAAAGTGCCACTGACACCGTTTTGCCAGAATAATCTGTTTGTTTTAACCGCTGAATCAACTCGATTAAAATTCCTTCACGCAAATGATGCGCTGCCAAAACATCAATCAAGGCTATGGGCATCTTGACAGGCCCACTTTGCGGGGTTCCATTCATAGACATAATTCCCGTTTCAGCCTGTAATATCAAATCATAAGCCGCTCGGTCATTCCCTTCACCAAATCCGTTGATTTTCCCGATAATCAATTGCGGATTTACGGTGCGCAAAAACTGGTCTGTAACGCCCAATTTATCTTGATCACCTGGCTTAAAATTCATCAAAACGATATCGGCGATTGCTACTTTTTCGAGCAATACAGCGCGTTGATCTGCTTGTTTCAAATCTAGCTGAGCATAGCTTTTTCTGTAATTAACACTCGAAAAATAGGCAGAAATTGCACTTGTTTTATCTTCAGAAGGCAATTTCCACGAGCGCGTGACATCAGGGTGGTCAGGATGTTCTATTTTTAAAACATCCGCCCCTAATTCTGCAAAGAAACTCCCCACAGAAGGTCCAGCTAAGACCGTTGACAGGTCTATAATCTTAAGTTCTTCAAACACTTTATTTTCAAGATTTAATCCGTTCACTGAGTTCTCGTTTTGTTAGTAATCCCGCTTGGCGCCACACCTGTTCACCGTTTTTAAACAAAATCAATGTGGGTACTGAACGTACCATAAATCGCATTGCAAGCGACTTATTTTTATCAACATCAACTTTTAATATTTTTAAATTCTCGCCAAATTCGCGTTTCACTTCTTCTAAAATCGGTGCCATAGTTTGACAAGGACCACACCAAGTGGCATGAAAGTCGATTAACACCGGAGCATCACCAGCTAACATAGCTTTAAAATTAGTTTTCATAAGCAGTTATTATAGAAATTTAAATTTACAAAACTTACGCATACCATCCATACATATTCATTTTATTAGCGTTATTATTGCCCTAAATCAAGTTTAAGTTTGTTAATGCTTACATTCCAAATCAAAGGCTAACTATGTGATTTAAATTTCTTAAATTTGAACTTTTAAAATTCGATCTAATTTGCTAATAATCCATAAGCTTTTTTAACTATGGCAGACGATAAAAAAATTATTTTTTCGATGTCTGGGGTTTCCAAATCATACCCAGGCGTCAACAAACCTATCATTAAAAACATTTACCTCAGTTTTTTCTACGGCGCTAAAATTGGTATTTTAGGACTTAACGGCTCTGGTAAATCGACTTTATTGCGCATTATTGCCGGTCTTGACAAAAACTATGACGGTAAAGTGGCTTTTTCATCTGATTATTCTATAGGTTATCTTGAACAAGAGCCACAGTTAGACGATGAAAAAACAGTATTAGACATCGTTAAAGAAGGCGTTGGCGAGACGATGGCTATCTTAGATGAATACAACAAAATCAACGATCAATTTGGCTTACCAGAGGTGTATGAAAACCCTGACAAGATGCAAAAATTGATGGATCGTCAAGCCGTTTTACAAGATCAAATTGACGCGACTAATGCTTGGGAAATTGACAGCAAACTCGAGCTCGCTATGGATGCTTTACGCACCCCTGATGGCAATAAAAAAATCGGTGTACTCTCTGGAGGTGAACGCCGTCGTGTAGCGCTGTGCCGCTTATTGCTTCAAGAACCTGATATTTTATTGCTCGACGAGCCTACCAACCACCTCGATGCTGAATCTGTACACTGGTTAGAACATCACTTACACAATTATAAAGGTACCGTTATTGCCGTAACACACGACCGTTATTTCCTAGATAATGTAGCGGGATGGATTTTAGAATTAGATCGCGGTGAAGGTATTCCATGGGAAGGCAACTACTCTTCTTGGTTAGAACAAAAATCTAAACGTTTAGAGCTCGAACAAAAACAAGCCAGCAAACGTCAAAAAACCCTAGAACGCGAGTTGGAATGGGCGCGTATGAACCCAAAAGGACGTCATGCTAAACAAAAAGCGCGTTTAAAGAATTATGACAAGTTGATGAGTCAAGATCAAAAACAACTTGACAACAAACTCGAAATCTACATCCCTAATGGACCGCGCTTAGGTAAAAACGTAATCGAAGCCAAAAATGTCAGTAAAGCTTTTGATGACAAGTTGCTTTACGAAGACCTCAACTTCAACTTACCTCAAGCTGGTATTGTTGGAATTATCGGGCCAAATGGCGCTGGTAAAACCACCATTTTCAAAATGATTATGGGCGAAGAGCAACCAGACAACGGTACTTTTAGCGTAGGAGAAACCGCTAAATTGGCTTACGTTGATCAAAGTCATACCAACATCGATCCTGAAAAAACCATTTGGGAGAATTTTAGCGATGGTCAAGAATTAATCATGATGGGAGGACGCGAAGTCAACTCTCGCGCTTACCTCAGCCGATTTAACTTTGCCGGCAGCGAACAAAACAAAAAAGTAAACACCCTTTCTGGGGGGCAACGCAATCGTTTGCACCTCGCTATGACACTCAAAGAAGAAGGCAATGTACTCCTGCTCGATGAGCCGACCAACGACTTAGATGTCAACACCCTTCGCGCCCTTGAGGAAGGTCTTGAAAACTTTGCAGGCTGTGCAGTGATTATCTCTCACGACCGCTGGTTCTTAGACCGTATTTGTACACACATTTTAGCTTTTGAAGGCGATTCGCAAGTGTATTTCTTTGAAGGTAGCTTCTCTGAATACGAAGAAAATAAAAAGAAACGCTTAGGCGGGGATTTGATTCCTAAACGTATCAAATACAAAAAATTGACGCGCGACTAGAAGCGTAAGTATCGCTTAACACACTAATAGTATAACAAAAATTGATAAGAAACATTTTTAAATACTCCGAATCTATTTAATTTTGTTTCTACACAACATAAACACCACATAGGATGGCAGAACAAGCAACAAAACGCGTAAAATGTTTAATTATTGGCTCAGGACCAGCGGGTTATACAGCAGCTATTTATGCAGCTCGTGCCGATATGGAACCTGTACTATACACCGGTATGGAACCAGGAGGTCAGTTAACCACCACTACTGAAGTTGACAATTTTCCGGGGTATCCTGCAGGAATTGACGGCCCTCAGATGATGATTGACTTACAAAAACAAGCTGAGCGCTTTGGTACTGAAGTTAATATTGGCATGATTACAAAAGTTGAGCTACACACGCAACACGGCGGCATTCACCGCGCTTGCATTGATGATAAAGAATGGATCGAAGCACAATCTGTAATCATTGCTACCGGAGCTACTGCTAGATATTTAGGACTGCCAAGTGAACAACGCTTACGCGGCGGTGGTGTTTCTGCCTGTGCTGTCTGTGATGGTTTCTTTTACAGAAAACAAGATGTTGCTATAGTTGGCGGCGGTGATACAGCCTGTGAAGAAGCAACTTACCTCGCTAACATTTGTAACAAAGTCACCATGTTAGTGCGTCGCGATGAAATGCGTGCTTCAAAAGCCATGCAGCACCGCGTAAATAATACAGAAAATATTGAAGTGCGTTATAACACCGAAATTGAAGAAGTCATAGGTGATCAAGTGGTTGATGGACTCAAACTCATTCACAATAAAACTAAAGAAACCGAAGAGATCAAAGTGACCGGTTTATTTTTAGCTATTGGTCACAAACCTAACACCGATGTGTTTAAAGATCAATTAAAAATGGATGATACGGGTTATTTGATTACTAAAGGAAAAAGTTCAAAAACAAACCTCCCAGGTGTATTTGCTTGTGGAGACGTTCAAGACAAAGAGTATCGTCAAGCTATCACTGCTGCAGGTAGCGGTTGTATGGCGGCACTTGATGCTGAACGTTACTTAGGAACCGTTGAAAAATTTATTGAAGCGGACAAAGTTGTTTCAGCCTAAACACCGAACAACATCAAGCACATAAAAATGCGCCAGAAGAAATTTCAACTGGCGCATTTTTTATGTTTGTTTGTTTGCAAAAGAAATTAGTTTTTAATAACCAACAAATGAGCTTTCACTCCAGTGGCCAAATTCCACTGGTCATGAGTCATATTTCCTTTTTCGGTATCAATTCTAAAATCGGCCGTATTCGGTCCGGATTGACCTTGGTTTAAAGCGACAAATTCTACTTTTGTAAAGCCTTTTTTCAGTTTAATTTTAATACTGTGATAGCTAGATAAGAGCGTTACATTGTGAGCGATTACCTCACCGTTAACCAAAATATCTACACGGTCCCCATCTACAGCTTGTGCGTCGCGCCAGCTGATAATCAAATATTCTGCATCGGTTGAAAAACTTCCAAAATCCTGAGGTTTTGTAAAAGCTTCATTCATTTTACCTTCATTTTGTTTCACATAATCAGGCTGAAACTTCATTGTTTTAGTCATGTATTCATTTTCTTGAGAAATATTGATTTTTTCATTTTTTGAAACATCCAACGAAATTTCTTTAGGCTGAAATAAAAAGTTTTTAGTATCTGTATTATTTGAAAACATGCCTCGGCCAATATACTTAGCGCCTCCCATAGAGCTATTACCAAAACTGTTGGTTTCTCTGCCAATATGTTTTCCTTCCTTATTAGATTCAGGACCATCTAACTGCGCAAAAGCGACAGTAGAAAACAGAACAAAAAGTAAGCCTATAAAATATTTCATAACATCAGGTTTAGTTTTCATAAAGCAAAAAGGTTGCCACAACTCAAAAATACATAAAATTAAGTCAGGTGAGCCATATTTTTAGCAATCTGCATTATTTTTTTAGTTTTGCTAAGCCACTAATAGACCTGATAATTTTTAATAAACCCAATATATTTCATAAAAATAATAATTTTTTTAACTAATAGCAAGATACATAATTGAGGACTATCTAAATAAAATAAATTTTTCACCTCTAAACATACAAAACGATATGTATCTTTCAAATTCTTCCGAAAAAGGTTAAAAACTTTCGTTTTCAAGTAAAAAAAATTATTTTTAACGCCATTATAAAAACTCCTAATTATATATGTCTTTAAGTTTTGTTGATTACCTCATTATTGGGATTTATTTCGTCTTTGTTTTAGGAATAGGTTTCATAATTAAAAGAAAAGTTAAGTCGAGTAGTGACTTCTTGCTCAGCGGTCGTTCTATTCCATTATGGATTACAAGTTTAGCCTTTATTTCTGCCAATCTCGGTGCGCAAGAAGTGCTCGGTATGGCTGCATCAGGAGCTAAATACGGTATTATGACTAGTCATTTTTACTGGCTTGGAGCTATTCCTGCAATGGTATTTTTAGGAATTTTTATGATGCCCTTTTATTACGGTAGCAAAGTGCGCTCAGTGCCTGAATATCTCGCAAAGCGTTTTGATGAAAAAACACGTGGATTCAACGCCATCACCTTTGCTGCCATGACTATTTTCTCTTCGGGAATTTCGCTTTATGCCTTAGCAATTCTCTTTGAAGTAATCTTAGGTTGGAGTTTTGGGTTTTCAATTATACTGGCCTCTGTAGTTGTATTAGCTTATACGTTTTTAGGCGGGTTGACTAGTGCCATATACAATGAGGTACTTCAGTTTTTTCTCATCGTTTTAGGTATTGCCCCACTAGTTTATTTAGGTTTAGACCACGTTGGTGGCTGGGAAGGTATTGTCAACAACTTGCCTGACTCGATGACACACGCTTGGAAATATATGGGCGATGCTGCTGATAACCCTATGGGTGTCAACTGGTGGCAAGCTGCATTAGGACTTGGATTTGTATTGTCTTTTGGCTATTGGTGTACAGATTTCTTGGTGGTTCAACGCGCTATGGCTACACGCAATATGCGTTCTGCTCAAAATACGCCACTCATTGCTGCTTTCCCTAAAATCATTTTACCGTTTATCGTGATTGTTCCAGGACTTATTGCTGCGGTTATGGTTGCTAGTCACTCTGGTTATAGCATTCCTTTACAAAATGGTGAAACTAACTACAACATGGTTTTGCCGTCATTGTTAGCTGAGTTTTACCCCAGTGGTATTTTAGGGGTAGGTTTAACGGCCTTATTTGCCTCATTTATGTCGGGTATGGCTGGTAATGTTACAGCATTTAACACGGTGTGGACTTACGATATATACGAATCTTACATTGCACCAAACAAAAGTGATAAGCACTATTTAAACGTCGGGCGTTATGCTACTGTTTTTGGAATTGCAGCCTCTGTGGCTACGGCTTATATGGCACGTGATTTTAATAACATTATGGACTTCCTTCAGTTGGTCTTTGGATTTGTTAATGCTCCGTTATTTGCTACGTTTGCCTTAGGTATGTTCTGGAAACGCACCACAGCTGATGGCGCTTTTTACGGTCTTGTTGGAGGAACTGCATCTGCAGCACTCACCTACTGCTTAACTACTGCTGAAGGCAATGGAGGTTCTATTGCTAACCTACATGAATTTAGTTCAGGTATGGCACAAAGCTTTATGGTAGCTTTAATCGCTTTTGGCTCTTGTTTAATTATTACTTTAGTGGTGAGTTTGTTTACCAAACCACACCCGGAAAGCAAATTGGTCGGCTTAGTGTATAGCTTAACGCCTAAACCTAAAAACAAAGATTTAGCATGGTATAAACGTCCTGTATACATAGGTCTTTTTATTCTGATTATCGCTACAGCTCTCAACATCATTTATTTCTAATTTAAACCCTATAACTTTATGAAAAATATCCTCGATCTTCGCTTTATCATCGCCTTGTTTTTTGGAGTTACTGGCGTTATTTTAGTCATTGCTTCACTGCTAATGCACACCGATTCTTCTAAAACTGAAGCTACCAATTTATGGAGTGGCCTGTTTTATATTACCTTTAGCATTATCATGTTTATTTTGTGGAAAATCAGTAAACCTGAAACTGAAGAAGACTCTTCTTCAGATGAATAAATTATAAAATGATTTATTTATAACCGCCTCTAAAAACTCAATTTAGAGGCGTTTTTTTATAAATTCTATTCACTCGTTTCTTTAGATTCAGATTTTTTACGTTAATTACAATGGTTCTTAAGACCCATTTTATGCCAATTATATTATTTTTTAGCCCGATTTATAATTTTATTTGTAGGTATAATGCGGTGGGTAACAAATTAATAGTACAATGAGACTGCTGTCGAAATTGGACTATATAATTTATCCATACGGTATTAAATGAAAATACTCATTACCTAAAACGTATCACTTTTTTCTTATGTCTAAATTAGCACTAGCTTATCATTTAAAAACACGCTTTTTTTTGCTTTGCTGCGGTATCTTCTCGCTTTTTCTTCCCGCTTGTGCAAAAGCATTACCACCCATTAATACGGAGTTAAACGATTCAACTTTGTTTAGCGTTTTGCAATTTAATGTATGGCAAGAAGGCACTATGATGCCTGATGGTTATACTGAAATTCTAGCCGTCATAGAGCGCTTTAAACCCGAATTAATAGCCTTAAGTGAAGTTAGAAATTACCACAAAGTGGATTTTATGGCGAAAATCCAGCGGGATTTGCAACAAAAGGGATTGCACTATTACACTGATTCGAGTTATAATGTGGGTATTTTGAGCCGCTACCCCATCGCGGAGTTTAAAAATTATCAAGACGATTTTATCAAAGCCGTAGTCAATATCAATGGACTTCCTGTTGCTTTTTATTCCTTACACATTGATTACACCCAATATGCAGAATATTTACCTAGAGGATACAATGTGACCACTTATCAGAAATTAGAACAGGGTCCTATCAGGGATGCTGACAAAGTACTTAAGGTGAATAATCGCTCTAAACGCGACGAGCAAACAAAGGCATTTTTAGCTGCAGCACAAGAAGATTTACACAAGGGATTTCAAGTGATTGTAGCAGGTGATTTTAACGAGCCCTCTTTTTTAGATTGGACAGAGGAAACGCAACACATGTGGGAGCACAACGGCGCTGTTATTCCGTGGACCTGTTCTAAGTTGCTTTACAAAACCGGTTTTAAAGATAGTTATAGAGTGATTTATCCAAATGTGAAGCAACATCCGGGGTTCACCTGGGTTGTTAACCATCCGTGGATTGATACTGATGAACGCGATCGCATCGATTTCATTTATTATTTTGACAGCAAAAAGCTAAAGCCCATCAAAAGCGCCGTGATAGGACCTCAAAAAATCTATATCAACAAACATGACAGAGTGGATGATCTCAGTAAAGATTTAATTGCTATTCCGCAACGCGAATGGCCATCTGATCATCGAGCAGTTTGGACGGTCTTTCAAATTTCAGACTGAATTAAAATTTCAGTTCAGATTCAAGTCATAAAAAATCCCCACTCTAATAAGTTATTAAAGCGGGGATAATTAAATTTAAAAAAGCAGTCCTTTATTTCTTCACGACTCTAAAGGTTTTAGACTGTCCGTCTATGCTAACTTTCATTAAATACATACCAGCTTGCAAATCATCTAACTGCAATTGAGCATTCAAATGATTAGGCGCAAAGGTTTTTACTTGATGTCCTAACAAGTCATAAATCACTACAGATTCAATTTGCTTAGCCGCTTTAAGGTTCAATTGACCTTCAACCGGATTAGGGTAATAAGTAAAGGCATCAAACATTTGTTTTTCTACGCCTAATTCCATTTGTACCTCGATACAGAAATTACCTTCAGCATTGTTAAACCCTGTTATTTTTACATAATAGGTTTCACCAATCACTAAACCAGAAAGTTCCGCATCACTTCCGGCAGAGGCACAACCTATCTCCTCACCCAGAGTGGTCAAATCAGCACAATCTGTAGGCGCAGCAAACACGCTAATTTCAGTATTAAAATCAGTCGATGCAAAATCAGTAGTTATAATAGCCGTATTAGCTGTAGCCACAAAATAGAACCACACACTATTGGTGCCGTGGAAATCATTTAAGCAAGATCCACTTGGCTCATTAGGTTCTTCAAAGGCGTGAACATTTGTATAAGGGCCATTAGCACAAGCTGCATTAGCTGCCAATTCAATAGCATCACACAGATAAGTATTGGCTGGCGGAGTAACTAAGGTTGTAAATGAAACTGGCCCTGCCCACTCACTTTGATCCTCTGCACCACACAAAGATTGTACATAAACATCATAAGTTGTTTCACTTGACAATCCTGTAATTTCTGTTGTCATAGCTTCAGATACTTCGATAGTGGTTCCAGCTGTTGCAGGATCAAATCCGGCTTCGCCGTACTTCACAACCCAAGAGGTAGCATCATCTAAAGATTGCCAAGAAACCGTTACCGATTGATCTGTAATATAATTTAGAGCAATATCTGAAGGTTGCGGGCAGGTAGGTCCTACCTCAACGGTAATATCATCAATAAACAAATAATATTTATTAGCATCAGAGTAGGCATTAAACCCAAAGTAATACACTCCGGCAGTCTCAACAGTAAAGATAATAGCATTAGATTCTGCTGAAACCCCACTGATTTCAGGATGATCTGCTAATGTAGTCGTCATATTTTCAACAGTTGGAGCATCACCAAAAGCAACTTTGAGTTTTTCTACAGCTTCACTAGTACTTCCATTACCGTATTTATAGCTAATTTTATAATTTACACCTGCTTCTAACTCAACACCCTGTGTAAAATACCATGCATTAGCAGCTTCGTTTAAATTGTATTCATAACTCAACACATTCCCATCAAACCCATCAGCTGTTACCCAGCCTGTTGTTGGATCATAAACTGTCCAGTTATTTCCATTACCGGCATTAACTAAAGTGGCACAAGTCGGAACTTCCTCATTAGCTGTACTGTTAAAATCTTGTGTAAACGGTAAGCTTGTCGCCTCACAAAGTGTAGCAAAACTAGTCGGATCAGACCATGCACTTTGATCGGTATCACTACAAACAGCACGCACATAAATATCGTAACTCATTCCTGAATTTAACCCTGTCAGTGTTGTTTCAGGCGTATCATTAACCACTACAGTCTCTCCAGCAGTTGCAGGATCAAAACCTGTTTCGCCATATATAAGTTCCCAAGAAGTTTCATCGCCATTAGATGTCCAAGTCACTTCAGCTTGATCAGTGGTCATATTGCTCACTTGAAGTCCTTCTGGAGTGATACAAGTAGGCGCCACTTCAATTAAGATATCATCGACGTATAATTGATTTTCATTTGCATCTGAATGCGCTTGAAATCCGAAGTAATATACACCATCAGTATCAACTGAAAAGTAAACTAAATTAGTTGAAGTAGATAAAATATTAGTGTGATCACTCAAATCGTTTGTCATAGCTGTAGAAGCAGCTTCAGATCCAAATGCCACTTTCAACTGCTCAGCATAATTTCCAGAATTACCGTATTTATAACTTATTCGATAGGTTACTCCTGCTTCTAAATTAATGCCTTGCGTAAAGAACCAGGTATCTGCGTCCTGGGTAGAATTATAAGAATAATTGAGTACGTTACTGTCAAATCCTGATACACCCCCTGTAGTTTTCCAGTCATTCCCACTAATAGTTTCCAAACTTGAACAGGCTGGCAAATTAGGAGTTTCTACATTTTCAAAATCTAGAGAGAAAGGAATATTCGCTATACCACAAGCTGTAGTGAAGGTCAATGGTCCCTCCCAAGTACTTTGATCGGTTTCTGAACAAATTGCTCTTACATACACGTCATAGCTTGTATTTTGTGTCAATCCCGTCAAGCTTAGCTCAGGAGTGGTTTGTACACTTAGCGTGTCTCCTGTTGTAGTCATATCAAATCCTGCTTCTCCATAAACAACTTCCCATTGGGTTTCTGCTTCTCCGGCTGTCCATGATAAATCTGCAGTCGTCTCAGCAATATTGCTCACAGTTACAGCCGTTGGATTTAAACAGGTTGGCGCTAAATGAACTGAAATATCATCCACATACAAGTAGTACTGATTTTCATCAGAATGAGATTGGAAGCCAAAATAATACACGCCATCAGCAGAAACAGTAAAGTTATATTCTGCATCGTTAGCTTGAGCTCCTGATATCGTTGTTAAATCTACAATTTGATTGGTCATATCTGCAGCAGCTGCTGATGTACCATAAGCCACTTTTAACTGCTCAATATAGGTACTTGAGTTGTTGCCATACTTAAATGTAATTTGGTAATTTAGCCCGGCTTCTAAGGTAATTCCTTGTGTAAAATACCATGCATCAACAGAGCCTTGACCAGCTCCACTATAAGAATGTTCTAACACATTACCTTCAAAGTCATCTGGAAGAGAATAACTATTTGAAGCCGTCTTCCAATCTCCTCCATTAATGGTTTCTAAAGAAGCACAATTAGGCAATGCCGGCGGAGCTATTGCTTCAAAATCTTGTAAAAAGGGAATGGTCGTTGCGCCACAGGCTGTTGTAAATGTCAGTGGTCCTTCCAAATTACTCGTTTCTGTATCTGAGCAATTTGCCTTTACATACACATCATAAGACGTATTTTGCTCCAATCCGGAAAGTGTAGTTTCTACAGTTGTCAAATCAGCTATTACAGTTCCTTCTCCAGCTGCTGGTGAAAAACCTGACTCCCCATAAATCACGGTCCATTCTGTTTCAGCTCCTGATGAAACCCAAGAAATATCAGCTGTTTCTGACGTGATACTACTTGCTGCCAAGTCATAAGGTTTAGGACAATCGGGAGTAATCACAGCCGAAATTCCAAAAATATTCAAGATACCTGTACCATCTGCAGTTTTAGTAAACTCTACTTTTTCAATAGCTTTTCCCTGATTAGCTTCATCAATATCTACACTAAATTGAAAAATCTTAGGGTTTGTCGTGTTATTATCTACCCCATCATCGGCTCTTGAAACACGACCAATTCCTGACGTGGTCACTCCTACAGCAGGAGAGCTTTGATACCAATCAGGGAATAGATGTGCTACTATAGCCTGAGTGGTATTATCTGTAAAATAAATAGTTCCTGTAAAATAAGAATCTCCACTTCCTGAAGTTCCAAAAACATAAAGCTTTTGAGTAGATTGTGGCGTTGCTAATTCTAATGCGCCTGTATCATCGGTATTTACTAATTTCAAAACATTGTTTGCGGAGTAATCAGCTAATTTTAATTGCAAATCCTCCGTAGCTTCCGAATTAATAACGCCACCAGATGGTAAACCTACCGTTGCCCCCGGAAAGTCTAAAGACATAAACGCATAATTTGTCGTTGCGCTTGTGCCATCAATAGAAGCTGTTGTATAATCAAGTGCCGGACTATTTTCAGCAATCACATCTTGATTAAACCCCGATGAAATCTCTAATGGCGCATACTCTTCTTGCGCCTGAGCTGTGGTAAAAGACAGTCCTAAACAGGCAGCTATCACGAGTGATTTTCGAAATGCTTTCTGCCTTTTTAAAATAAAAGAATTGTTATTTTGTTTCATAAATTTTAGTTTAATTTTTCGCAAAAATACATATCTGTTTAAACAAAACCCATACAAAACAATAACATTTACGCATCTCAACTAAATTTAATATGTGTATTATCTATAATTTTTATCATATAACACTACAATAATCATCAATAATACATATTTTAAATAAAATACCATCTTTATTAACTTTTATTATTTATTAGTAAAAATTAACACTATCATAGTTCTACTCTCCATTGCTACTTTTTGCAATAAGCCTTACATTCGACTCAAAAAACAATGGCCGCTTATTACAACTTACTCAATAGAACTTCTACGGAAAATGGAATTCAAATTGCACATTATCGCCCGAGCATACACACACAAGGCGCATGGAATGAACACGAGCAACACATGGCACCGGCTACAGGGGTGATTGCACGTGAACTAGAGTTATTCCAACCGCGTAAAAACATGCAATACGGACGGATTAGCTTAGATATTTACGGCATGATTTATCGCGATGATTTCAGTATTACCACACAATGTATTCGTCCCGGAAAAACCATCGAGCTCATCGAGGCTAAATTTGAGGTCAAAGGCAGAGTTTGCATCATTGCTAGAGCTTGGCGCATGTTGACCAGCGACACTACAGAGGTCAGTGGTTTAGAAGATCAAGCTATGCCTCATTTTGAAAGCTTACCTATTTGGGATGGAATGTCAGTTTGGCCAGGTGGCTATATTAAATCCATATCAGCTTTTCTTAAAATCAGTTCACACCGTCCAGGAAAATCGCAGATATGGCTGAGCAATGACTTAGAAATGATAGAGGGAGAAAACACGAGTAGCTTTGTCAAATTAATGGGAATGGTTGACACCATGAATGGTACTGCGGTACGTCAAAAGGGAGCCTTTACTCACAGCTTTCCTAATCTCGATTTACAAATTCACCTCTACCGAATGCCTCAAGGAAAATACTTAGGCATAGACAGCCAACAACAATATGGAATTAATGGTATTGGACTCACCAGCGCTGTTTTGCACGATGAGAAAGGTCCTTTTGGTCGCGCCGAACAAATTTTGACCATCAGAAAATTGTAAACTCCTGCTTCGTGAAAATTCTATTTTTCTGAGGAAATAGTTTCTTATCGCAAACTTTAAAACATTACTTCTACCTTACCTGCAACTTAGAGTTCAAAAATTTATACAAAAGGTAAAGCCCTTCACTAATAAAAGGAAGGGCTTTCTCAAACACACAATTGTCAACAACTAGTTCGTCAATTGACAACAAACAAATCACTTAAGATTTGACTTAACTAATCACTCCCACTCCCGCAGTCATATGCGTTTGCGGATCGATTAAAATAAAACTACCATTTGCTTTGTGACGCGTAAAAGTATCGACAAACAAAGGTTGAGAAGTTTGTAAAACGACTTCGCCCAAATCATTCATTTTCAAAGTCTCGGCTGGTTGATGCTGTCCGAGATTATTGATACTTATTTGGGCGTTAATCGCCTTAACTTTTGTTTTGACACGTTTAATGCCGTGTTGCAACTGATAAAACTTAGCGGCCTCCAATGGACGTTTATCCATCCAACAGATTTTAGCTTTAATTTGCTTGGTTTCTTCTGGCAGTTCATCAGCTTTCACAATAATATCGCCTCGTGACACTTGAATATCATCTTCAAGGGTCAAGGTAATTGAGCTTCCGGCACTGGCTTCTTGATAATCGGTATCAAAAAACGAAAGTTGTTTTACCTTTGAATGTGTTCCTGAAGGCAGCACTACTACTTGGTCACCAACGCGTAAATTGCCGCCTTTCAATTTTCCGGCATACCCACGATAATCGTGGTAGGCTTCAGTTTTAGGGCGAATTACTGTTTGTACCTGAAAACGTGCAGCAGCATTATCTTCTATAAAGTCATTTTCGACTGTTTCCAAATAATCGAGTAAACTAGCGCCTTTATACCACGACATCGCTTTTGATTGTTCTACAACATTGTCGCCAAACAAAGCACTTACCGGAATAAAATCTACTGTTTGCTCAGGGAAATCAGAGCCTTCTATCAGCGCCTTAAAATCATCAACTATAGTTGTAAATTGTTCTTGACTATAATTGACCAAATCCATTTTATTAACAGCTACAATCACATGCTGGGTGCGCAACAATTGATTGATGTAAAAATGACGACGCGTTTGCTCAACTACTCCGTGACGCGCATCGATCAAAATGATAGCCACCTGAGAGGTTGAGGTTCCAGTAACCATGTTACGGGTATATTCAACATGTCCCGGGGTGTCGGCAATAATATAAGAGCGCTGTGGTGTAGAAAAATAAATGTGCGCTACATCAATGGTGATACCTTGCTCACGTTCGGCCACAAGGCCATCAGTAGCTAATGAAAAATCGAGGTAATCATAACCGCGTTGGCGACTATTGCGCTCAATAGCTTCCAGTTTATCCGCTTTTAGTGAGTTAGTATCGTATAAAAGTCGACCGATTAAGGTTGATTTCCCATCGTCAACACTCCCACAAGTGCTCAGTTTTAAAACTTTATTTTTAGTTGTAATCATCGTGTTTTCTTTAATTAAAAGTACCCTAATCGTTTGCGTTGTTCCATGGCGGCCTCAGCGCGTTTATCATCAATACGCGCACCGCGTTCAGACAAAGTTGATGCTGTGATTTCAGCAACAACACCATCAAGCGTATCTGCATCAGATTCTATAGCCGCGGTACAGCTCATATCACCTAAGGTTCTAAATCGCACTTTGCGTTCAACAATAGTTTCATCTTCTTCGCGATAAACGATTTCATCATTTACAGGCCAAAGTAGATTATCGCGTTCAAAAACTTGGCGATTGTGAGCAAAATACAATGGAGGGAGATCTATTTCTTCTTGTTTAATATAATTCCACACATCGAGTTCTGTCCAATTTGACAAAGGAAAAACGCGTACATTTTGACCAAAATCAATGGTGCCATTAAGCATATCAAACACTTCAGGACGTTGATTTTTTTCATCCCAACCCCCAAAATCATCGCGCACTGAAAAGATGCGTTCCTTAGCGCGTGCTTTTTCTTCATCGCGACGAGCGCCACCAATACAAGCGTCAAATCCGTGAGCTTCAATGGCATCGAGTAGCGTGTCAATTTGCAAGCGATTACGACTGGCATATTTACCTTGTTCTTCCTTCACTTTACCGGCATCGATATTGTCTTGTACATAATGCACGTGGAGTTCAAGTCCTAATTCTTTTACTAATTGATCGCGAAAAGCAATGGTTTCTGGAAAATTGTGTCCGGTATCAACGTGTAGTAACGGAAAAGGAATTTTTCCGGGATAAAAGGCTTTGCGCGCCAAATGTACTAGCGTAATTGAATCTTTACCACCAGAAAATAAAATTGCTGGTTTTTCAAATTGCCCGGCCACCTCGCGCATGATATAAATGGCTTCGTCTTCTAAAGGATTGTTTACAATAAGGTTTTTCATAATTATAAGTTTATACCCTTAATGATTAATTTTTTAGTCTAATTTGTATTAGCTTGTAGAGCTATAATACCGTGGGCAACAAATTAATAGCACAATGAGGTTACTGTCAAAATTGCACTGTATAATTTATCCATACAGTATTAGAGGTGAATACCACATTCACGGTGAGCCAAAGCTTTTGTAGGGTCGTAATAGCGATGTTCATTAGGCAACTGGTTACGTTCTAAATAATCATCTAAATCAGCATCTGAATAATGATAAAACGGACTAATTTTTAAGATGCCATCTTTACTTTTTGAAACAATACTTAAGCTATCGCGAAGTGCTGTTTGTCCTTCTCGCAAATTTGTAAACCACACATCTGGGCTGTGTAATTGCATGGCGCGTTTAAAAGGTTCTAACTTCACTTGCTCACTAAACATCTTGTGCTCAGGTGTACCTACTTCAGGGATTCCCAAAGTCACATTGCGATAACCTACCGTTTGCTGAGGCACGTAAGTATGTATGTTTAAGTGTAACTCCTCAATCATTTTTTTAGCAAAGCGATAGGTTTCAGGGGTATTATATCCGGTATCGCACCAAACGACTTTTATATCGGGTTTTACCTGTGTCACAAGATGAATAATGGCACTTTCATAAGGTCTAAAGTTAGTTGTTAATACAGGGCGTTCAGCTTGTTGTAAAGCCCAAGCTACCACCTCTTCTGGTTGTTTTTGCTCACACAGAGCATTCATTTCTTCTAGCGTCATAGTGCGTTTTATTTTCCCCATTTTATACTCGTCCAAATGCGTTCATGAAAATAGTATAGGAATGTTTTGGTAAACAATTCAAACAAACCTATCGAAAAAGCTATGGTCAACTTTCCCGAAATTATCCACGAAATCATGATGGTATCCAGTGTTCCTACAGCACGCCACGACAGAGCCTTTACAAAACTGCGTTTGTGTTGTTCTGATTTAGACTTGCCTTTATCGCGTTTAAACTGGTTTAGTATTTGTTCAATAAACATATATTTCTATTTATCCTATCGTCTTAGTAGGTTAATGCAAATGTATAATATATTTTTAAACAGCAACAGCTTCCGTTTATATTTTTACTAAAAAAACAAGTTCTGATTATTTACACAAATACTACTTTTCTGATTTTCAATAAAATACATCTATAAAAATAATTTTTATTACAACTAAAAAAAATACATTTTAACACTAAAAAGAAAGAATATCATTTTAAAATTGATACCTTTATAGGTATAAACCCGCGCTGATTATGAGTAAAAAAGGTAAAATAGTTCTATTTTTTGAAGTGATTTATAGCATCATTTTACTCGTTCTGTACACCTGTTCCTTATTTTCTTTTACGTTTTTTATAGCCCTACTCCTATCAGGATGGATGGTCACACTCGCCATAATCATCTCTTTTAATTTCTTTAATCGTCAGTAAAGACACATCACTGTAATTACTGTTACCTTAAAGGCGTTTTTGGCATAAAATTTTTGGAGCTATAGCGAATATAGTAGGTCATCAAATTTGAGTTTTCCACAAACAAAGTAAGTTCTTTGGACTTTTTTCTACAGACAAGTTTTTGTTAAATAGGAATCAATCTGATTTTAATTTATTTTTCTACACAAAACAATACAAATCCTTTTTTTTTATTAGCTTTATCATTCAATCTATTGTGTCTCAATTCATCACTTCATTATGTTCATTCGCTTAATCAAACACCTGGGGCTAATTGGCCTTATCGCTTTTAGTAGCCTCACTAGCTGCACTCAACCTGCTAACGATTTAAAAATAGAACAAGTTAGTGACGATTTGTACGTTTATACCACCTATGGTGTTTTTGAGGGTGTAAAATACGCTGCTAATGCCATGTATATGGTTACTTCAAAAGGAATAGTGGTTTTTGATTGCCCTTGGGAGCCAATTGTAAACGAAGCTTTTAAAGATGAACTTTACAAGCGACACCACTTGCCTATTATAGCAGATATAGCCACACATTGGCATCAAGATCGCGCTGGAGGAATAGATTTTTTTAAGCAAATTGGTGCTAAGACTTACACCTCCAAAGCTACAGATTCTATTTTGAAAAAAGAAGGTAAGCCGCAAGCAGAATTCACCTTTAACAATGATACAACTTTTACCATTGGAGGCAAGTCATTTAACATTTTTTATCCCGGAAAAGGACACACTGCAGACAATGTAGTGGTTTGGTTTTCCGAAGAACAAATTTTACTAGGCGGCTGTATCATCAAAAATGCCGATGCTAAAAATTTAGGTAATATCAGTGAAGCCTATCCCGATGAGTGGGATGATGCTATACGACGCTTACAAAAACGCTATGCCGATGCTAAATTAATCGTTGCCGGGCATGACGATTGGCATCCGCAAAATGGCCTGCAACACACGCTCGATCTTCTAAAGGCTTATCAAGAAAAACAAAACTAATACTTATCAAAATAGAAAAAGCTCTGAAGCATAACACTTCAGAGCTTTTAATTGTAACAGAATTAAACTACCTGTTATTTGGCAACTTCAAATTCTATTTCGCCTTTAAGTCCATTAGCTGTTTTAGCTGTCACTTTTATTTTTCCTGGTTTTTCTCCAGCACGAATAATAGCAACCAGCTGCCCACTAAAGGTTTTCATGGTAGGATCTTGAAACGAATCTAGACTTGTAGCATCGCCATTACCTATAGCCTCAAAACTACCTTTTCCTCTTACTTTTATAGACACTGCTCGGTCTTGATTAGGAACCAAAGTTCCGTTTTTATCCACTATACTCACCGTAACAAAAGCTAAATCTTTACCGCTGTTATTCAATACTTTTCTATCGACTTTGAGCTGTAAATGATCAGCCGGACCGGCAGTAGATATACTTTTTTCGGCTACAGGATTTCCCGCTTTATCATAAGCCACTACTTTAACTGTTCCTGGTTCATATTTTGTGTCCATCCACATCAAACGGTAGCGTTTTAGGCGCGTTAAGTTCTTTTTATCCTCAGGATTTTCAGTTTCATCAATTCCTATAGATAAATCTTTGGTACGCATCCCTTGGCTTTTACCATTAATAAATAGCTCAGCCGAAGGGTAATTGGTATACACAAAAATTGGCGTCACTTTTCCAACGCGATTAGGCCATGTCCAATGTGGCAAAATATGCAGTGTTTCTTCATCAGTATTCCAATGACTGCGATACAAGTAAAAACGATCTTTAGGCAAGCCCACCAAATCTACTGCGCCAAACAATGAACTGCGACTTGGCCACTCAGTATAATACGGAGTTGGTTCACCTAAATAATCAAACCCTGTCCAGATAAATTCGCCCATCATATAAGGCAAATCATCGTGAAAGATAAAGTTATCTTCAGGCAACCCTGACCACGAAGCGTGCTCTACATCATATGATGACGCTTGATAGTCATCGTATTTAGCCATTTGCTTGCGCACCACCGGAAATTTGTACACCCCACGAGCACTAAAAGTAGATACAGTTTCTGAACCCAATACCACTTCTTGTGGCAACTTTTTATAAGCTTCTTTATACTTAAACGTGCGATAGTTAAATCCGGGAACATCGAGTACAGCTCCCATAGGGCCATTAATTACGGCATCAGGATTATCCATTCCTAAAGTTACCGGGCGTGTCGGATCTTCACGATGGAAAATATCTTGTAGGTAACGGGCTATTTTGGCACCACCTTCGCGGTGTTGTTCAGGCACCTCATTCCCTATTGACCACATCACGATACTCGGATCGTTAAAAAAGTGGCGCACTTCGTTGATGATATCTTTCTCAGCCCATTCATCAAAGTACAAGTGATAGCCATTTTTCATTTTAGGAATCTTCCACTCATCAAAAGTTTCAGCCATAACCATCATGCCCATTTCATCACACACTTTAATCAACTCTGGAGACGGCATATTGTGTGAAGTACGAATAGCATTAGCTCCCATATCTTTCATGATACGCACTTTACGACGAAGTGCCGATTCATTAACAGCAGCCCCTAGAGGTCCTGAATCATGGTGTAAATTAACGCCTTTAAATTGAATATTTTTTCCGTTTAAAAAGAAGCCTTTCTTAGGAATAATCTCAATGGTGCGTATCCCAAATCTGCTGGTATACACATCGGTCAATTCACCGTCTTTATACAATTTGCTCACCGCCGTATAAAGATAAGGATGTTCTGGCGACCAGGCTTGCGGTTGTTCAACTATCAGCTGTTGTGTACTTTGTAAATCGTCGTATTTCGAAATTGGAGACACTTTTTCAGCAACAAGTTGACCTGTGGCATCGTGAATTTCGGTTTTGAGCTCTAATCCTTCCCAACCTTTAGGCGATTTTAAGCGTGTTTCTACATTGAGCTTTGCAAACTCATCGCGCAATTCTTCTGTAGAAATAGCTGTTCCCCAATGCGCTATTTTTGTCGGGTTGCTATAAGTTAAATGCACATTGCGATACAAGCCTGCTCCGGGATACCAACGTGAAGAATTAGGCAAATTTTCTAATCGAACCGCCAACTGATTTTTTCCGGAGTGTAAATACTTAGTAATGTCAAAATAAAACGAATTATAACCATAAGGCCAATGTCCAACTTTTTGTCCATTGACATACACTTGTGCATGGCTCATAGCACCGTCAAATTGAAGAATAGCTGTTTTAGATTGAATATCCTTTGGCGCTTCAATTTCTTTTCTATACCAACCTACCCCTACAAAAGGTAAGCCTCCCGTCCGACCTAAATGATACACGGCTTTAGTTTGTCCATCTTGAACGATTGCCATTTTTTGGGGGTCGTTGTCTTTGCTAAAAGGACCGTAAATAGCCCAATCATGCGGAACATTTACCGTTTGCCAATCGCGATCGTTAAAGTCAACTTCCGCCGCTGTTGAGTCGTCTTCACGCGAAAATTTCCAGTGATTATCCAATAAAATCTTTGTTCTTTTCTGGCCGTATAGCACACTTGTTCCTATCAGTAAAACAAGTATAAACCAGCTCGTTGTCAATATGCAATTTTGCTTCAAAATAATAGATGTTTAAGCAGATTATAGAAGCTCTAAATATATTAAATATCTTCAATTAAAGAAACTTTAAAACACACACGCTAACTGATAAACCATGTTAAGACGTATTTTGCCTCAACCATCCGTTGTATATTTGTATAGGTATATCAATTAGATTGCGATGTCAACACAAAAAACATCTGCTTTTTAAACTCAAAATTCGATATAATTTACTATGAATCAACTATTTTCACCTTTAACTATAAAACACCTTCACCTCAAAAATCGATTAGTACTTTCACCGATGTGTATGTATAACAGCACCGATGGTTTTGCTGAAGATTTTCACCTTGTTCATTTGGGCAGTCGTGCCATTGGCGGTTTTGGGTTACTCATTCAAGAAGCAACTGCAGTGGCTCCTGAAGGCCGTATCACCCACAGAGATTTGGGCATTTGGAAAGATGAGCATATCACCAAACTCAAAGAAATTGTTGCGTATTGTCATAAAGCAGGTAGCGCTATGGGCATTCAACTAGCACACGCCGGGCGCAAAGCCAGCAACAAACCACCTTATGACGGCCGTGGGCAACTTACCCCTGACCACCCCAATGGCTGGCAAACTGTAGCGCCATCTGCCATCCCCTTTCACCACAGCGAGGTAGCCCCTACCGCCTTAGATCAAAAAGGTATAGATAAGGTGATTGCTGATTTTGCTGCGGCTACACGTCGTGCTAAACGAGCTGGCTATGACGTTATTGAAATTCACGCCGCACACGGCTATTTGCTACACGAATTTTATTCGCCATTGAGCAACACACGCCAAGACCAATACGGTGGCTCTTTTGAAAACCGCATCCGCCTATTACTCGAAGTTATCGAGGCCGTCAAAGCTGAATGGGGCGCTGATAAACCGCTCTTTGTCCGCATCTCTGCCACCGATTGGCATCCCGACGGCTGGACTATAGACGATTCTGTAAAACTCGCTCAAATTTTAAAAACTAAAGGCGTTGATCTGATTGACTGCTCAACAGGCGCCAATATGCCAGGACTCGATATTCCTGTTGCGCCCAATTATCAAGTCTCCTTTGCTGAACAAATTAAACAACAAACCGGCATTGCTACCAGCGCCGTAGGACTCATCACCAAAGCCCAGCAAGCCGAAGAAATTTTACAAAACAAGCAAGCCGATTTGATTACAATTGGACGTGAAGCCTTGCGCAATCCCTACACGCCGTTACACTTTGCCCATGTCTTAAAAGCCGATGAACATTGGCCTATCAACTACGATTGGGCTGTAGGCAAACACTAAACTTTTACACGCTCAAATTATGACTGCTACATTTCAAAATACAAAACTTTCGGCACTCAATTTAGTGCCAGCCTTTGAAGGCGTTTCTAACAAAGAAGCGCTTGATAGAGCCCTCACTTTAGCTCAACAACTCGACCAATTAGACTATCATCGCCTGTGGATTTCTGAACACCACAACACCGCGGGACTCCTCAGTTCAGCCACAGCCGTGTTAATGGGCTACCTCGCTCAAGGCACCAAAACTATTCGCATTGGTTCAGGCGGTATCATGCTGCCCAATCACGCTCCCTTAGTAGTTGCTGAACAAATTGGCACCTTGGCTACACTCTATCCTAATCGCATCGACTTAGGACTAGGACGCGCCCCGGGAACCGACCAAATTACAGCCCGTGCCCTGCGCCGTGAACGCACCGAAAGCGTCAACGATTTTCCTAATGACGTGCAAGAATTGCTGTATTACCTCTCCTCTGACACGCAACATGAAAACGTTCGCGCCCTGCCTGGTGAAGGTTTACACGTGCCCATTTACTTACTTGGCTCCAGCACCTTTAGCGCACAATTAGCAGCAGCCCTCGGCTTGCCCTATGCCTTTGCCAGTCACTTTGCCCCCACCTATCTCTTTGATGCCCTCGCTAAATATCGCCAAAGCTTTGTGCCCTCAGCACAAAATCCAAAACCTTACACCATGGCCGGCGTCAATATTATCTTAGCCGACACCGATGAAGAAGCCCAGTATTTAGCCAGCAGCGGTCAACAATTTCGCATTGACCTTGTGCGCAACATTCGCCGCCCCTTACAACCACCAACACCTGATATTGACAACCTCTGGAGTCCGATGGAAAAAGCCCAAGTTCAAAAAATGACCTATTTTTCATTCATTGGCAATCCAGATACCGTACGCAAAGGCTTACAAGGCTTCCTCAACCAAACCAAAGTTGACGAGCTCATTGTATCCAGCTTCATTTACGACCAAAAAGCCCAAGAACACTCCTTTAAACTCTTAGCCGAATTATAAGTATTTGGGCGTGCCCCTGCGCCGCTAGTCGGAAAAAGTAAATTTTCACCCGTCAGCACCAGCGCTAAACAATACCATCAACCACTCCGCCACCGCGCAGGGTCGGGCTTTCGGCAGTCGCTTTTTGCGGCTAAGTTTAGTGCTAATCCGCAAGGGTTAATCCCTGCACTAAAATCTCGACCTTTACTAAAGTTTTAAAACTTTAGTAAAGGTCTTTCTAGCCTTCCGTAAAGGTCTATTTCTAAATCAGCCGCAAAAGAGCTTCAACAAATGCCTCAATCCCTCACGCAAAAGCCGATTTTATCAACCTAAAGGGAGCGCCTTTTGCTTTATAGTGATGAGTGGTGAGTGATGAGTAATTAAAGTAAAATCTAGCGTCATCATCAAAGAAAGATCAAAAAGAATCGGCCTACTTTTAATTGCTGTAGAAAACCAGTAAAACACGCTGTCGATGGCGAGGAGAAGGGCACTTTTTTTGCCCTTCGGGGGACAAGTGTTTTGCGCTAGTTTTCAAGGGAATTAAAATCAGCCTAGCGTTTTTTGTTTCTTTTTTGGGCAATGCAAAAAAGAAAAAA
>CAYVJG010000024.1:0-41209 GCA_964451785.1 uncultured Flavobacteriaceae bacterium
ATATGGAAGCTTATCCGCGAAATCAAAATAAATACGGACTGTTTAATGTAAAAACAAAGACCTTAATTCCGCCGAATTACGATGATGCGACGGCCTATAAAAATTTTATTATTGTTTATAATCGCGATAAAAATACGTATTGGCATCAGCTGTTAGACTTGTCCGGCAAGCCTTTAACGGATACAGCTTATACAGAAATGGAGCCGAAACACGGCTATTTGTTGTGTCAAAAAGATGGGAAATTAGGTGTTTTAAATACTAAAGGGAAAATCTTAATCCCTTTTAAATACAAATATATTTGGGCACAAACGAGTCAGTTGATTATCGTAGAGGACGAAAACGGAGATAAATATTATATGAGCATTTCCGGAAAAGCTTTTAAAGCGCCGAAGGGTGTAAAGAAATGAGTGATGCCATTTTTAACTTCTAAAAATGTGTATAAAATCACATTTATCTAAGTTAATTATGCATTATTACACGAATAAGTGCTACACCGGTACGGTGGCGAGGCAAAAAGTTGCCACCGAAATCTGGTTGGTGGATGGTTGTGAAAATATTTGAGGGGCTTGAAGTAATACCGAATCAACTATAAAATGTTATAAATAGGAAATTTTGATAAGTTTCTCCCGAATTACTCGGGACAGGTAGGTATTATACCAATATTTTTATAGCAAGTTATAATGGAATTGGTATAAAATATTGTTTAACTTATCCTCCTGAAAAAATAAATATGACCAATTCTTTAGAAATACCGTATTTCGAGCGTGTTGTAGATTTGTACAATGCCTTGAATATTCCCATTGATCAGGATAGCCAATTTTCCATCAACAATCTGTTGGATTTACATAAGGATATCCCTTATAAATCGCCGGTTTTCAGGACCAATTATTATTCTTTTATCTTTGTGAAAAATGGTAAAGGGAACTACACTACTGATGATCAGACTTTTGAATACAGTTCTGGGACCATTTATTTTACCAATCCTGGACACCCTAAAGCGTTTGAGTTTTTTGAATTAAAAGATGCTTATATCATCACTTTTAGCGGCGAATTTTTAACCACCAACGTTCATCAACTCATTTTTGAAGAATTTCCATTTCTACTTTCGGAAACAGTCAAACCACAAAATCCGAATGCACAACAATTTGAAGAAATTGAGTTTTTTTACAAACAAATCCTTAAGGAATACAATGGTAGTTCTCCATTTAAAGAAAAAGTCATTAGCAGTTTATTAGTTGCACTCCTCTTAAAGATAAAATCTTTATTTTGGGAAGATTACCAACCTTTGGAAGAAGGTGATCAACATTCTAAAATTGTAAAAACCTTTAAGGAAAATTTGGAGCTACACTATAGACAGCTATTTGAAGGACAAACATCAGAGATCCTCCAAGCTCAAGAATATGCTAACTTACAACAGTTGAATCCAAGTTATTTTAGTCAAGTTATTAAAAGCAAAACCGGAAAGTCCTCCTCGCAATGGATTGCTGAGCGAACGGTTTCTACGGCAAAATCTTTATTAAAAAGCACGTCAAAATCGATTAAAGAAATCACTTATGCCATTGGGTTTACCGAAACGGCACATTTCAGCAATTTTTTTAAGAAGCAAACCGGAATATCGCCCTCGGCTTATCGCAAAACACACAAAATCTAAAGTATTTGTAACACAAGCTAAAATTTACGTAACAAATTGAGCGATGTCCCTCCATAACTTTGTCTCATTAATCATTTAAAAACAAAAGATTATGGCACGTATTGATTTAAAAGACAAAGTAGTTTTAGTAGCTGGAGGCGCCAAAAACCTCGGCGGATTGATTAGCCGTGAAGTGGCTAAGCAAGGATCGGATGTAGTGATTCACTACCACAGTGACAGCACTCAAAAAGATGCTGAAGAAACCGCAAGTGCAGTAAGAAATTTAGGTCGAAAAGTAGTTGTAGTACAAAGCGATTTGACTAAACCTCAAAACGTAAAAGCGCTTTTTGAAAAGGCTAAAAATGAACTGGGTAGAGTTGATGTTGCGGTTAACACAGCGGGGATGGTGTTGAAAAAACCGTTTTCAGAAACTACCGAAGAAGAATTTGACAAGATGTCGAATATCAACAGCAAGGCAGCCTATTTCTTTATCAAAGAAGCCGGTAAAAACCTGGAAGACAACGGAAAAATCATCACCATTGTGACTTCCTTACTTGGGGCATTCACCGGATTGTACTCCACCTATGCAGGCGCAAAAGCACCGGTTGAGCATTACACCCGTTCGGCAGCCAAAGAATTTGCTGATAGAGGGATTTCAGTTACCGCAGTGGGTCCCGGCCCAATGGATACTCCATTTTTCTACGGACAAGAATCACCAGAGGCCGTAGCCTTTCATAAATCTATGGGAATGGGTGGTAACTTGACAAAAATTGAAGACATCGTTCCGATTATCACCTTCCTTGCAACTGATGGCTGGTGGATTACCGGACAAACCATTTTAGCCAATGGTGGATATACCACTAAATAAACTAAGCAATTAGGGAAATCGGATTATCCCGGTTTCCCATTTTCTAAACGACAATGACTCAACAAGAAAGCATTCAGCTTATTCAACAAGGGATTTTAGCCAAAACGCCTGAAATATGGGCAGATTTCGGTTGTGGTACGGGTGCATTCACCACGGCATTAGCTACTTTGTTGCCAGCAGGAAGTAAAGTAGTTGGCGTGGACAAGTCCTATCAGAAATTTCCCAAATTGGTCAGCGAAGTTCAGATAGAATTTCTGCAAAATGATTTTTTGAAAGATGAATTAAGCCTGCCTCATTTGGATGGTATCTTGATGGCCAATTCGCTTCATTTTGTGGCTGATAAAGTGAACTTCTTGAAAGAGTTAAAATCGAAGATGGAAAATCCGAAATTTCTGATTGTAGAATACGACACCAACCGCGCAAATCATTGGGTGCCTTATCCTATCAATTTTAAATCATTGCAAATATTATTTCTAAATTTGGGTTATTCGTCTGTTCAGAAATTAAAAGAACAACAATCTATTTATGGTGGTGAAATGTATGCAGCATTAATCAAAAACTAAATATTATGCTACTAAAAATACTCAACAGTATCCTCATCCTTTTTGCTGTATTTATGGGCGGCAAGCACGGTTAGAATATGCTCAACGCCAAGCCCGAAATGCTGGAAATGTTTGCCCAATGGGGCTTAGGACGTAATGTGGTCGTCATCAACGGCGCCATCACCCTTTTAGCTTCCATACTGATTCTGTTTCCCAAAACCTTTGTGTGGGGCAATTTTTTGATGGCTGTCGGCATCTTATTGATTCTTTGTATGCAACTTACTGTCAGTAATTTAAAAGGTGCAGCCATTGAAATACCATTTTTATTGCTCAATTTGGTAATTATTTACTTGCAACACCCCCTAAAATCAACCTGATTATGAAACCTAAAATACTATTGGTTGTTTTGATGGCTTCACTTTCATTTACCGCTTGTGGGCAATCCGGCAATAAGAAATCAACTGAAAAAACAAACACTAAAACTGAACAAAAAATGGATTTATTAAAACTAACAAACGAAAACGTAAAGCAGGCCATTGAAGCCTTGCAAGCCAACAATAAAACAGCCTGGTTCTCTTACTTTACCGACGACGCTGTATTTACCGACGATGGCAATACCCGCGATTTTAAAGCGTTTTTTGACAATGCCTTCAACCACAAAGAGCATTTTCTGAGCATCGATAAAGTTGAAAATAATGGCTTAGATATTACCGGCAATTTTTATGCCGGCCAATGGGGCACGTTTAAAGTGTATTTCAAATTTCACCAAAACGAAAACGGAAAATTTGACCGTTTGGATATTGGTCAGGTTTCAAAATAAACGTTTCTTGAATACCTCCAAATACATTGTATTTTGTTAAATTTATTGCATTAAAACGATTATTGGATTTTATTTATGAAAGAAACAGCTCCTCAGCACGGCGTCTTTAAGCGCTCAACCATTGGCAGGTTTGCCGGAGAAAAACGATCAACAGTTGGACCGGTAGAGCTGTTTTTCGATTTGGTGTATGTCTTTGCCATTGTGCAAATTTCACACCTTCTGATTGGACATTTATCGTGGTTGGGATTTGCGCAGACCGCTATTGTTTTTGCGGCTATATGGTGGGGCTGGAACTACTCTGCCTGGGTGATGAATTGGATAAACCCTTCTAATGGGATTGTTCAAATTTTCGTAACCTTCCTTATGGTTTTAGCCTTAGGAATGGCCGTGGCTATCCCACACGCTTTCACTTCATCCGGACTGCTATTTGCCATTTGTTATGTATTGATGAGCCTGGCTCGGCCGCTTTTTATGATATTATCTTTTCGAGGAAAACAGTTGGCTCACAACTACAAACTATTGGGGGCGTGGTCTGCAATGGCAGGCGTATTCTGGATTGGAGGCGCTTTTTTTGAGGGACAGTGGCGACTTCTAATCTGGTTATTGGCTGTTATTATTGATTATGCGGCGCCTCGAATAGATTTTAAGTTCCCCGGTTTGGGTAGTGCTCCTATGAAGGATTGGAATACCGATCCTGAACATTTGGCTGAGCGGAATCGTTTGGTGTTTATCATTTCATTAGGTGAATCTATTTTATTAATGGGGAATGCGCTACTTGCTCATCACGAGTTGAATTTTATTTTAATAACCAGTCTCGTTGTTGGTTTCGCCTGTCTTTCGGCCTTGTGGTTCAATTATTTTGCTATAGCTGATGAGGAAATTCACGGAGGAAAATCCGACACTTCTGCTTTGCGGTCGGCTTATGCCTATGCGCACGCGCTGATGGTTGGAGGGGCCATCCTGATTGCCGTTTCCATCGAATTACGACTAACGCATCAGCATTTAAATACGGCAATGATTTTGGTAACCATTGGCGGCCCGGTGCTTTATCTTATTGGAAATATTTTGTTTTTACGCTCTCGATTTGGGCAGCTTACCAATTCCAGATATATCGCTATAGCAGTGTTGATTCTTTTGGGGATATGCGCTTTTGTATGGCAGGAGGCTATGCCTATTTTAGCATTAAGTACTGCTATCTTTTTAATCATTGGAGGACTTGCTTTCCTAACCGCCAGGAAACGTACGGTCACAGACGTTTAAAAACGTATTCAATCAGAAAATTCTAATCATCAATAAAGAAGGGCTGTAAAAAAAATGATGTCAGAAACAAGAGTCATAGGTGTAGTCGCTTTGTAGATGCCAATTTACGATCTTGTAGTTAGTATGTGGCTAAAATGTTTCCTACACCTGTGTGAAATGAATTAATTTTGATGATATGAAAAAGCTGTTATGCATTATTGTCCTGTTTTTAGTCATCCCATTGTACGGGCAAGTACAAAAAATTGGGATGTTATCTCAAAACTTTTACAAACATTACACCGGCACCATTGCTGGACAAAAAGTGTCGGCAGACATTTGGTCCATAAACGGCCAATTGGAAGGGCGATATGAATACCAAAAATACCAGAAAAACATCTCGCTGTCGTTTATTACGCAAGCTAATGGGATTTATCTGTTTGGAGAAAATGTAGAACCTAATAATCCAAAGGATAAGTATCCGATTTGGAAGATTCAATTTAAAGGTCATCAATTGACCGGCAACTGGATGAGTGCGGATAAAAAGAAATTATATCCTATCAAACTAACAGAAGATTATCCTCAGGGCATGGTGCGATTTACCAGCGGCTATGCACAAACTTCTTACCGCGCTTATCCGAATACTCAAGATTCTTCCTCTTATGATATCAGTTGGATCTATCCGATTGCGTTAGGCAATGATTCCGCTTCCCAATGGCTCAATAACCAGATTAAAAATTTGTTAGGTGTGCCTCACACTGTTTTTTTTAAAGAAGGCATTAAAACGGCTGATCTTAAACTCTTGAAAGACTATAAAGAAATCGCCAAAGAGGCACAAAATTCGGAGGACAGAATGTCTTTTCAATTGGATTGGTTTACCCTTACTCAGATTAGCGTCATTTATAATAAAAATGGCTATGTTCAGCTGGATGATTTTGAAGAATCCTATACCGGTGGCGCGCATCCCAATCACAGCGAAAGCAACCTGATTTACGATATGAAGAATCAGCAAGAGATTGGACTAAGCGATATTACCACTATGGACTCTATTCAACTTCAAAAGTTGATTGAAACACAATTTAGAAAAGATTACGGCTTGTCGCCAACCGAATCGCTCAGCACCATTCTTTTCGATAATTATTTACCACCGACTGAAAATTTTGCTTTTAGTCAACAGGGCATTCAATTCATTTACAACCCCTATGAAGTGGCGGCTTATGTCTATGGAATTATTTATGTCTTTATTCCGTATAAAAAATTGGAAGGCACTTTGGCGCTTGAGTTTAAAAAACGGATGCATTTATTCCCTACATCTGAAAATAGTTATCATCGAAAAGAGGGCGAGTCTGCAACAGTATTCGTAAATAGATTAAAGCCGGATTCTGCTACCCTAATCAAAGACCAGGTCGTTGAAACGAAAGAATTTGGATTTCCGGGTATTTTATCCTTTTATCATTTTCCTTTTATGTACAAAGGCGAGCAATCCGGTTCATTTATAAGAGGTTACTTGTGGTTATCGCAAGGGAATGGTAATTATAAGCGAATAGAGATTGGTCATTTTTATCAGGATGGGGGTTCTCCACTCATCCATTCCGTCTTTTTTGCCAATGCTGATCATCAGCCGGGACGAGAATTAGTCGTGATTTGTAAAATACCGCAGCGTCATTATGATTATGACGGTGCCTTTTATGAAACCTATTTTTTTCATTATGATAAAAAGAAGCAGCAATTTTCGAGAGTAGAAGACTTGAGTCAACAATTCTTCGGTTGTGAATGCGGTTTCCGAGATGGTCGAACAAAAACTGCCAAGTACAAAACCGCCGCCGCAGTTCGTAAAAAACTGCAAGAAATGGGATTTTAAAACAAACCTGACAGGTTTCCAAAACCTGTCAGGTTTAAGCTAACCAACAAATTTACGATGAAAACAACGTTCTTAATTTTGGTTGTCTTTCTGCTATCCAGTTACGGTAGCGTGCAAGCTCAAATAATGCTACAAGCTCAACTTGATTACGATCAGGTGATGGATTCTATAAATCTTAATCCTAATAACGCTGTGGTGAGGGTAGCATTATCCACACAAAATTTTCAACCGATTTGCAGCCAGCCGATGCCGGAAAAGGTGTTAAAATGGGCTTCTGATAAACAGTTGACGTTGACTGAAAATGGATTTCGGATAGAAATAGATTATTTAGGCGCCAATATGTCAACACGGAATAGGTATTATTTCGATTATGACGCAACAAGCCAAAAAATTATTCTTATTCGCTTAACGTCTTCGGTCAGTGGAAGCGGCAATAGTGTCGAGGCTAGCCTGAAGTTGTCGAATGGGCTGTTTCAAGCCGATTGGAGATTATATGAATACAATTCGAAAACACAAAAATACCATAGAACGCCGCTGCCCACGGTGATAGATACGCTGAAACTGCCTGAAGTCCATCTAAATGAATTTGACGGCGAGGTGTTTGATATTTTTGAAACAACTATAGGCGAATCATTCGAGAGAGCAAACGCGCTGGATAAAAACTGAAAACGCCTAACTACAACGAACTACAACGAACTACAACGACAAACCTGACAGGTTTCCAAAACCTGTCAGGTTTACGCGAAGAAATAAAACATAGAAAAATGGCACTATTCAACTGGTCAAAATCCGATAAAACAAGAGAGACAAAAGGCCCGGCCGAGCATCCGTATTACGGCGCTCGCGTTAGGGTAGTAGGGGAGACCATCACGGTTAACAACAACCACGGAGAGAAAAAGGCAATGCGGTTTGACGAAGTCAGTCGCATTTCGGTGGTGAGTTATGCCGATAAAAATCCGGAAGCTGACTTTTGGCTGTATTTCTGGCCGTTCACCGGTGGCGGAAGTTTGAGTGTGCCTTCAAAAGCCGGTGGATTTTCGCAATTGATCACCGCTTTGGAAAGCTTTCCCGGCTTTGATAAACAGAAATATTTGCAACTTATAAAAGGCGTGACCACGCAACACCGTCAGGTGTATAAGAGCGATAAAGTACCGACAACGGCAGAATTGACCTCCGGTAATGCGCCGCAGGCTTTTGAAAAAATAGAAGAAGGTTTGTGGTTGGAAGATCGGCAAGAATTATTGCCCTGGGGCAGTTTTGCCGATTTGGAGCAGGTGAAAGGCGTGAAACGCACCAAAGAATTTCCACCGAACCCCAAATTCCGTCAATATGCCTATGCGCTTCGTGATATCACGGTTTTTAATGGTTTAAAATTGGAAACCTTGAATTGCCGCACACCAGGGTTTTCAAAACAAGTGGGTTTCAACAAACAATGGCCGACAACCGATTTTTGGACGAGTATCGTATTGGGAAAATCGGGCAAGGAAACTTTTGATCGTCTGAGTGCGCACTTCACCAAACACTGGCAAAATCCAACTGAAGATGGGGAAATTACCAAAACCTGGAAACAAGACCGCGTTTTAGTGCGACTCACCTGTTTTAAAAGCGAATCTTTTCGTGGTTACAACCGCGATTGCTCGCTGACTATCACCATCACACCTGACCTTTCCGCCTTTTTTACCGGCGAATACCAGCAGCAATTGCAGTTGAGTTCAGCCATTCAATATAAAGTGCTTCCGGCCAGCTTTGGTATTGATGACGATTACACTAAAAACACCAATGTGTTTTATACGCCTAACTGTTTTGACGGGCTGCTAAAACCCGAAAACCAAGCCCTGATTTGGGTGGATGAGCAACAGCAAAAAATAGGATTTGCCAACGCCAAGTATTGTCGTATTCTTGATCTATCGGAAGTAAAACACCTTCATTTGACCGCTCATTATTGGCGAGACAAATTAACCGGGTATTCTCTAGTTTATAACAACAAACGTAACCGAAATTGGCAAAGCTTGGTGGGTTTTTACCCAACTGAAGATTATAGTGTTGAAGATTTTTTGCAGCAATTGAAAACCTATACAGGTATCACCTGTACGCAAAGTGAGGATAGGCAGTATTATTGAAAATTAAGATATTCTGACTATTTTCGACTAATTTCTTATAAAACGATTGGTTTTGTTGCTCGTTTAGACTTATTTTTGATTTTTCACTTCTAAATCGTTTGGGAAGAATGGCGGCGTGATTATTTCGGCTGATAATGTTCTCAAACAAGGACGCGATTTTAGTATTTTTAATAAATTTGAGACTATTAAGCTTAGAAGTTTGAATTTACCACATAGAAACACATTCTCATAAATGAACCACGCCTTTGCCAACATAAAAGAACTATTGACTGCCCTGAAACGGGAGGAACAGTTGCTTTCTGAAATGTTTGGAAAACGAAAAACCATAGACTACAAATACAGTGATGCCGAAGAAATTGTAGATTATGACGACTCTCGACTCGATTTTTTGCTGAATTATGGTGTGATTCGAGAAAATGAAGGCAACCTGGAATTGGATGATGATTATCTGACGTTTTTCGAAAAGGTGTTAGCCGTTAATGAAAAAATTAACTTGGCCTATATTGACGAAAAAATTCAAGTGATTAAGGAGAGTATCGAATATTATTTGAATGAAAATTCAGACCGTCGGAAATATGGTTACCTGAAAAAGCATCAAAAAAACTTTCCGAACCATTGGGTTGACCACTTTGCGCAGTGTGATTGATTTGAGGCGAAATATTGAAAACACCTTTAAAAACGAACCTAATTACAAAAACAAAAAGCGCAAACTCGAACATTTAGATGAAAAACGAACGTTGATTAGTGACCTTATTCAACAGACTTTGGCGTTGGTTAATGAGGAGGAGCGAACTTTTTTTAATCGCGCTTTAGATGAGGAATTGAGTCGGATTATTGTGGATTTAAAATTTCAACTCACCGAATGTTCTCACAATCTGATTGAGATTGAAAAACAAATTATTGACTACCTCAATCAAATCTCCAATCAAGGGGAGTTTATTAAAAAGCTGAGAAAAATAAAATACCTCCGTGACCGGTTGATTTTGGAAACTCAGACCGATATTTCTCGCGTTTTAAAACGCCAAAATGATGTCATTTTTAATAAACGCCAAGCGGAGCCCATAAAGCTTTCAATTGATTATTTGACTGATAATCCGCTAGCTTTTGAAACCATTAAAAATATGGCTAAGAAGCGCAAAGTCAATAAGTTGCATAAGCCGGAATTGGCCACTAAAATTTCGACGGATTTTTTGGAGAATATGGTAGAGGAAGAAGTGATGATCGACCTCGAAAGTGTCAAAAATCAATTTTTAGCGACAAGTGATAATCTCTTTAACTTTTTACAACGCTATGATTTTCCTCGAGAAGTAAATTTTGAAGAACGCGTGACTTTGTTTTGTCAACTGATATCGCTATTTGATAAAGAATTACGCATAGAAGATGAAACGATTACCGTTGGTGACATAGAGTGTGCCTTGGTTTATGCCAAATGATATGTTTGTGTCTATTCTGCTGCCAAA
This sequence comes from uncultured Flavobacteriaceae bacterium, assembly GCA_964451785.1. Lineage (GTDB taxonomy): Bacteria > Bacteroidota > Bacteroidia > Flavobacteriales > Flavobacteriaceae > JAJYSO01. The sequence goes on from CAYVJG010000024.1 coordinate 10,538, forward strand.
AGGAAAGCGGAACTTATTTAAATTTAAACAATGCTAACAAAATATACAGCTGAAATATTTGACCTTCTACGCCGCGGACAATTTATTTGTTCCAACAGCCCTAGTAATCACATTCAGATGCTTTATCGCATTTTGGATGACCCGGATGTGTTTAACGATTTATCTGATTATTTCTCGAAAATCAATTACCAATTGGAGCAGGGAAACGAATTTTTTTATTTCAGTAAATTGGAATCTAATGCCAGTTTAGAGCGCAAATTGAACAAAGCCTTTGAATGGATAGATATTTTAGATTTTTTCAAGACCTATCATTCTGCCTTTGATGTCGGTTTTCGCTTTACACCGGCCGAAATTACCGGTCAATTAAAAAATAATGCCGATTTAAAAAGTAAGCTAGAAAGCTTGAAGCATACGCATTTACAGAAACGCAATTACGCAGAAAACATCAAGAAGCTCGTCGAAAAATTAGAGAAAGAAAATTTTGTAGCCTTAGAAGATGAGCTTTCTGAAACTTATAAAGTATTGACTGCTTTTCATTATTTAAAAGACTTGGTCAATAGTATCAACATCACTGAAGACGTCGATTATGAAACACCTGAATAAGATTATTTTTATAAACAGCGCGTCTGTAAATTATGCAGAGATAGAATTGAATGGCAACGTGCACCTCATCGGGACCCAAGGCGTGGGGAAAAGTACGCTTTTGAGAACGATTTTATTTTTTTACAATGCCGATAAAAACAAACTCGGTATTCCGCGTGAGAAGAAGCGCTTTGATGAGTATTACTTTGCCTATCAAAATTCCTATATCATTTATGAGGTCTTCATTAATAAAATTCCGCATTGCGTTTTAGCTTATAAAGTCAATGGAAAAGTCGCTTTTCGATTTCTGGATTCTGCTTATAAACAGGAATTTTTTATTGATGAAAACGGGTTTGCGCGAGAAAATTGGGGGCAAATCAGATCTGCTCTGGGTAAAACGGTTCATTATTCCCCAGTAATTTCTAATTATCAGGATTTTCGAAAAATCATTTATGGCGATAATAAAGGCCTAAAACCTCAATATCGGCAATATGCTATTCTTAAAAGCAAGCAATACCAGAATATTCCACGCACCATTCAAAATGTGTTTCTCAATGCTAATTTAGAAGCTAAATTTATCAAGGAAACCATTATTAATTCCTTGAGTGAAAAGCAATTTAGTATTGATCTGGAAAACTATGCTAAAAATCACCTGCGCGACTTTGAAACCCAAATCAATGAGATTGAATTGTGGTTTACTAGAAATAAAAAGGGCAAAATTCCCGTCCGTGAAGAGGCCAATAAAATCATTACGCAATACCGTTCTTATAATTTTTTAGAACATAACCAAGAGGATAAAGCTAGAGATTTGGCTACGCGAATGCAGTTGGTCGAAAGAGAAAAACCAGACGTAATTTCTGATTTAAATCGCGAAAATAATCAGCTTGCAACGATGGAAAAAGAGAGCGATCAGCTTAAAAAACGCCATCAAAAACAGGAACAAAAACTCATTTCGGACATTGATCATCTCAAAAAAGAATTGCGTAAAGCAAAAGCAAAAGCAAAGCAAGAAGACTATGCGGCAAAGGAGATAGAAAGCATCTTAAAAAAAGTAGCTCATAAAGGTGATTGGCTTCAACAGCAAAACACGCTTCAGGAGGAGAAGATGATTTTAACTGCTCAATTTAGTGATATCAATCAAAAATATGAGGCCTTAATCAAAGAAGAAAAGAGTCGTTATCAAGAATTTAAAAACAGTCAAATTGCAGAAATCAACGCTTTAAATCATCAGTTTGGGACAGAAAAGGGGGATGTCGATAAATCTTATCGAAAAATAATCGATCAAATAAAAGCCGATAATTCGGAGAAACAGGCCCAAGCACAATCTCGCATAGAGGCTGTGGTGCAACAAGAGCATGAAATAGCCAACAAACAGGCCGAACTCAAGCATTGGCAAGCGTATTCAACAGAAATTGACGCCTGTAAACAAAAGACGCAAACGCTTTCAGCTGCTATTTTAGCGGCAAAGAATACCATAGAAAAAAACAAAGACAAATCGGCATCAGTCCGCAAAGAGTGGGAGCTTGAAGAAAAAGAATTAACGCATTCTTTCACTAGAGAGACAGAAAAAATAAAGAACAAAAAAGAGTCAGTTTTACAAAAAACAGATCAGATTCAATGCAAACTTAAACAAAGTGAATCTTCTTTTTATGGCTGGTTAAACCGCAATAATCCGGGTTGGGAAACTACTATCGGAAAAGTAATCGACGATAATCAGGTACTTTTTAATACGCAACTAAATCCTGAATGGGCGAAAGAGGACGATCAGACGCTCTACGGGATTAAATTGAATTTAGAGAACCTGGAAACCCGCGTTAAAAGCATTGCGGAATATCACGAAGAAGAAGAGCAGTATAAAGCAGCCCTTGCAGCATTAGAACAGAAAATACTTCAGCTTGAAAATCAAGAAACAACTGAGAAGAAAAAGCTAAAAAGGAAATTCAGAACGCAACTCAGTCAATACAAAAACACCATTGCTGAAAATGAATATCGACAAAAACAAGGAGAGGACGGTCTCAAAAAAAATGAAATCGAGCTGGAAGAATGGCGTGTAAAAGCCAAAGATGAAAAGCGCAATCGCTTGATTAAGTTGGAAGAAGAACTTAATGAATTAGCTATTCAAAAAACGACAGCCACAGATGAGTTACATCGTATTGAAAAGCATATTCAGCGAAAAATAAGCTTGAAAGAGACCGAAAAGAAGAAGCGAGTCTTAAAATTAAAAGAAGCCAAAAACGCTGCGATTGCTGCGATAGAAATAAAACTTGCTCAACAGCAAAAAGAAGCCAAAGAAAAAACAGAAGAGTTAAAGCGACGACAACACAATAAACTAAAGGACAAAGGAGCTGACACAAAACGACTCAATGAAATTAGCACTGCGTTGGAAAAAATAGCACAGGCCTTACAATTTATTGAAGCGAATGCGGCTTTGGTGATTGAATACAAAAAGGATAAACGCGAATTTTTTGACCAGGTGCCGCAATGGAAAGCGGAACAAAAAAGCTTGGAAGAAAAGCAAACTTTGTTAGTTGAAAGGCAGCAGAAGGAAAGCGATAAAATGACTCAAAAGACAAATGCACAACAAAGCTTAGTGCGTGACTTGTCCGATAAATTGAAGGTGTTGAAAAGTGAGGAGTTAGCCTTTGAGGCCTTCAAGAAATCCGAAGCCTATCAAGCGGTTCAAAACGCCTTTGAACCGAAAAAAGAGCTAACCATTTCTTCATCTTCCATTGCCATTATTAGCGCCTTGAATGAGGTTTATTATAAGAGTATAAACACACTTAGAAACTTGGTGCAAAAAACTAACGCTTTTGTAGATCATTTTGGCGAGCATAACATTTTTGAGTTTAAGACCAAATTAAATACTGATGAGGAATATTTGGATTTTGCCACTGATTTGAAAGAATTTATTGAAGAAGATAAAATTGAAGAATATGAAAAACGGGTCAATGAACGTTTTTCGGATATTGTTAGATTGATTGGTAAGGAAACCGGAGAGCTTACTTCTAAGGAAGCTGAAATCGAAAAAGTAATTCGAAAAATCAACAAAGATTTTGCGGAGAAGAATTTTGTGGAAGCGATTAAAGAAATGGAAATACGCTTGCAAAAAAGCTCCAATCCGGTGGTACGCATTCTTTCTCGAATTGAGCAGTTTAATAAAGAAAACAGCCTTTCGTTGGGGCGAGCCAATTTATTTATTACCGACGACAATAACGCTGTAAATAAAGAAGCCGTGCGTTTGCTAAAACAACTAATCAAAGAATTGGAACGTTATAAAAAAACAACCCTCAGTCTCTCAGAATCTTTTGATTTGGAATTTAGAATCGTCGAAAATGACAACGATTCCGGTTGGGTAGAAAAATTAGCCCACGTAGGAAGTGAAGGTACCGATGTTTTAGTGAAAGCGATGGTCAACATCTTGTTGCTGAACGTATTCAAAAATAACGCGACTAAAAACCAAGACGATTTTAAAGTGCATTGTGTGATGGATGAAATTGGTCGCCTGCACCCAACTAATGTGAAAGGTATTTTACGCTTTGCCAACGAGCGAAATATCTATTTGATCAACGGCTCCCCGACAAGTCAAAATGCTACCGATTACAAATACACTTACAAACTGGCCAAACAACAATTACCCGTCGATGCTAAGAAATACATCACCAAAGTGAATCGGTTGGTGAAAGTGAACCACCGAGCATCTGTCTTATGAAACTCACTCTAAAAATAGGAAAAGCGCTACTTCGATTGATGCACGGAGAAAGCTTGCCGGCCAGTTCGGCTAAGGGAGTATTAATAGATCAACTCGTAGCAGAAAATATCGTTATAAGAAGTGGTAAACACCACAAAACTTTGTCCTTGCCCGATGCAGAAGCGCTGGAGACTTATTTGCATAATCAATTGCAAATTCAAAATCTCTCAGACTATGTCTTTGCACTTGGCAACGAGAAAACCAGTCGTGCTGAATTCGCTAAAATAAGCACAGATTCCAAAGATTCTAAAGAGCGGGTTTTTAAAGGGTTTTTAGTCAATTCTTATCAATCTATTTTAGCCGAACTAAACGGAGAGGAATTCATTGTTAATCCGATATCGGGAAGTTTTAGTTTTATCTACGATTGGGAAAGCTTTAAAATTCCAAGGGACGTCACTGTTGTCGGTGTCGAGAATGCGGAGAATTTCCGATGGATTCAGCAACAAAAATATTTGTTTGATCATCTGAAACCGCTATTTATTTCGCGTTACCCACAAAGTCAAAGCAAAGATTTTATCCGTTGGATGCAAACCATACCAAATCCTTACCTCCATTACGGCGATTTTGATTTAGCCGGAATCAATATTTATTGCAATGAGTATAAAAAGCATTTAGGCAATCGAGCCACTTTTTTTATGCCACCACAGATTGAAACAGATTTAAAGAAATGGGGAAATAGGGAGCGCTATGTCAAACAAAAACAAAAATTTAAACGAGGAGAAATAGACGAACCACAGTTACTGCAACTGATTGATTTAATCAAAAGTGAACGTAAAGGATTGGATCAAGAAGTGTATATTAAACAATAAGTATTTGCTAAGAATCTACGTAAAAGAAGCATTAATTTTCTGTCTGAATAGGTGTTGAAATGCTTACTAAAAACCTACATCTAAGTTATACCAATTCCAAGTTAAACATGGTCCAATTCCATTTAAGATCTAAAATCCATTGGTATAATACCGAGACTTGATTTTTAATACGTCCATTGAGGCCTTGGCTGAAAATGGACTATATAAAAATGGATTCGGTATCACCTGTACGCAAAGTGAGGATAGGCAGTATTATTGGAAATATTTACAGAGCTTCATATCAACATTTAAACGTTTAAAAAGCTATGCTTTGTGAATTGTAGTCGTTTTGTAGTCAATTTACTGCTGTATTGTAGAACGTAAGTAGTCAATTAAGATATTGGCCTTTGGGTGAATGATTAGAATTTTGTAGTAGGCCGTAAAATAAGGAATGATGAAAGAAAAATTAAGCGCCACCTGGCTGTTTCGCGAGCATAGCAAAACCACCATTCGCCGTTGGGCGGATCAATTTCGGTATTTTTATTACAAACGCGCCCTGGGAGGCGTAGGCTATGATATGCGCCAAAGTCTGGATGGGGATACCTTTATTGCAGGGATACAAGTGGTTGATACGGAAGATTTGAAGCGGAAATTAGAACAGCTGCAGGTAAAAATAGAACTTGCCGAAGAAAAGCTTCCTGATTATCAACGTTTGCGTGCCTATCCTGAGCTAAAGAAACCGCCACATTTTGTTGAAATTTTAGGAAGACAAGTTTATATAATTGTGCGTAAAGAGCAGATTGAATTTGAGGTGATTGGAAGTAAAAATAGTTATGTGGTTACCGAAGAAGATTTTGAATTTACTTTGAAATTAGAGCAGTATTTTGATGAACTCGGTTGGCAGCAAGAGAAGAGTAAGGCCTTGGAAACACGCGTAACCTGTATGTCAAACTACCATTATCCGGAAGTGTTTTTGTAAGCGGCTTAGATTTAGCGAACAGTATCCCCAATTAATAGTAAACCGATACTAATCAACCCGATGTATACGTATTTAAAAAAGGAACGATTATTTAATTTATGGTTGAGCCATCGTCCTAAAAAAACTGCGGGAATGACGGCTAGCAGCGACCAACCGAAGTAATGATTAACTTCTGCCGTCACCAGTCCTTTAGTGTAATAGCCTAGGAAACCGACAAAACTAGCCGGAAGGAAATAGGCTTGTAATGTGGCTCGAAAATGTTTAGCAGACCATTGTTTTAAATTGCCATAAACCACCAGCGGCGGGCCGTTTAATCCATAAGCTCCACCCAGTACCCCAGATAAGAATCCGCAGAAAAACCGCAGTCGCTTATCGCGGATTTTAGGCAGTTTTTTTGTGTTGTGCATTAAACTGTAACCTGCGTAAGTGATAATCAACAGCCCTAGACAGCATTTCACCCCAGTGGCATTGCCATAGAGTAACAAAAGCAGTCCGAAGGGGATGCCGAGAATGGCATAAAACACTAACCATTTTGCACTTTGAAAATGAATACTGCGGCGGTCTTGAATCACAATAATCAAGGCGATAAGGATAGACATCATTACAGAGAGCGGTACGGCAATGGACAGTGGAAGAAACAATAAAAATAGTGGCACGGCAATTAAAGATTCACCGAATCCTAAAGTCGAACGCACTAAAGCCGCGATAAAACTGATAAAGAGAATCAAAAGGAGTGTAGTATTCATAACAGCCCTTTTTCGGTCATTTTCTCTTCAAGCAGTAAGGCTTGTTTTAAATCGGCTATGCTAACTTCATACCAACTCGTGCCATTTGTATTGAGGTGAATTTCGAATGGGTCAGTTGTTAAACTAACGTAAAACGGCAATCCCAAACAGTGATTGTGTTTTTTATATACCAGCCAAGGTTGAGTGGTGGTTTCCGGCAGTTTGAGTTGTGCGTAGTCGGTTGTAGCCGCGATATAATCGGCGAGGGTGTCGAAGTCGGCTTCATCGAGGGGCTTGGGCGCTTCAGTTTGTTGTGTAAAACTGATGTCCAGTTTGTCTAAATAGTCCAGAAACTGCGATTGGGACTGTGCTTTTAATATTCCGTTTAGCTCAAAGCCATCGTTGTATTGTCCGCCTTTAGGAGGCTGTAACTTAAAAAAACAACACTGTGCTAATAAGCTTCTGAAGGTTGAGGTATGATAAATGCTGTGTTTAGACATAAAGAATAATAAAGGCTCAAAGCTAGGGCTTTTAAAAGCATTGTAAAAGTATAAGGTTAGAAAACCGCATCACTTGCATCTTAAAACGCCTTTATACTGCTGTGTTTTAGAATGATTTAAGCTGATGTCTTTCAACTTAAAAACAGCTTTATGAACTACTCATTAGCATAGGAAATAATGATGAGTCAAAAAAAGCTGACTAACTCACAAAATTCTTGAATAGAATACTTGTTCAGAGTAGTAAATTATTCTACCAGTCTGATTGAGTTTGAATTAAGAAGAAGCGATTACTGTTAAAGTTTGATGTTTTTTCATGGCATAAGCATTTTGTATGTAATAAATTTATATTTTCGCAAGTGTTAAATATCTAATTTTTAAATGTTTAGGTTGATTGTGTTGAAATTTGATGGAATAAATTATGAGATATAAAACGCTTTTCCCTGTTAGTTTAGTTATTATTTTGGTTTCTTTAGCCTTTACTCCGGCAAATCTTTCTGAAAAAGTAATCAATTCACCTAATGAGGAAGCGTATTCTGTCGTTAAAACAACGATTACTGCAGAAGTGGCTTTAAAAGAAAAAATCAAAAATATATATACTGATTTTAATCTAACTAATTCTAGTTTACCTGATTTTAAAGCTTTCCAAAAGGGAATGTTGGGCTACTTTGAATTGTTAAATAACGGTCAACTAAAAAAGAATATTTTAACTATTATTGACTTCAGTTTGCCGTCTACACAAAAACGTTTATGGGTTTTGGATATGAATTCGCACGAAGTTTTATTTCATACTTATGTTGCTCATGGACAGGGATCCGGAATAAATAAAGCGTCGCAGTTTTCTAATCGTGAAAACTCGCATCAAAGTTCATTGGGCTTCTACCTCACAGCAGAAACCTACATGGGTAAGCACGGCTTTTCAATGCGTTTAGACGGACTCGAAAAAGGTTTTAACAGCAATGCGCGTAATCGCTATATAGTGATGCATCCCGCTGATTATGCCACGTCCCAATTTATTCATAAAACAGGTCGCTTAGGAAGAAGTTGGGGATGCCCTGCCGTACCACCCAAATTTAGTAAACAGATTATCCAAACGATAAAAGGAAAATCCTGCTTTTTTGTGTATTATCCATCAGAAAACTACCTTGAAAATTCAAAGTTTTTGAATTCCTAGGTACAACATAGTTGTTATAATTTAGAAATTATCTCCTTGTCTAAGTTGTAAATGTCATTGATAAAAACAGTTTTGTCCTCAGCTCTCCAAGCTGTCCAATACAAGTGATATACCTTGACAGGTTGGGTAACTTTGATATGAATGGTTTTGTTAGAATCTATTGCTTTTTTCAATTCTTTTAAACTCCATGATTGTTGATTGTTAAGCAAGCTTTCAGCTAGTTCCAAAATATTTTGCACTCTCACACAACCGTGACTCTCGGCGCGCATGGAATGTTTAAAAATGTATTTTGCAGGCGTGTCATGTAAGTAAATCGCGTACTGGTTAGGGTAAATGATTTTGAGTCGCCCTAATGAATTTGAAGGTCCCGGTTTTTGTATAAATCTATAGGTTCTTACAGCATTACCAGACCAATGGATAGTGTCGGGATTGACAATCTGTCCGGAGGAAGTTCTAATGTAAATGCGTTCTTTTTTTAAATAAGTTGGATTACTTGCGGCTTTAGGGATGATTTCTCTATTTCGAATACTCGAAGGAATGTGCCACTGAGGGTTGATTACAATATATTTGATGGCATCCGAAAACACAGGCGTGTGATGGTTTTTGTCGCCTACAATAACCCGATGTGTTTGTAAGAGTTTAGCGTCTTTAATTAAGCTAAGCTTGTAATCTGCAATATTCACTAAAATGTAATAATTTCCTAAATCACGTGGGTACCAACGCCAGCGCTCTAGATTAGCTCTTATTTTTTCGTAATAATCTTTAGGTGATAAATTGAGGGCGCGTAGTGTGGTACTTCCTATTATCCCATCGACAGTTAGACCGTTGTTTTGCTGAAATTTTTTAACTGACTTCTGTAAGCTATCGTTATAAATTTGAGAGGGTTCTGTGTAGTTTTTAGATAATAAACCTAGCTCCTTTAAGCGCTTAATGAGCGTTGGAATTCGATCGCTAGTATCGCCGAATCTTATGGTTTCTCCAGAAGGAATCTCAGTGATGGACGATGCTTTGGCTAGTATTGTTTTGTAATCTGCCAGTGATGCTTTTAACCCGTTATAAATGTCATTTTGCGGTGCTAATTGCGCTAAGCTCTCGGCTATAGTTTTCTGTTCAATGGCCTGGTTTAATCGTTTAGTAAAATTAATTTTTTTACGTGTAAGCCCCCATTCGGAATACATTTTTTTAGGATTTAGTTTGCCATAAAAAAGATCGTGCGCGTATGTAAAATAGGCATCGGTTAATAAAATATCCAGCGAAGCCTGCTCACTTGGGGAATTGCCGGCATAGTGGTCTGCCAATGATTGTAAACGTTTTCCGTGATAATCAGTAAAATTGAGTCCTTCTAAATCTGCGTTTTTTAAGGCTTGAAATAGTGATTTGCGCTTTGTTTCATCTTGCCAGATTGGAGCAAAATGTCGTGTTTTATATAAGGCTAATACAGAAGATTTGTTAGCTAAAATAGGTGCGTTTTTAGACTGATTAAACCACGTTGAAATATCAGCAGCACTATAAGTCGACATCGAGGGCGCGACAGATGATGTAACTAAGGTGTCATTAGAAGTAGTGACGCTAGGTTTGTCAGGTTTTGCATCTTTGTTTTTACAAGCTAAAATCAAGCAGAAACAGAAGAAAAGCAGAGGTGTGTACTTGATTTTTTTCATAGTAAACTAATGTCTTGAAAAGAAATATTAATTTACGAATTTTAAGAAAGTAAGACCTTTATATTATTGTTAAAATAATAAAAATATAATAATAGATACAGTTTAATCTTGACATCGATGAAATTACTATTTACAAGACAAAAAAAATCAGCTTGTCAATAGTGAAGATTGAATGTAGAGTAGTGCTCCTATAGATTAATGACCTAAAATCAAAACATCCGACTCAAAAACTTGAATCGGATGCTAGTCTTGTTATACGGAAATGATTTTTAAAATAGACTAAATATTTTGTTGTTAAAATTTCAAAGCTCAAGGCAAAAAGCACAGGCATAGCCATAGCTATGACGAGCATTTATAACGCAGAGATTTGTGATTTTAACAGGAAGATTGGTCTATTTTGAATGTCACTTCCGTATTAAACACTTTGAGTGGCTGACTTTATTTTTTACGCGCTAATATAGCTAAACTTGGCAGTGAAGCTACTGTAAAAAGCACGATTGAGCTAATTAATAAAAATTCACCATAAGGAAAGTGAATCATTTTAAAAATAGCGCCTATGCAAAATAAAGCAATAGCAACTAAAACAGAGTTGATAAATACGTTTCTTGCAGTCATAAAGGTTTAATTTGATTAATGAACGAATAAAATATAGGTTTAATTAATAAAAACCAAATAAAACTTAAATAAATTCATAATTAGCTTTCTAGTAGCGCTAAAAATTCAGCTTCAGATATGATTTTAGTACCGAGTTTTTCAGCTTTCTCCAGTTTGCTTGGCCCCATTTTTTCACCAGCTACGAGATAATCCGTTTTTTTAGATAACGAACCTGTATTTTTTCCGCCATGGTCTTCAATGAGCTGTTTGAGGTCTTTACGCGATAAGTTAAAAACGCCTGAAATCACAAAACTAAGTCCGGCGAGTTTGTCAGAGGCCGTGGTTTGTTGTGATTCATCAATTTCAAACTGCAGACCATAACTTTTAAGACGATCGACCAACATGATGTTGTTGAGGTCGTTAAAAAAGTTGACTACACTTTCAGCAATGCGTTCACCAATATCATCAACATTGACTAAGGTTTCAACACTTGCTGCTTGTAAGGCTGTGATAGATTTATAATGTTTCGCTAACTTTTTAGCCACAGTTTTACCTACAAAACGAATGCCCAAAGCAAAGAGTACGCGCTCAAAAGGAATCTGCTTAGAAGCTGCCACACCTTTAATTAAATTGTCAGCTGATTTCTCAGCCATGCGCTCTAGTGGTAAGAGTTGTGCTTTTTGCAGCGTGTATAAGTCGGCATAATTTTGTACGAGTCCGGCTTTGACTAACAAAGCTACAGTTTCACCGCCTAAGCCTTCAATATCCATGGCGTCACGCGAAATAAAATGCTGAATACGTCCGATAACTTGTGGAGCACAACCGGCTGTATTGGGGCAGTAATGCTGCGCTTCGCCTTCTTGACGCACCAAAGCTGTATGACATTCCGGACAGTGCGTAATGTATTGGGTGGGAACTGAATTTTCAGGACGCTGTCCAAAATCGACCCCTACAATTTTCGGAATAATTTCGCCGCCTTTTTCAACATACACCATATCACCTTCGCGCACATCGAGCTTGGCTATTTGATCGGCGTTGTGCAGTGAAGCTCGTTTTACAGTGGTGCCGGCGAGTTGCACAGGAGTTAAATTGGCTACTGGCGTAATAGCCCCAGTACGCCCCACTTGATAAGTGATTTTCTCTAAGCGCGTACTGACTTGTTCAGCTTTAAATTTATAAGCCATCGCCCAACGCGGCACTTTAGCTGTATAGCCCAATTCATCTTGTTGATGAAGATTGTTAACTTTCACAACCACGCCATCAGTGGTGTAAGGCAAATCATGACGATGCACATCCCAATAGGCTAAATAGTCCATAATACCATTAACATCGTGTACTAAACGCGATTCTTTAGGAACTTTAAATCCCCACTCACGCGCTTTGTCTAGTCCTTCATATTGCGAATTAAAAGGCAAATTGTCACCTACAATAAAATACAACAAGCAATCTAATGGGCGCTTCGCTGCTTCACTACTATCTTGTAATTTCAAACTTCCAGAGGCTGTATTACGCGGGTTGGCATATGGTTCTTCACCTTGAGCGATACGTTCTGCATTGAGTTGTTCAAATCCTTCAAAAGGCAACACAATTTCGCCGCGGATGTCAAAGCGATCGGGGTAATCTCCTTTGAGTTTGAGCGGCACTGAACGAATGGTTTTGACATTAGCAGTCACTTCATCGCCTTGAATACCATCACCTCGTGTTACCGCGCGAATCAGCTCACCGTGTTCATAAGTCAAGCTGATAGAAGCCCCATCGTATTTGAGTTCACAGGTGTATTCCAGAGGGCCATCGACGGTTTTTTTGAGCCGAGCCACCCATTCTTCTAATTCTTCTTTTGAATACGAATTGGCTAGCGAATACATGCGGTAGTCGTGAACAACAGTAGGAAAATCTTTTGTCACTTGCCCACCTACGCGTTGAGTAGGAGAGTTAGGATCAAAATATTTAGGATGAGCCGTTTCGAGTGCTTGGAGCTGTTTGAGCTTCATATCGAAATCGTAATCCGAAATACTCGGGTTGTCTAGAACGTAATAGCTATAGTTGTGCGCGCGTAATTCTTCTCTTAGCGCTTTAATTTCTTCTTCAATTTGCATACCTGTGGATTTGGACACTGGGTTTAAAATTACATTATTTGGGGGAGAGATAAGAATCTCAATTCAAAATTTCTTCGATTTCAGCAAAGCTTTTACCGGCTTTAAAAGCAGAAATAGCTTGCTCAAAGGATTTTTCTAAATGTTCTTCTGAAAAAGGTTTAGAAGAAGGTAGATTTGATAAATCAATTGAAATTTCTAATTCTTCGGAGCAATAGGTCAATGCAGAAGCAGAAAATAGACCGCCTCTATTTTGAATATGTTGTATAAAGGCATCGGCTTTAGCAATCAATTGATGAGTGCGTTCAGCAATAAGCTGACTGCCGCCAAATGGATCTATGGGGGCGGTAAGGCCGAGTTCTTTTTGCAGTACCAATTGTGTTTTCCAAGCCAATTGAGCGTTGTCAGAAACTACAGTTAAACTTTGCACCCCACTTAAAACGGCGGCTAAAGCTTCCTTTTGGGCTAATATCGGCTGATTGGTCAGACTGTGTAAAGTTTCGCCATGACTGCGCATTGCCATGGAATGTTGATGTTTAGGCTGATAAGTTTTGATGACTTTAGCCCATAAAAAACGCGCTGCTTGTAGTTTAGCAACACTCTCAGAAATCTGATATTTAATTTCCCAAGCAAAGTCGATTTGAGCTGCTAACGAATCTATTTTATATCCGAGCTGGATGCCTGCGTCTAAATATGCTATGCCACTAGCTATGGTTAAAGCGATTTCAATTTCTGGGGTAGCTTGTGAAGCTAAAGGAATAGCTGAAAGCGTTATCCCTTTAAAATTAGAAAATCGCGTAAACACTGTATGCCAAAAAATAGCTGATTGAACGGCAAAGTTTTTGGGAGATTGAAGCTGTGATAAAATATTGGTTTGAACAGAAATAGAGGTCATTTCAAAATTAGCTTGTCGCTCTTCAACTAATCCTAAATGACAAGCGAGCAGCGTGGCAGGACAGTAATTACTACTCCATAGTACCCGAAATTGTTCTAGGGATAAACCTGAAAACAAGGCTTGTAAATCGGAGTTGTTTGTAAGTGAATCAGCAGCTGTGTGTTGTTGAAGGTTTAAAGCGATAAAAGCCTTCTTCTTTTGACGTTCTGTGAGTTGTGTAAAATAACGATTAGCTTCGGCGATGCTTTTAAATTGGGGTTGCTGACGAATAGCCCAGGGTTTATGAATATACATGCTGGCGTGCGGACCTCTTAAAAAAGGCGGCATACCCGCTGCGTAGTTGGGAAGTGCAGAGGCAGATATACCTTCGTTTAAAGGTTGGAGTTGTAATGTTTTGAGGTCTTTACGAGTCATGCCGATAGAATTTAAACCTTAGTTAACAAGCAGTGTTTTTTTGTAAGATGTCAGCCACAATTCGCTTGGCGTGAATGAGTGAATTTTCAATTAGTAGGTGGTGGGTTTCGGCACCAGCACAAATTACACCTGCAAGATAAATTCCTGGCTGATTAGTTTCCATAGTTTCGGAATTGAATTGCGGTAATTGCTTGTCATCTTCAGAAATAAAAACCCCTATTGATTTTAAAAAAGCGTAATTAGGGCGATAACCGGTGAGGGCTAATACAAAATCGTTTTTTAGTGTTTGCACCTGTCCTTCTTTATTGCGCACATCGATTTCGTCTTCTCTGACGGCGATGAGATTTGTATTGAATAAAGCTTTGATGCTTCCTTCATTAATTCGATTTTTGATGTCAGGACGCACCCAATATTTTACACGTTCACCAATGTCTTCTCCGCGAACAATCATGGTGACATGCCCACCTTTACGAAAAATTTCTAAGGCCGCATCAGAGGCCGAATTGCTGGCGCCAATCACCGCTACATTTTGATCAAAATAATAATGAGGATCATCGTAGTAATGTTTGACTTTAGGTAAGTTCTCTCCCGGCACATTGATTTTGTGTGGAATACCGTAAAAACCTGTTGCTACTACCACATTTTTGGCTTGATAAGTCGCTTTGGAGGTTTGTATGCTATAGCTTTCATCGACAGGAGTCACTGTCAAAACCTCTTCAAATAAATTAATAGTTAACTGATAAGCCTGAGCTATTTTTCGGTAATATTCCAAACCTTCAGCACGTGTAGGTTTAGGGTTGAGACTCGTCAGCGGGATATTGTCAATTTCGAGTCTTTCAGCTGTAGAGAAGAAACGCATTTGCGTTGGAAAATGGTAGATAGAATTGACCAGAGTTCCTTTTTCAATAACTGTATAATTCAAGTTGTTTTTTTGAGCTTCTAAAGCCGTAGCTATACCCACGGGGCCGGCTCCAATAATGAGAAGATCTAACATGATTTTACTTTGTTTTTGAGTGTTACTTCTCGTAATCGTGTTTGCACACAGCTCTTTGTGGTGACGCGTAGAGAAAGTTGAGACGCGTCATAAATCATCATCGTTCTCACGTGAGAACGATGATTTTATAGAATTAACGCATAGAGAGGCTTTTGAATAAAAGCCATAGCTTTAATTATGCGTTTGCAAGTTCAGATAAACGAGCGGTAGTAGCTGTAGGATCTTCAGCTTTAAATACATGGCTTCCGGCTACTAAGACATCGGCTCCGGCTTCAACGAGTTTTTGGATGTTTTTATCATTGACACCGCCGTCGATTTCGATTTTGGTATCAGCTCCGTTGGCGGTGATGATGGCTTTGAGTTGGCGTACTTTTTTATAGGTATTTTCGATAAATTTTTGACCACCAAATCCAGGGTTCACACTCATGACACATACTAAATCGATATCGTTAATTACATCTTCAAGCAAGTTGACATTTGTATGCGGATTTAAAGCAACTCCAGCTTTCATTCCGGCTTGTTTAATGGCTTGTAAGCTGCGGTGTAAATGTGTGCAAGCTTCGTAATGTACCGTGAGGATATCAGCCCCTAATTCGGCAAAGGTGTTGATATAACGATCGGGGTCGACAATCATCAAATGCACGTCGATGGGTTTTTTAGCGTGCTGTGTAATCGCTTTTAATACCGGCATACCAAAAGAAATATTAGGCACAAAGACACCATCCATAATATCGATGTGAAACCAATCGGCTTTACTGGCGTTTACCATTTCGATATCGCGTTGTAAATTGGCAAAATCGGCAGCTAAAACAGAGGGGGCAATTAATTTGCTCATAAGAGGATATTTTTGTGCAAAAGTACGAAAATACCTTATAAGAAGCGATCATGTTTTGGGGTTTATCCCGTGATTTAATAATCGCTGTTGCGGTTTAAATTTATATTTATATTATACTTACCTTTATCCACTTCAAAAAAGATAGTATGAAAAGATCTCATTATATTGTTACGCTGGCTTTATCAGGCGTATTACTGAGTAGCTGTGTAAGTGTAAAAATGAATACACAAGCCAATATTGAAGCTACAACAGACTCTAGTGCGCATTTAATGCAAGCGGTTTTGTGGCAACAAAATGCGGCTGAATATCGCGCCTTGTGCTATCAAGCGTATAATACCGCAAAATGGCGTTTGCAACAATTACTAGCCGAAACAGGAGCAACCACTGAAAAATTAGCTATTGTAACCGATATAGACGAAACAGTGCTAGACAACAGTCCTTTTGAAGCTAAATTGATTCAGACAAAAGATACCTATTCGGAAACCGAATGGGCCAATTGGGTAAATCGACAAGAAGCAGAGGCGGTGCCGGGAGCAGTTGGATTTTTAAATTATGCACAAAGTCAAGGTGTAGAAGTTTTTTATGTCAGCAACCGATCAGAAGCTGCTGAAAAAGCGACTATTGCTAATTTAAAAAGCTTAGGATTTCCTTACGCAGATGAAGCACACCTCTTGTTGAAAACTGATGATAGCGCAAAGAAAAGTCGCTTTAACGAAGTGGCTGAACAACATAAAATACTCTTGTTTATAGGCGATAATTTATCGGATTTTACCTCTAAATTTCGCGTGCCTTCAACTCAAAAACGCAATGCCTTAGCGGATCAACTGCAAGACGACTTTGGAAAGAAATTTATTGTGTTGCCCAACCCGATGTATGGTGATTGGGAAACCAAAGGCCTTTTTAAAGGGCGTTACGATTGGACAGAAACGCAAAAGGACTCTATCCGAAAGGCCAATTTAAAAGCGTATTAACTAGTGGATAAAGATTCCTATAAAACTATTGACCAGCCGGGTGCAGAAACTTTATACAAAGATAAAGGCAGTAAGTTTTTTGGCTATGCTTTTCCGGTGACTTCTGAAACCGAAATTGAAACGGCTTTAGCACAGGTTAGAGAGCAGCACCACAAGGCGCGTCATTTTTGCTACGCTTGGCAGCTGGGTCAACATTATGAGCAGTATCGCGCTAATGATGATGGCGAACCGTCTAACTCTGCCGGAATGCCCATTTATGGACAACTTCAGGCTTTTGAGGTGACTAATGTCTTGGTGGTGTCGGTGCGCTATTTTGGTGGCGTAAAACTAGGTGTTGGCGGTTTGATTACAGCTTATAAAACTTCTGCTAAATTGGCTTTAGAAGCAAGCGAAATCGTGACTAAAACCATTGATGTGGTTTTTAGAATTGCATTTAACTATCCGGAAATGAGCGCGGTAGAAGAAATCTTAAATCGCGAAAATTTGACGGTGATTAAACGTGTCTTAAAAGCAGATTGCCAAATTTTTATTCAGGTGCGCCAAAAAGAAGCAAATCGCATTTTTAAGCTGTTTGATAACTTGTATAAAGTAGCTATAACGCTTGATGAAGCATAAGGATGATGACCTTTGTAAAAATATATGCACAACCCTTTAGAAAAATACAGAAATACGAAACTTGATCGCTTTGTTCAAACGCATAAGCACTACCTGCCGGTGCTGTTTTTTGTGGGGGGATTTATCTTTGATTCACTCACCTTAGGACGCATTGATCGCGTGTATGATCAGGTGGTTTTGTGTTTGTATATGGCCGCGTTAACGTTGGTGGTTTATCTGTTTAATATCAAAGGGAGCAGGCCTTATAAGAATACATTTTTTGAACGCATAAAAATCTATTTACCGCTAGTTATTCAGTTCTTTTTCGGGGGACTTTCCAGCGCGTTTGTGGTTTATTTTTCGCGCAGTGTATCGCTGTCTAAAACACTGGTTTTTTTTGTGCTTTTAGTCGGGGTTTTTATAGCTAACGAGGTTTTTAAGAAGCGCATTTCGAATAGATATTTACAATTCGGATTCTATTATTTTATCAACTTTACGTTTTTCATTTTTATGCTTCCGGTGTTCATTAAGCAGATGAATACCTTTGTTTTTATACTGTCAGGAATAGTGAGTTTGGGCAGCACTATAGCTTTACTAATCGCAATCGCTCAAAAAAATCAACACACACTTCCTAAAACAGGCTTACAAAAGCTATTCATCATTGTTGGAAGTATTTACATTTTGGTTAATGTGGCTTATTTTACCAACATTATTCCCCCGGTTCCGCTGTCGTTAAATACCGGTATTGTAGCTCATCAGGTTGAACGCGTTGGAACAACTTACAAGGTGACTTATGAGCGCGATAAGGGATATATGTTTTGGCGCGATAGTCGGTTTAAATTTATACATCGACCCGGCGAACGCGTCTATGTGTTTACTTCTATTTTTGCGCCTACAGCCATTAAAAAGCGCATTTCACACCGGTGGTCGTGGTATAATTCTGAAACAAACGACTGGGAAGTAGTTGATAATATTGGCTATAAAATTATCGGTGGACGTGACGATGGCTATCGCGGTTATACCTATAAAGATCACCTTAAACCCGGATTGTGGAGGGTAGATGTTATCACTGAGGAAGGTCGAATCATTGGCGTCCTTAAATTTGACCTTATAGAAGACCCCAATAAATCACCACAACGGCTTGTTGAGAAGCTGTTTTGAGAGTTGTCAAAAAATAATTAAAAAATAAATCCAAATTTTGTTGCTTTTGTAAATAGAAACGCTATAAATTTGTACCCACATAAAAATACAATTATGAATTTTATCAATTTACATCATCATCACCATCATTCTTGCATTCAGGCGAGGGGATAGTGATATGTAGTAAATCATAAATAATCCAATTAACCGTCTGAGTTTTCAGGCGGTTTTTTTATGCCCCTCCATAAAGCCGCGTGAATTCTTCAGACACGATAGCAAAACCAAATGAAGAACTTAAAAATTGCCCTTCAAAAACGCGGCCGACTCAGTGAACAATCTTTAGAATTATTCAGAGAATGCGGCATTCAAGTGCCTACCGGGACACGTAAGCTCAGAGCCGAAGCTACTAATTTTCCGGCCGAATTTCTATTCCTTCGCGATGATGATATTCCGCAATATGTCGAACAAGGTATTGCCGATATTGGCATTGTTGGCGAAAATGAAATCTGGGAACAAGAAAAAAGTATCCGCAACTTACAAGCCCTCGGATTTGCCGGTTGCCGTATGGCGTTAGCTATTCCGAAAGAAGAAGAATACACGGGTTTAGACTACTTTGAACAAAAACGCATTGCTACTTCTTACCCTAATATTTTGACGCGCTTTTTTACAGAAAAAAAGATTGACGTTACGGTTGAACGCTTGAGTGGTAGTGTAGAAATTGCTACAGGAATCGGCTTGGCTGATGGCATTTTTGACATCGTAAGTACTGGTAGTACGCTGTTGATGAACGGTCTTAAAGAAGTAGAACCACTGTTTACAAGTGAAGCGGTTTTAGTGGCTGCTCCGCAATTGTCAGCCGACAAAGAAGAGCTCTTAAACCAACTTTTATTTCGCATTAAAGCCGTCAAAACCGGTAAACGCAGTCGCTATATTTTACTCAATACGCCTAATTCTGCCATTGATGAAATTACCGCCTTATTGCCGGGTATGAAATCGCCAACTCTATTGCCCTTGGCTGAACCCGGATGGAGTAGTTTACATTCTGTAGTCGATGAATCGGTGTTTTGGGAAGTGATCGATCAGCTCAAAGCCCTCGGTGCTCAAGGCATTATGGTGATGCCTATCGAAAAAATGGTCATCTAACTCTTTTCTTATCAATTCTAAATAAATTACAATGAAATCTTATCGCAACCCTTCTCGTTCTGAATGGCCACAACTAGGTCAGCGTCCAACGCTTAAACAAGCCGAACTTACCCCTTTATTACAAACTATTTTCACCGAAGTAAAAACGAAAGGCGATGAAGCTGTACAGAAATACACCGCTTTGTTTGACGGAGTTGAAGCTGTGCAAACTCGGGTTTCTGAAACAGAACTGGCTGTAGCAGAACAACAAGTTTCGCCTGATTTAAAAAACTCAATTCAATTAGCCATAAAAAACATTACGGCTTTTCACAGCAGTCAAGAAGAAAAGCCGCAACCTATTGAAACCACAGAAGGCGTAGTTTGCTGGCGTGAGAGTCGCCCTATTGAAAAAGTAGGTTTGTATATTCCGGGCGGTTCAGCGCCGTTGTTTTCAACAGTTCTGATGCTAGGCATTCCGGCAAAATTAGCGGGATGTCAAGAAATCGTGTTGTGTACGCCGCCAAAATCTGACGGTTCTGTTGATGCCGCTATCTTGTATGCCGCTCAACAAATCGGCATTAAAACCATTTGTAAAGTTGGCGGTATTCAAGCCATAGCCGCAATGACTTTTGGAACCGCTACATTTCCAGCTGTTTATAAGATTTTTGGCCCCGGCAATCAATATGTTACCGCTGCCAAACAAGAAGCATTGAAATATGGCGTGGCCATTGATATGCCGGCCGGCCCTAGTGAAGTGTTGGTGATTGCCGATGAAAAGGCGAATCCCAAATTTGTGGCAGCCGATTTATTGTCGCAAGCAGAACACGGTCCCGATAGCCAGGTGATTCTGGCAACTTCATCAGCAGCTATTTTAGCGGAGGTTAAGCAAAATTTAGAGCAGCAACTCAATGCATTGCCGCGCAAAGCAATTGCTGCTAAAGCCTTGTTAAAAAGTAAATTAATCAGTTTTGAAACGCTCGAATCTTGTGTAGCTTTTAGTAATTATTACGCTCCAGAACACTTGATTTTGGCTGTTGACAATCCGGAAGAATTAGTGTCGTCGATTCAAAATGCCGGTTCTGTGTTTTTAGGAAAATACAGTTGCGAAAGTGCCGGTGATTACGCCAGCGGCACCAATCACACTTTGCCGACAAATGGTGCAGCTAGGGCTTATTCAGGCGTGTCCTTAGATAGTTTTATCAAGAAAATCACCTTTCAAAAATTGTCTGCTCAAGGGGTACAGCAAATCGGCAAAGCTGTAGAAACTATGGCAGCGGCTGAAGGCTTGGTTGCGCACCAAAAAGCTATGCAATTTCGTCGTCAATCCATTCTAGAAAAGGCTTAACTATGAAAACTTTACCTGTACGTCAAAACATTCTAAACCTTTCACCTTATCAAAGCGCGCGCAATGAATTTACCGGTGAAGCAGCGGTCTTTTTAGACGCTAATGAAAATCCGTTTGGCACACTTAACCGCTATCCGGATCCTAATCAAAGTCAGTTGAAGCAAGCTTTGGCAACTACACTTAATATCGATGAAAACCAAATTTTTATCGGCAATGGTAGCGATGAAGTCATCGATTTGACTTTCCGAATATTTTGCGAACCCGGACAAGACAAAGCCTTGATTTGTCCGCCCACTTATGGAATGTATCGCGTGTCGGCAGCCTTAAACAATATCGCTTTAGTTGAAGTGCCTCTGACGACTTCTTTTCAACTCAATGTTTCTGAGGTATTAGCTGCTGCAAAACGCGAACAAGTCAAAGTCATTTGGTTGTGCTCGCCCAATAATCCTACCGGAAATGTATTGAATGACATTGAAGAAATTTTACAAAATTTTGATGGCCTTGTATTTGTTGATGAAGCGTATATTGATTTTAGTGAGCAGGTGTCGTGGTGTACAAAAATTAAAGATTATCCCAATTTGATAGTCTCGCAAACCTTTAGTAAAGCGCGAGGTTTGGCTAATGCACGTGTCGGTATTGGCTTGGCTAATGCTGAAATTATAGCCTTGTTTAATCGCGTTAAACCACCTTATAACGTCAGTGGATTAAATCAAACGGCTGCTCTAAATACCTTATGCGATACAGAACGTTTTCAACAAGAAGTGGCGCTGTTGATTAGTGAGCGCATCCATCTTGAAAAAAACTTAAAAGCCATTTCGTGGATTGATGAGGTGTATCCTTCTGAAGCTAATTTTATTTTGATACGCACAGCGCGCGCTAATGAAGTTTATGAAACTTTAAAGGCTAAAGGCATCGTATTGCGCAACCGAAGTGCACAAATTCCAAATACTATTCGAATTAGTATCGGCGCACCAAAAGAGAATCAATTATTACTTAAAACTTTAAAATCCTTATGAAAAAAGTATTGTTTATAGACCGCGATGGCACCTTGATAAAAGAACCTGCCGATGAGCAAATCGACAGTCTAGAAAAATTAGAATTTTATCCCGGCGTATTTCAAAATTTGGCGCGCATAGTTCGCGAGCTAGATTACGAATTAGTGATGGTGACTAATCAAGATGGCTTAGGAACTGCCTCTTTTCCGGAAGAAACCTTTTGGCCGGCACACCAAAAAATGTTGCAGGCTTTTAAAAATGAAGGCATCGTATTTTCAGAAATTCTAATCGACAGAAGTTTTCCAGAAGACAAATCGCCGAATCGAAAACCTGAAATAGGGCTGTTGACACAGTATCGCAAAGGCGATTATGATTTAGCTCAATCGTATGTCATTGGCGATCGGTTAAGCGATGTGCAACTGGCTCAAAATTTAGGAGCTCAAGGCATTTTTATTGGGACCGATAAAGCTGAAAATGCGGCCTTATCGACCAGCAGCTGGCAAGAGATTTATCAATTTTTGACTGAACAACCGCGTGTTGCACAATTGACGCGTAACACCAAAGAAACGCAAATCGCCTTAAGGCTCAATCTAGATGGTAGTGGAAAGAGTTCTATCTCAACAGGTTTGGGGTTTTTTGATCATATGCTCGAGCAAATTGCGCGTCACGGTCAATTCGATATAGATTTACAAGTTGAAGGCGATTGGGGAATTGACGAACACCACAGCATTGAAGATACCGCCTTGACTTTAGGCGCAGCTTTTAAACAGGCTTTAGGGGCTAAAAAGGGAATTGAACGTTACGGATTTACCTTGCCTATGGATGATTGCCTAGCGCAAGTAGCCCTTGATTTTGGCGGGCGGCCGTGGTTGATGTGGGACGCAGAATTTAAGCGTGAAAAAATTGGCGGTATGCCCACCGAAATGTTTCTGCATTTTTTCAAATCTTTTAGTGACGCGGCGCAATGCAATTTGAATATCAAAGCCGAAGGCCAGAATGAACACCACAAAATCGAATCTATCTTTAAAGCTTTTGCAAAAAGCTTGCGTATGGCGGTCAAGCAACAGGCCAATAATTTTTCTATTCCCAGTACAAAAGGCGTGTTATGATAGCAATAATTGATTATAAATCAGGCAATGTGCGCTCCGTGGCCAATGCCTTAAAACGCTTGGGTGCCGAAGCTGTTATTACAGATGATGTTGAAATCATCCGGTCAGCCGATAAAGTCATTTTTCCCGGGGTAGGAGAAGCCAGTTCCGCAATGCAGCAATTGCAAAACAAAGGCTTAGATTCATTGATTCCGACTTTGACGCAACCTGTTTTAGGCATATGCTTGGGAATGCAGTTGTTGTGCACACATTCTGAAGAGGGAAATACAGCGGGTTTAGGCGTTTTTCCGACAAAAGTAAAGCGCTTTCCGGCAGAGAAACGCGTGCCACATATGGGGTGGAACAATCTGATTGCTACCGCGGAATCTACCTTGTGCAATACTGTTAAAGCAGCCGATGACGTGTATTTTGTGCACAGTTTTTATGTAGAATGTAATGCTTTTACAGTGGCAAAAAGCGATTATATTTTGCCGTTTAGTGCGGCTTTACAACGCGCTAATTTTTATGCCGTTCAGTTTCACCCTGAAAAATCGGGAAGCGTAGGCGAACGTATTTTACAAAACTTTTTAAACCTTAACTAATGCGAATTATACCAGCCATAGACCTTATTGACGGCAAATGTGTGCGCTTGACGCAGGGCGATTATTCAGCCAAAAAAATATACAGTAATTCTCCGCTAGAGGTGGCCAAGCAATTTGAAGCTGCCGGCATTCACTATTTACATTTAGTGGATTTAGACGGCGCCAAAGCCGGGCAGATTAAACAGTATAAAATTTTGGAGGCCATCGCCACAAAAACCAATTTACAAGTTGATTTTGGCGGTGGAATCCAGTCAGATGAAGCGGTAAAAATAGCTTTTGAAAGTGGAGCTCAGCAGATTACTGTAGGTAGCTTAGCCGTTCGTCAGCCTGAGATTTTTATAAAGTGGCTTCAAAAATATGGCCCTGAACGGATGATTCTCGGGGCGGATGTGTCGAATAACAAAATCGCTACCAACGCCTGGCAAGAGCAATCTGATCGTGATGTGTTTGAATTTTTAGAAGATTATATCGCTCAAAATGTCAAGTATGCGGTGTGTACAGATGTGGCGAAAGATGGGATGCTCGCCGGACCGGCACTAGAACTTTACCGTCAGATTTTAGAGCGATTTTCGCTGAATCTTATTGCTAGTGGCGGCATTTCATCTGTAGAAGATTTGAAAAAATTGAAAAGCATTGGTTGCGAAGGTGCAATTGTAGGAAAAGCCATTTACGATCAAAAAATCACCTTAAAAGAATTAGAAGCGCTATGTTAAAAAATCGCATTATTCCGTGTTTAGATATCAAAGATGGCCGCACCGTAAAAGGCGTGAATTTTTTTGACTTAAAAGATGCCGGTGATCCTGTAGCATTAGCCAAACTTTACAGTGATGCCGGCGCCGATGAATTGGTGTTTTTAGATATTTCCGCTTCCGTTGAAAAGCGCAAAACCCTAATCGATTTAGTTGAAAAGGTAGCTGCCGAAATCAGTATTCCCTTTACGGTGGGTGGCGGCATTTCTAGCGTTGCCGATGCTAAGGCGGTGCTCAACGCCGGTGCCGACAAGGTGAGTTTAAATTCGGCAGCGCTCAAACGCCCTCAAGTGATTACAGAAGTAGCCGAAGCTTGTGGACAACAATGTGTTGTGGTAGCTATTGATACCAAATGCGAAACCGGAGAGCACTGGGTTTATCGTATGGGCGGGCGTCAAAAAACAACTTATAAAACGCTTGATTGGGCACGAGAAGCAGAGCGACTAGGAGCCGGTGAAATTTTGTTGACGGCAATGGGACAAGACGGCACTAAATCAGGATTTGATTTAAAGATTACACAAGCTGTTTGTCAAGCGGTTCAATTGCCGGTAATTGCATCTGGTGGCGCCGGAAAAACGCAAGATTTTGTCGATTTATTTCAGCAAACTGAGGCTACAGCGGGCTTGGCGGCCAGTATTTTTCACTATAACCAATTGCCCATTTCAACTTTAAAAACCGAATTAAAAACTTATAATATTGCCATACGATGACATTAGATTTTAATAAACAAGCCCTCATTCCAGCTATCATTCAAGATGTAGATAGCTTGCAAGTGTTGATGTTGGGCTATATGAATGAAGCAGCATTTAAACGCACACAAGCCGAAAAACGCGTGACCTTTTACAGTCGCAAACGTCAGTGTTTATGGACCAAAGGAGAGACTTCCGGGAATTTTTTGGAAGTTGTAGAACTGTACAGCGATTGTGACAACGACACCATATTGATTAAAGCAAAGCCGGTCGGCCCTACTTGCCACCGCGGCACGACCGCTTGCTTTGACAGCGATTCAGCTAAAGGATTTTTATATCAATTAGAAACGGTTATTGACGAGAGAATTACGAGCGATGACCCCAAGTCTTATACCAATAAGCTGTTTAAACGCGGCGTAAATAAAGTAGCCCAAAAAGTAGGTGAGGAGGCTGTTGAAGTGGTTATAGAAGCCAAAGATGATAACGCCGATCTATTTAAAAATGAAGCCGCCGATTTGTTGTATCACCTGTTGATTTTGTTGCGGTATAAGAACTTTAACTTGACAGATATTGAAGAAGTTTTAAAGGAACGTCACAAGCGTTAAGTCGATTTTAATTTTTGTAAATTTTTAAGGTTTTAGCGCTGAAAATAGGAGATAAAACTTATTTTTACAGAAAACTAAAAACTTACATGGATCTTAAATTTAATAAGAACGAAGACTACAATAAACTACAGGTTTCAGATCTGAATCATAAATTAAAACGCGTTTATCTCGGCGGTGGTGAAAAGCGTATTGAAAAACACCATGCCAAGGGAAAATTAACGGCCCGTGAGCGCATTGACTTTTTGTTAGACGATAAAGATACCGCTATTGAAATTGGTGCTTTTGCCGCTGAAGGCATGTATAAAGATGTCGGTGGTTGCCCCAGTGCCGGCGTGGTGGTCAAAATAGGAAAGGTGTCTGGCAAGCAATGTATTATTGTAGCCAATGATGCCACCGTTAAAGCCGGCGCTTGGTTTCCGATGACGGCTAAAAAGAATTTGCGCGCTCAAGAAATCGCTATAGAAAACCGGTTGCCAATTATTTATTTGGTCGATTCGGCAGGCGTTTTTTTACCGATGCAAGATGAAGTTTTTCCGGATAAAGAACACTTCGGGCGCATTTTTCGCAATAATGCCGTGATGAGTAGCATGGGAATTACCCAAATTGCAGCGGTGATGGGTAGTTGTGTGGCTGGCGGCGCCTACTTGCCTATTATGAGTGATGAAGCGCTAATTGTCGATAAAACCGGTAGTATCTTTTTAGCGGGAAGTTATTTGGTGAAATCGGCTATTGGCGAAAGTATAGACAATGAAACTTTGGGTGGCGCAACGACACATTGCGAAATTAGTGGCGTGACAGATTACAAAGCAAAAGACGATCAGGATTGCTTGACTAAGATTCGTTCTATTATGGATAAAATAGGCGATTTTGAAACGGCAGGATTTAATCGAAAAACGCCTAAACAACCTAAACTCGACGCTAAAGAAATTTATGGTATTTTACCGAAAAGTCGGATTGAGCAATACGATATGCGAGAAATTATCAAACGCCTGGTTGACGATTCAGAATTTGAAGAATACAAAGCCGGCTACGGACAAACCATGCTCACCGGTTATGCGCGAATCGATGGTTGGGCAGTTGGTATTGTAGCGAATCAGCGCAAAATTGTTAAGACTACAGACTCTAAAACTAAACCCACTGAGATGCAAGTTGGCGGCGTGATTTATAACGATTCTGCCGATAAAGCCACTCGATTTATAGCCAATTGTAATCAAAAGAAAATTCCTTTGGTCTTTTTGCACGACGTTACCGGATTTATGGTCGGTAGTAAAAGCGAACACAGCGGCATTATTAAAGACGGGGCAAAATTGGTAAACGCGGTAGCCAACAGTGTAGTTCCTAAATTTTCAGTGATTGTTGGTAATTCATACGGCGCCGGCAATTATGCCATGTGTGGAAAGGCGTATGACCCACGATTGATTGTCGGTTGGCCAAGTGCTAACCTCGCGGTAATGAGTGGAAAATCGGCAGCAACTACCTTATTGCAAATCGAGAAAGCTTCGTTAAAGAAAAGAGGAGAAGAGATAGATGCCGATAAAGAAAAGGAACTTTTCGATAAAATTAAAGCGCGTTATGACGAGCAAATCAGTCCGTATTACTCTGCTGCACGCCTGTGGACAGATGCCGTTATAGATCCGTTAGATACCCGAAAATGGATTTCTACCGGAATTGAAGTCGCCAATCATGCACCTATTGAAAAAGCATTTAACCTAGGTATTATTCAGGTGTGAAAAAGTAAGAAATGGTAATATTGAAACACGCTAACACTTGTTTTGTTGGCGTGTTTTTGGTTAGAGTTGATTCTTAGGGTGAAGAAAATACTTATTGAAAGTTTCATAATAACATAAATTTTGGAACTATTCTACTGCAATCTTTACTGTTGAACTACTTCGTAGTTCTGTAAGGTATGGTTAGCTCAGTGCCCCGAGTTGCACTCGGGGTTATTCATATTCAACCATTACATGGTTGGTTGTAAGATACTGGATACTGTCCCTGGAAAGTGTGTAAAACCCACAACTTTTAAATTGTGGGTTTTTGGTAGGGCTTAGACTACAAGGGATTTGAATCTGCCAAATTATACCAATTAGAATTATTTTTTAGTCCGATTTAGAATATTTTTTATAGGTATAATACCGTGGTTCATAAATTACTAGTACAATGAGACAAAGTCAAAATTGGACTATTTAATAAATAAAATTGGTATAATTTATACATACGGTATTAATCGTTTAGCAATTCCAAACTTTCAGCAAAAACCTGTTGTGGGTTTAGCATTGGAAGAGGGGTAGGCGTTATGTTGTGGTCAACCCAATTTTTTTCAAATCTAAAAAAATCTACAGGCTTATCCGGTTGGCCTTGTAATACGTGAAGTTGTTGTGCAAAAAATGTTTGCCAACGCGGCAAGTAATATGAACGCAACAGGCCGCTCCATTCTTTAGCGGCATATTCGTGTAGGCTCGTCTGCGGATTGTTTGCCGGGCCCCAAATGGTGACTTGCAAGCGTGCATTGCGCTCATAAATTGCTTTTTCTTGTGGTGTTTTTCCTAAATCACGCGCTGCATCGAGCCATGTTTTGAGTTGAAAATGCGGATTTAAACTCAACAGTTTATCTTCTTGCTTAAGGAGTTGCAAAAATAAAGCGGTGAGTTGTTGATACGATTTGCTGTCTTGGTTGTTAAAAGCCGTTTCGATTTTGTGATAAACTTTAAGTGCTTTATTGGCTATGGCTTGACGTGTAAAATCTATAGCATCGATTTGATAAGTTGGGCTAGCCATCATTTCAGGAGCGGCTTTTAAAAACAATTCTAGGCCGTCGAGGAATTTTTTGGTGTTGTAATGGCGTTGCACCCCTCCCCAAGAAGAGACCACTTTTAATCCCCAACCCGGGCGAGCGCAAAGAATATTTTCAGGCGGTAAACCGTAATCTTTTTCAGGACTGCTGTAAATGGTATGTCTAAAAATTTTCCAGGCTTTGTCAATAGCAGGGTTTGATTTGCCATAGCGGTAACGCGCGTAAGATTTAAGCCATTGACCAACATTTAGCTTGTGATTTTTCCAGGCTAAATCGAGCATTAAATCATAAGTTACCGGATTGTTGTGAATGCCTTCGGGCATGATGCCAATACCTTTAAAAAATTTATTGTACGGACTGTGTTGAATGCGATTAACTTCATCTGCAAAAAAATCGAGTTTGCCATAACTGTTGGCTTGGTCACCGTAGTTGTTGACGGTACACCAAATAAAAGGGGTGCCTTCAAAAGCTTTTCGGCGTTTCCAATCGGCAGATTTTTCGCCGGCGAGTTGGACGACTAACACGTGTTTTTTATCTAATTGTTGAAGTAATTTTGCACGAGGATTAATTTGCCAGCCTTGTAAAATCCAGGTGCTTTTAGAAAAGCCTTTTTGCATGTAATCCTGAATTAACTTTCCGGCTTCGGCTAAGTCCACTCCTTTGGTTAATCCGCCTTCATGGAAAGGATCTCCGCCAAAAAAGTGAATGTCTTTTCCGTAAAGTTGGCGCATATTTTTATAATACACTTTAGCCATTTTTTTAAATAGAGGATCGCTGGGCATCAAAAAGCTGGGTCTGATAAAACCACCAGCCCAGTGGCCTTGATCCACAATATCGGCATCGGGAAAATGCTGTACCATCTGATGTGGAACCATGCCGTAAAACCCTTGCAAAACGGGTTCAATGCCGAGTTGTTTCATGCGTTTGAGGATATTTTGTTGCAAAGCTGTACGGCGATCAATCATATTTTGGGTGATGGGACCACCCCAACCTTCAAGATTACCCATAAGCCACCAAGCGTTGAATCCGGGGCCTGGAATAAAATCGAAAATTTCCTGCTTTGAAAAGCCGAATTCCTTTAAGGTTTCTTGCCATACCGCCTCGGTGCCTATAGGGGTGAGCATCAAATTTACCCCGTGAAGTGCCATCCAATCGAGCTCCCATTGCCAATCTTCCCAATCGTAAAACGCCATGGTGTAGTTGAGTGTGGTATAATTGAGCGCATAGCGATAGTGAACTGCAGAAGAAATAGTAACAGGTTCTTGCAAACTAGGTAAAGGTGAAACCGGTGTTAAGTTGCTGCCCATGTGTGACATGGAGCGGTGGCAAAACTGCTCGAGGTAATAATTGAGCCCTTTGGCGGCAGCGTTTACAGAAGAAGCGGCGATAATCACTTTGCCATTGGTGGTTGCTAATTTAAATTGATCAGTTGTTTGGTGGTTAGTTTTTAGGCGTTCAAATTGAAGATATGGAGCTAACCAGGGCACGCGGCGCTGCGCTAAATCTTTAATAGGCTCAAAATTAATAGCCCAGCTGGAGAGAGAAAAAAGAAAAATAAACCCTAAGAGTAAGAAACGTTGCATAGTCGTAAATCAGAATAATGAAGTTTTTGAATCGCCTTGTTGTTAAAAAATAATTTTAAGAAGGGTAAAATACTATTATTTTTTGATTTTATGCGCAGAATGTATGAGAATTGTGAGTTGAAGGGTATGAGGGAGTTGTGTGTGGGGTGTTATTAGAGTTCTTCTATGGTATTCAACCCTTACAAGGTTGTATGCTGTGGTAGACTATTAGAGTTCCGTGGGTTTCACCCACGGTTGAGGTATTAAAGCCCTTTGGGCTTTCCGTGGACTTCAGCTTGGGAGTTCCGTGGGTTTCACCCACGGTTGAGGTATTAAAGCCCTTTGGACTTTCCGTGGACTTCAGCTTGGGAGTTTCGTGGGTTTTACCCACGGTTGAGGTATTAAAGCCCTTTGGGCTTTCCGTGGACTTCAGCTTGGGA
>CAYVJG010000024.1:41309-44321 GCA_964451785.1 uncultured Flavobacteriaceae bacterium
CACGGTTGAGGTATTAAAGCCCTTTGGGCTTTCCGTGGACTTCAGCTTGGGAGTTTAGTGGGTTTTACCCACGGTTGAGGTATTAAAGCCCTTTGGGCTTTCGGCGGACTTCAACTGGGGAGTTTCGTGGGTTT
This sequence comes from uncultured Flavobacteriaceae bacterium, assembly GCA_964451785.1. Taxonomy (GTDB): domain Bacteria; phylum Bacteroidota; class Bacteroidia; order Flavobacteriales; family Flavobacteriaceae; genus JAJYSO01. Next base: position 41,444 of record CAYVJG010000024.1, read on the forward strand.
CACCTACAGTTGAGGTATTAAAGCCCTTTGGGCTTTCGGTGGGCTTCATCTGGGGAGTGCTGTGGGTTAATGTATTAAAGCCCTTTGGACTTTCGGTGGGCTTCATCTGGGGAGTGCTGTGGGTTAATGTATTAAAGCCCTTTGGACTTTTAAAACTCAATCCAATCTAATTCAGGTTTAGGGTCTATGTTGAGGTGATAAATTTTGCCGTAGCGGACTTGGATTTTGAAGAGTGAATTGAGCGGAGTTTGTAAGATGTAGCCTAAAATGCAACGAATCACTCCGGCATGGGTAACAATGAGTGTACGTTGGTATGGTGCTGTGCGCAATTGATCTATAAATTGCGTAACCCGATGAAACATGCTTAGTAAAGATTCGCCATTTGGGGGCGCCACACTGACGTAGTTATTCATCCAGTTTGCTGATTCTTCGTAGGGAATAGCGGTCCATAATTTATTTTCCCAATCGCCAAAGTTGAGTTCGCGTAAGGCTTCGTCTTGTTGAATTTTTGGATTTATAAATCGGGCCAATTGCACACAACGTTTACTCGGGCTGCTGTAAATTTGGTCAAAAGATGACGGTAATAAGCTTTTTATCGCCTTAAAATCTTCTAGATAATTTTCTTTTAGCGGTACATCTGTGTGTCCGTAACACAATTCCGGATGGCAATCGACCGGTGTGTGGCGACTTAAATAAATTTCCATAACCCCATAATTGACAGAAGGATAAAAAGTTCAGCAAATTGTTCAATAGCCCCCAAACAATCGCCTGTAAACCCATCTATCCACTTGTTAAAATAATATTTTGAATAGAGCAAAAGTAAGCTTAACACAGGGATTATCCATAAAAAATACCAAGAGAATTGGAGTAAGAAGGCCAAAGGAACTAAGCCAAAAAATAAAGCGCCAACAACTTCTTTCCAGGTAAAGTGTGTGGCCAAAGGTTTACTTTTACTCGTAGCATCTTCACGTGAATAAGGCAGAATAAAACTCAGCGTAATTGCTGTGGTGCGCGCAAGGGCGTGATAGGTGATAAAAATAATAGCAATCAGCGTCCAATTGTCGGTGTAATGCTCAACAATGCTGAGCAGGGCGTAAAACTTGAGTAAAAACATAAAGATTAAAGCCACAGTGCCATAAGTGCCTAGGCGGCTATCTTTCATAATTTCGAGTATACGTGGTTTTGTCCAACCGCCACCAAACCCATCAAAGACATCGCCAAAGCCATCTTCGTGAAAAGAGCCGGTGATGAGGATACCGGTTACTATAGACAGGATAATGGCTATTTCGGGTGGCCAAAATTGCTGAGCAGCCCAAAATACAAAAACTGAAGCTATGCCCACAAGATAACCTACTAGTGGAAAATAGCGGGTACACTTGTTGAGGAGGGACTTGTCAAATCCTTGCATGGGTTTGATGGGGATTCGCGTAAAGAACAGTAGTGTGGTGCAGAAAATTTGAAATTCCTTTTTCATTATTCAGTTTTGTTATACCGTATGGACAAATTATATAGTCCAATTTCGACAATAGTCTCATTGTACTATATAATTTGTTACCCACGGCATGATACCTACAAAAAATAGTATAAATCAGGCTAAAAAATAAGTCTAATTGGTATTACTTACACCGGCACTTTCAAAACTAGCCATTTCGTTGAGGAAGTTGACGGCAGCCTGGATGATAGGATAGGCCAGAGCGCATCCTGTACCTTCGCCTACGCGCAAATTGAGTTGGAGTAGAGCTGAGGCATTGAGCTGTTCTAACACTAAACGGTGGCCGGCTTCATCACTTTGGTGGCAAAAAATAGCCACATCTTTGAGCTGAGGTTCTAGTTGAGAAGCTACCAAATAAGCAGCTGTAGCGATATAGCCATCAATCATGATGAGCATGCGGTGTTTATAAGCCGCAAGCATGGCTCCTGTCATTTGTGCTACTTCAAAACCGCCATAGGTTTGTAAAATTTCTTTGGGGTCAGTGAGTTGACCGTGATGCGCTTTAGCTTGTTTTAAAATAGTTATTTTTTTGTCTAGACCTTTGTCATCTAGTCCCGTACCGCGCCCTACAGAGTCTTCGACAGAAATTGGAGTAAGCGAATTGACTAGCATGGCAGCAGAAGAGGTGTTTGCAATACCCATTTCGCCAAAGCCGATGATGTTACAGCCTGTAGAAGCAATTTGGTCAATGAGACAATTAGATTTTTCAAAACAGCGTTCTAATTGTTCAGCGGTCATCGCTTTATGCGTGAGAAAGCTCTGTGTACCTTTGGCTATTTTGTGATTAATGATAGCGGAGTGTTCCGGAAAATCAGCATTCACGCCGGCATCAACAATTCTTAAGGCGATTTTGTTTTGGCGACAAAACACGTTAATGGCCGCTCCTTCATTTAAGAAGTTCATGACCATTTGAGGAGTCACTTCGGCAGGATAAGCGCTGACGCCTTCAGTTGCGATGCCGTGATCTCCGGCGAAAACGACAAGATGAGGATTGGTGAGTTGAGGTGTAAGGGTGTTTTGAACTTTTCCAATTTGTAAAGCTAAGCGTTCCAATTGGCCTAAGGCGCCTAGGGGTTTTGTTTTTAAATCTATTTTGTGTTGTAATTTTTCAGATAATGAGGTCATTTGAAAGAATTGTGATTTACTGGTTTCCTTTTAAAATGAACAGAAAAGGAAAGCTTGTGTGGAGGGGCTAAATTACGCAAATAAGCGATATCATACTTGGAGAAGTTCGTGAAATATAGATTTTACGGGTAGTCTGTTATCCTCCGTGGGCTTTGCCTGCGGGTATGGTATTAAAGTCTTTCGGGCTTTTTCTTACCGACTCAAGTTTTGGGGTTATTTTGCTGCGTTCTTTACTGTTGAACTACTTCGTAGTTCTGTAAG
>CAYVJG010000025.1:0-43342 GCA_964451785.1 uncultured Flavobacteriaceae bacterium
CCAGTGACCCTCTGATTAACAGTCAGATGCTCTAACCAACTGAGCTACTGAGGAAGGTCACAACAACTATTTCGTTGTTGCGGTTGCAAATATAAGCCCTTTTTTGAATTCACAAAACATTTTTTTTGAAAAAATACACTTATTTTTAAATTGTAATTTTAAGTAGTTGATTTATAATGTAAAACGTATTAAATTTTTTTTCTGTTTGGCTAGATTTTTTGTGGACTGACAATTTATCAGTTTGTTAAAGTGAAATTCAATTGGCTAGCTTTTTGCTATCTTGCCCGTATAACAGCCCAAAACGAAAAAAACTATGATGAGCTATTATGTATTGATTGGAATAATTATGTTGGTTAGCTGGATGGTGGGCAACAAATTAAAATCAAAATTTAAAACCTACTCACAATTGCAATTGCAAAATGGAATGAGTGGACGTGAGATTGCTGAAAAAATGCTTGCCGATCACGGCATTACCGATGTACGTGTCATCTCGACTCCCGGTCATTTGACAGACCATTACGATCCGCGTAACAAAACGGTTAACTTGAGTGAAGCGGTTTACAGTCAAACTAATGCGGCAGCAGCGGCAGTGGCAGCACATGAATGTGGGCATGCCGTACAGCATGCACGTGCCTATAAATGGCTGACAATGCGTAGTAATTTAGTGCCATTTGTCAGTGTAGCATCGCGATTTAGCCAATGGATTATCCTTGCTGGTATTATTTTGATAGGGATGAACATGTTTGGGATCGGTCAATCTGTGTTATGGGCTGGGATAGCCTTTTTTGCTGCAGGAACGCTGTTTAGCTTTATTACATTGCCGGTAGAATACGACGCCAGTAATCGCGCCCTAGCTTGGCTTAAAAATGACAATATTATTACGCCACAAGAATACGAAGGAGCTGAAGATGCTTTAAAATGGGCGGCACGCACTTATGTAGTGGCGGCGTTGAGTTCCTTAGCCATGTTGTTATACTGGATAGGTATGGCACGCGAATAGGTTTTATAAAAGAGATAATCTTTTAAAAAGCACTGTTTTTTAACAGTGCTTTTTGTTTGTTTAGTTAAATTTGTGTCCAATCATACTAAACTTACCTATGAAAACAGACAACTTTCAATCTCCTGATTATTACAATGTGGATGATTTGTTAACCGATGAACATAAAATGGTGCGTCAAGCCACGCGTGACTGGGTGAAACGTGAAGTTTCACCGATTATTGAAGAGGCAGCACAAAAGGCTGAATTTCCTAAAAGTATCATTAAAGGTTTAGCTGGAATAGGCGCTTTTGGACCTTATATTCCCGAAGAGTACGGCGGTGCCGGTTTAGATCAAATTTCTTATGGATTGATGATGCAAGAAATCGAGCGCGGCGATAGCGGGGTGCGTTCAACAGCTTCGGTTCAAGGTTCATTGGTGATGTATCCGATATACGCATTTGGGTCTGAGGAGCAACGTCAAAAGTATTTACCTAAATTGGCGTCAGGTGAATATATGGGCTGTTTTGGACTGACAGAGCCCGATCACGGATCCAATCCTAGTGGCATGTTGACACATTTTGAAGATAAAGGCGATTATTACTTACTCAATGGCGCCAAGATGTGGATTTCTAACGCTCCATTTGCCGATGTGGCTGTAGTTTGGGCTAAAAATGAAGAAGGACGCATTCACGGATTGATTGTAGAACGCGGTATGGAAGGATTTTCAACGCCGGAAACGCATAACAAATGGTCATTGCGCGCCTCTGCAACAGGCGAATTGATTTTTAATAATGTCAAAGTGCCTAAAGAAAATCTATTGCCCGGGAAAGACGGATTGGGTGCGCCTTTAACTTGTCTTGATTCGGCGCGCTACGGCATTGCTTGGGGAGCACTTGGTGCAGCTATGGATTGTTATGACACAGCTCTTAATTACGCTAAAGAGCGCATTCAATTTGGAAAGCCAATAGCGAGTTATCAGTTGCAACAAAAAAAACTCGCTGAGATGATTACTGAAATTACTAAGGCGCAACTACTGTTATGGCGTTTGGGAACGCTTAAAAATGAAGGCCGAGCTACGGGAGCGCAAATTTCTATGGCGAAACGCAACAGTGTTGAAATTGCTAAAAAAATAGCCAGTGATGCCCGTCAAATGTTGGGCGGAATGGGGATTACAGGTGAATACAGCATTATGCGCCACATGATGAATTTGGAAAGTGTGATTACCTATGAGGGTACACATGATATTCACCTCTTGATTACCGGTCACGATATAACCGGAATTTCGGCGTTTAAATAGAGGTGCTTACAACCTCAAGATTTAACCACTTTAAAACCAAAACCGCCCTAAACTTTAAATTTAGGGCGGTTTGTGTATATCTGAATTGTGTTTACTACCTCTTATACTATTCGATATAAGCCTTTATTTCTTGATGATTGTTTTACTAATCGTTTGATGATTTGCGGTGATTTGAAGCATATAGAGTCCTGCGGGTAAGTTGATAATATTTAATCTATCACCTTGTTTAACTAGAGGCACCTCTTCGCCTAGTAAATTGTAGAGATTCAGTGTTATTTTTTCTTGAGGGATAGACGATTCTATATAGACATAATTTTCTGTCGGATTGGGATATACTTTGAGATGAACTTTCGGATAGTTGTTGATTAAAGATAAAGTGCTGTCGTATAAAGAGAAGGCAAAGGCATTAATATTTCCTTGACCGTCAACATCTATAGCATCATTAAAATCTTGCCATTGATTAGGAGCTACGTTGCCTTGTGGATCAATGATAACAGGAGGATTTCCATGAGTAGTGTTTGAAGCTGCCCACATCCAGATATTAGTTTCATTAGGATTTAAGATGTCAGCGGTTAATTGTGGCGCAACGACTAACCAGTACGTTCCTGGTTCAAATAAAGAATTATCCGGCAGTGTTATCTGAAAATCATACTGATATAACCCGGTGTTGAGTAGTTGTTTTTGGATAAATAAACTAGAGTCGTTATAGGCTACAGCTAGTTCCATAACAGCTGTATTGGTCAGTAAAGGGTTGCTGTTGGGGAGTCCGTTATCATCTTTATAAATATAGAGTTTGACTCCCGTTAAATCTGTTGAATCTAAGCTTTTTACACTCCATCCATATGTTTTAATGGTTTTTATGGTGATTGAATCTGTGAGGGCAAAATCGTCAGCTAGGTAAAGGCCACTTCCGGTTTGCGTGTAAAATCCGGAAATGAAACCTTGTTGATTTTGCGATTTGGGTTGATCGACGATGATTTGTGCTTTAAGATGGCAGGTTAACAGTAATAGCCCTGCAAAAAGTATAAACTTTAAGTGATTTGAATAATTCATGCCGTGTGGTTTTTAAAACGTGTAGCTTATGTGGAAGTGTAGTTCTACAATAAAATCATCTTGGTTCGCATGGTTGTAAAACACATAGTTTTGGGTGTTGTTTGCTTTGTAATAAAAGACTTCTTTTTTGAAAAACTGATGGCGGTAGCCCATGCCAATACCCAGTTCATAATTAAAATGTTGGTTTAAGGCGCGTCTAATTCCCCATTTAGGAATCAACTCAATTTGATTGATCGGTCCCGGGTTTTTAGTAGAGGTAATAGCGAAAAGACTTGGACTATAGCTCAGTTTCAGGGCTAAGAAATTGGCACTGTTGTTAGCCGTTATTTTTGATTTATCTTGTCGCTTACTGAAATTGTAATACCATCTAGGAATAAGGTTTAGTTCAGGAACAATGGCATAATCTTCCTGAAATGAATAATATTCATTCGGTAAACTTACTCCGTTGCCAAAACGGATGTACGCTGCTTCTAAGCCGACTTCTGTGCGTAGACTTATGGCGGGGGTCAGGCCTAATTCATAGGCATACCAAATCCCAAAACTACCTATTTGGATTTCTGATAGAGCTTGTTCAGTACGCGCATTCGACTCGTTAGAGGATTGTGCTGTAACAGTAAAACTGAAAAGAAGTAAAGCGGCTAAGAGAAAAAATCTCTTAGCACAGCTTTGACTTTTAGAAAAGTGAATTGTCATGAGGTTGAATAGTATTAATTAGCGCCATAAACCATGTTGCTGCCTTTCCAAGTTTCACCAACTCTGGAGACGCCTGAAATATTAAGGCGAACCGTTTCAAAATCGGCTAAGTCTCCGGGAGACACTTTGACGCTGGTGTTGTTTAAGATGTCAATTATCTTTTTTTGATTTTACTAATGTCTAAGATTGTGGTTGACCCTAAGTCTTTTAAATTGAAAATCGGAAGCATTCGTTTTCGGAGTTTTTTACCCAAAAATGTAGCAGAAACAATTTGAATATCCCATTTAGCTGAAGTTGAAAATTGTTTTTTAGAAGCGTATAATAACTTGGTGTTATCTTTTATAACTTCTTTTATGAGGGTTATTTTTCCTTCATCTCCTGGATAAGTGTATTGTAAATTATTGTCATTTATCAAATTAATCTCCCATTTAATATCTTCATAACAACTGATAGAATACAAGCTATCTGTTTGGTTGTTTCTCAAGTAAATCATAGGAAAGCTATACCCTTCAAATTTTTGATAAATGTTAGTCCAGTTTGTTGTATCAGAAAGCGCATACAATTTAATATTAACTTTAGTGGTACTTGTAAATGGTTCGTAATACGCGAGGCGTTTTTCTTTGCTGACAGCTTTTTCAGGATTTTTTATTCCATAGTAAGCAAATACGAGAGTTTGGCATGAGCAAAAGCAAAATCCCAATATGATCAGTGATATTGGGACTTTAATTGTTGACCAATTTTTTTTCATGATTCTATTTTGCATCGAACAATAACGTAGCCGTTAGGATATTCTTTTGAAATATGGGTTACATAGTCATCAGGTATAATGGTTATATTTTTGTAACCTAAATCATTGGCTAGCTTTTTAGGAAAGGTAAAAGCGCCATCATCTTTAGAAAAAAATATTCTGCCCTCATATGCTCCTACGTCCTCTGTAAAACTTAGTTCTATAGAATTACTATTTAATAGTTTAACAGAAACATTTTTTTCTTTTTGTTTTCCAACCTTAATGTTACAGATTCCAAAACCCCTACTGCAAGGTTCTATCAGTTTACGTCCTGATTTTTTTCTTTTCTCATTTTGTTTCTTAGTCCATTTTTTTCCCCGGTGTAACTTTGCGCTAATAAGTGTAAGCCCATCTCCAAAAGTAGTTACGATGTCATTGGACTCCTGTTTAATAAGGCTCTCTGAATTATCCAAGGATGTGTTATATGAAGTTGGATCTAAGGAACTGTTTTCACAGCTTAAAAACGTGGTGCATCCCACTAATGCAACAATAACAGCTAAACGATTGAGATTTAAATTAAATGGTTGTTGGTTGTTGGTTGTTGGTTGTTGGTTTCATAATTTTATTTAGAATGCAAATATACAAAATAATTTAAAATAAAATTATGTAAACATTAACAAAAAATTATATGAAAAGAAGATAAAACGGGATAGTTTGTTGATTTATAGTAATGAAGTGGTTTAAACTATTACAAACTTAGGTTGTTTCCTCTAATCCTATTTTGCCAAGGTAAAATTACTAATGGCAATTTGAGCATTATTCACGTATTGAGTTGAAGGATTGATGAAGAAATATTTAACTCTATTGGGGTTAAACATCTCGCTGTCGAGTACTTTGTGTTGGTCCAAATATACTTTCATATGAGTACCGTCAACCTCTATGGCTACATGCATGATTGCATTGGCATAGTTTTTTATAAAATCGGCATCATAGGTATTATACGAATCGTTATCTTCACTTATATTACTGATTTCACGATTGTGATACAGAATTTGCGTTTTGGCCGTCACATTGTCTTCATATCCGCTGACACTGTTGTCATAGGAAAATCCAAAAGTCAAGGAATTCAAATCTCTTAACTCGTTACTACGAGTAATCACATCAAACTCGATAGAAAAATTTTCAGGCATGGTCAAAAGCGTATCTAGCTTATAAGTGGTAAAGGCGTTTAAGAGTAACCATTTTCCTTGTACACCAGGAAAAGTAACCACAGAACCGGTTCCTCCGGATTTCCAATATCTAGGCATTTGTCCTATTGGATCATTTTGAATGTTATCGGTAAACACCACTGTATTTCCAGGTGTAAAATCATATTCACTTACCGCAGCTCGTCGGGCTCGAGGTTTTTTATCAGTATTATCGGTATTTTTATTTCCGTTTAAGACATCATCAACTTTATTTTCAATTTTGTCTTCTACCTTGTTTTTTAATTTTTTAAATATTTGTGCGTGAACCGAAGTGCCAACAAGGGCTATTATAGCTACAATTATTAAAAGGCGGATGTTTTTTTTCATGGTTAGTGCTTTATATTTCAATTTTATTTGGCAGCTGTTAAAAACTGTAAAATATCAATAGATTATTATAATATAAATGCAAAATTAGTAAAAGGTAAAAACTATTGCAAAGTATCAAATAAAAATCATTCAAATTCAATAGCGGCGTCTTCTTGTTTAGTATTGACTTTTTTACCGATATAAACAAGTTTGTTGCCCTCTCCTTCTATCTCAATATTTTGGCTGTTAGAAGGGATAATTTCTAATTCACCAGCTTGGTCTTTAACAAAAAGGGGGATAATGTCAGGGTCTGTTTTATAAATCTCAATCATTCCTGCATAATGATCTTGTGATTTTATATTAATTTCATGAATTTCAGGATGCTTACGGGCTACTTCTGTAAGCTTTACAAAATCATCGGTATGAGAAAACAAACCTTCTTTGGGATTATTTTCAGGGTTAGAAATTTCATCAGGAGAAACTAATCTATAAGTGCCACGTTCTCCAAAGAGTTTTTTAAATTTTGCAATTGCGGCTTTATTAATCTCGTCATTTGCTGTTAAGGCCATCACAAAACCCACATCACTCATTTCAAGTCTGTCTTCTAATTCATTAGAGTATATACTCGCTTCAAGTGCTTCTAGACCTTGTTGCTTTGCTTTTAAAATATTATTTCTGTTTGTATCAATAAGGATAACATGTCGATTATTTTGTTTGAGGTATGCGCTTAATAACCTTGAAATGGGTGAGGCGCCAACAATCAAAATCCCTTCAGCACGCTCTAAAAATACGCCTAATAATTTTGCTACCCACCGCGCTGTTGTGGCGTTTAAAAGCACAGTGCCTAAAACCACCATAAATACTAAAGGGGTGACAAACTCTGCCCCCTTAACCCCCATTTGTGATAGTTTAATACCAAATAGTGAAGATACCCCGGCCGCAACAATACCACGTGGCCCAACCCAGCTGATAAATATTTTTTCTTTTAGCTTTAAAGGCGAATTCAAACTGCTTAAGAAAACACCAATCGGTCTTACGACAAAAACAAGAATGACAAATAACAAGAGGGCTTTCCAGTTATAAACCAACAATAAATCTTGAATATCCATATTGGCAGCTAAAATGATGAATAACATGGAGACGAGTAACACGCTCAAATCTTCTTTGAAACGGTGCATTTCTTCAAAATTAGGTAAATTCATATTACCGATAACCATCCCCATAATCACTACGGCTAGGAGTCCACTTTCTGTAGCGAGTTCATCAGAAAGTACAAAAACCGTTAAGACCACAGCTAGCGTAAAGATGTTAGTTAAAAACTTAGGAACTAGGCTGTTGCGTGTGCAAAAAGCGAGAAAATGTGCAAATGAAAACCCTAATACAACACCAAAGAATATGATTTTCCCCAGTGAAAAAATAGCTTCAGCTGTAAATCCATCTGAACTCTTAGAACTGATAAATCCGAACACTAATACTGCAGCTACCGCACCAATGGGGTCAATCAAAATACCCTCCCAACGCAAAATAGCCGAAATATCTTTCTTTAATGGGATGTGCCTTAAAATAGGACGAATTACTGTTGGACCGGTAACCATTACTAAAGAGGCAAATAAAAATGAAACGCCCCAAGAGAGATTAAATATATAATGGACGGCAATACCTGAACACACAAATGTAATGGTGGTGGCAAGTGTGATTAATTTTATGACCACTGAACCTATATTTAAAACCTCTGCCTTGCGCAAGGTCATTCCGCCTTCAAAAAGGATAATGCTTACCGCTAATGAAACAAAGTAAAACATATCTTTTCCCGGAAAGAGTCCTTTTTCGCCATTCCACATTGGCTCTATAAACTTTTGACCGTCTGCAGTAAATAATGTTGAAAAGGGACCTACGGCTAATCCTATTAATAATAAAGGTAATATGGCAGGTATTTTTAGTCTATTAGCTACCCATTGTGCTAAAACACCAAAAATTATTAATCCGGCTAATTCTATCATGTATGTGACTCTTAAGGAGTGTGTTGTATTATTGATCTTTTAAGATTACAACCAAATTATATGCCTTTTAGACTTTAATTTAGGGAACTAAATTAGGAAATATATTTTTTTTATCGCGTTAGAACTACGATAAATATACAACCTGTTAACATTTAGTAGAAAGTTGACAAGAAAAATCTGACGTAATGCGTAAAGTAGTAAACTCTACTTTTATATAACATTTATTATTTAGAATAATTATAAATTAAACATTACTTTAAGACTATAATAGTTGATAATCAATTACTTTTGTTAGGTATAAATGCCTAAAAAAACAGGAATTATGGCAACACTAGCATTTCAACAACGTCAACAAGTGTCTAAACAAGGATTATGGTGGAAAATTTTGATTTCCATAGTGGTTTTAACTACTGTAGCGGTAGTGTGCAGTCGGTTTCCGGCTGAATATGGCAGCGGATGGTATCATCAATTAAAGCAGCCCTTTTTTGCGCCAGCGTATTGGATGCCTTTTGTATTGTGGACGGTTGTGTACATTTTGATGGGGTGGACAGTAGGCTTGCTCTGGCAACAAAACCTAAAGACTACTAATCCTATTGATGCCATACGTGCTAAAAACGGTCTAAAGTTGTTTGGGGTACATCTCATTTTTAATTTGAGTTGTCCTATTATTTTAATTGGCTTTCAAATGCCGGTATTGGCATTTATAGATATGCTGATATTACTCGCGTTAATAGGCGTGATGATATACCGTTTTAGTCGATTTAACCGATTAGCGTCACGCTTGATGATACCTTATCTAATTTGGATTGTTTATGCCGCTGCACTTAATTTGGCCATCATTGTTTTAAATTAATAGGCCGTTGTTTTGTAACTATTCAACTGTTTTGAAAAAACTGATATTGAACCCACTCCGAGGTTCGAGTGTTATTTGCATCTAGCCCATAGCTACACTGCGTTTGCTATGGGTTAATCACATTAAACTCCTACGGAGTTCCTCAAATCCACCTTGAAATCGTAAACTTTTTTAAGGGAATACTCATTCTGGGAGGAGTCATATTTTTATCCTCGTAGAATTAATCTTTCAATTGATTTTTCAAAAATGGAATCGGAACTCAGTGAAATCCAATATTTGTAAAAAATTAAACTTCTCCCGCGCTCTTCGCGTCTCCCAAAGGGGCAACCCTACCTGCTGAATAGTTACGTTATTTTCTTTGAATAGGCATTGTATTTTGTGAGCAAAAGCCTGTACATTTGCAGCATGCCTTACTTAAAACACTCTGCGTATAAATCTCCGTGGTATTTGAGCACTGGTCATTTGGCTACAGTTTATGCCGGGGGGTTAAAACAGGTAACACCGCCTGATTATAAACGCGTGCGTTGTGATTTGCCGGATGGCGATTTTTTAGATATAGACACAGCTGGAAACTCCTCGTCAGTAGTTGTTCTTTGTCACGGGTTAGGGGGGAGTTCAAAAGCAACTTACATCAGTTCAGCAGCGCATTATTTTTTGCAACACGATTACGCGGTTTACGCGTGGAATAACCGGAGTTGTAGTGGAGCGCTCAACAATACGCCTTTGTTGTATCACCACGCTTCAATTAACGACTTGCACGCGGTAGTAGAGCAGGCCATTTCAGATGGCTTTAAAGCGATTTATCTATTGGGATTTTCAATGGGAGGCGCTCAAATTCTCAATTATTTTGGAAGAATGAAGGTGCCAGAAGAAGTCAAGGCGGGCGCTGCTATTTCGGCCCCTATTTCTATTGCCGCTAGTACGGCACGAATTGCTCATGGATTGAGTAAATTTTACGAGCGGCGTTTTGTTAAAAAAATGCGTTTAATAGTCGAAGAAAAGGCTAAGCAATTTCCTGATTTAATCGATTTAAAGGCCGCTCAAGGCATTAGGAGTTTTGAGGATTTGGCCAAAGTTTTTATTGTCCCTATACACGGCTATAAGAGTTTAGCCGATTATAACGAACAGGTATCCCCTAAAGCCTTTTTAACGCAAATCACTAAGCCTACTTTGTTGCTAAATGCTTTTGATGATCCTGTTTTAGGCGCTGAAGCTTATCCTATAAACTCAGCTGATGCACATCCTAATTTGTGGTTAGAGACCCCTAAACACGGCGGACATTGTGGATTTTCACGCCCCGGACAGCTGTTTGCATTTTCAGAACAACGCGCTTTGCAGTTTTTTGAACAGCTGTAAATTATACCAATTAGAATTATTTTGAATCTATTTCAAATATGGTGGGTTGTTATTTTAATCGTAAAAACCTTATATGTTTGATTTTATGTATCTTATATTGAATAAAATCATTCATATTTGATGGAAAAAAGAAAGAGGCATTGATACTTTGATGCCGTTTGACAGTTTCTTCTCCATCAAGTTGAATTTGTGGTATAACCTGGTTCTAAGAAACCGTACAATATAAAATTGAATGATGCTTGATTTTTAAAATTAATTGTTGAACTACTTCGTAGTTCTATAGGATACGGTAATTTCAGTACCCCGAGTTGCACTCGAGGTTATTCATATTCAACCATTACATGGTTGTGATATAGATAAAAGTATGCCTTAAAAGGCCGAAGGTCTTTAATGTGATAAACCCTGTACAAACGAAGTGCAATGCGGGGTAAGACAAACCTCTCCCTTACCGAACCCCGAAGGGTGTTCAACAACAAAGGAAACGTATAAAATATATTAGTTGTAAATTTAGGTATACAGTTGATTATTATATAGATAGCATGCTGTCATATATCCAAATACATAATTTCCTAACTTCCCTTTTGTTACCTTCTCCGAAACTTTAGTTATTTTGTATCGCTATAATACCGTGTGTAGCAAATTAATCGTGCAATGAGATTACTGTCGAAATTGGACTATATGATTTGACCATGCGGTATTAAAATTTAAGCGGACAAGTTTTGACGCGATTTTTAAAGATAATCATCGGGTTATTGGTAATGGGGTTGCGGCAAATAGAACACGGAAAATTATAGGATTTTGAGATGATATCTTCCTGAAAAATGTGTTCAGGTAAGCCGTGAGCTACGAGTTTACCATTTTTAAGCAGCAACACTTTATCGGCAAATTCTGCAGCTAAATTGAGATCGTGTAACACCAGAATCGCTGAATTACCTTTATCTGTAAATTGACGAATAGTCTCAAGTATATGATATTGATGACGTACATCAAGATTGTTAAGTGGCTCATCAAAAAAGGCTAATTTAGCTTCTAGTCCATTTTGAAGTTGAGCTAATACACGAGCCAGGTGAACGCGTTGCTTTTCGCCACCTGAAAGCGTGTTATACTGGCGTTCTTTTGATTCAAAAACCTCAGTAGCTTTCATAGCCTGTTCTACGATGAGCAAATCTTCATGGTCAGGTGTGGCGTCAAAATAAGGATAACGTCCCATTAAAACGATATCCTTAACTTGCAAGCCAATTTCAGAGCTGTGTGATTGCGAAAATTTTGCTTTGTGGTGAGCTAGATCACGCGCATCCCATTCTACAAATTGCTTATCTTTAAAGAGAATCGCATCTTCTTTACGAGCTGTTTCATTGGCCAATTTGTTGAGCAAGGTAGATTTTCCGGCGCCATTAGGGCCAATAATAATCAACATTTCTCCGGCATTAACCTGTAAATCGATGGCATCTAGAATTTTGATGTGTCGATGTGAAGACGATAAGTTTTTGGCCTTTAAAATCATACTATAAAGATTTTTTAAAGCGGATTAAAATAGCAATAAACACAGGCGCGCCCATAAAAGCAGTCAAAACACCAATCGGCATTTCTGAAGGCGCAACAATGGTGCGACTCACCGTATCTGCTAAAAGCAATAAAATGCTACCTACTACAGCTGAAAGTGGTAAAATGATGTGGTAGTTTGATTTGAAAATCAAACGTAAAATGTAAGGAACAATTAGACCTACAAATCCAATGATACCACTAAAAGCAACACAAGTACCGACCAATAACGCGGTCAAAATAATAATCTGCTTTTTAATTTTTTCGACAGGAATACCCAAATGTGCTGCATCTTGCTCACCGAGCATCATGGCGTTAAGGGCTTTACCTTTATTAATTAATAAACTGTAAGCTACTAGCACAACAACGGCTAAGATGCCTGCTTTTAGCCAAGTGGATCCTCCTAGGCTACCTAGTGTCCAGAAGGTGAGGTCGCGGAGTTCTTCATCATCGGTGAGATAAGTCAGAAATCCTGTAAAAGCGCCAGCAAGTGCTGAAATGGCTACCCCGGCGAGCAACATCACTACAATATTAGTTTTGTGACGTGTGGTTGAAATGCGGTACACAAAGGTCATGGTGAGTATAGCTCCGGCAAAGGCCATCATACTCAACATAGAATAGTGAAGCACTTCAGGGAGAAAATCTCTAAAAAAGCTTCCTAAAACAATGCCTAAAGCCGCAAAAAGTGAGGCTCCTGAAGTCACACCAATTAAACCAGGCGTTGCTAAGGGATTTTTAAACATTCCCTGAAGGCAGGTACCGGCAACGGCTAATGCGCTACCTATTAAGATAGCCATGACAATACGCGGCATTCGTAAAGAGGCAAATACATACCAGTCGCTTCCCGAAATTTGCCCTTCACCGGTAAAGGTGTAACGCATAAGTTCTCCTATTGAACTTTGAAAATTATAAGCGCCAAATTGTAGTGCCGTGATGGCAATGACTACTAAAAGGAGTAAGCTGCCAAGGAGATAGAACGATAATCTATTTTGCATATTCTGCTAAACGTTGATTCAACTTTTTAGCCGCTTCGCCTACACGCGGGCCAAAGTTGAACAATAATCCGCCATCCATAGCAATAATAGCTTTGTTTTTGCCAGCATTAGTTTGAGTGACAGCAGGAATAGCTTTGAGTAAACCATCTTTTCCGCCTAAGCTTTCTAGACCTGTAGTGAACAACAATAATACATCAGGGTTGACGCTGAGGATAGCTTCTTCGGTTAAAGGTTTGAAATCAGAAAAAGCAGTAATAGCGTTTTGACCGCCAGCGAGGTCTATCATACTTTCAATTTCGGTGTCGGTTCCAGCCACCATTAACGTTCCGGCACCACGCGCATAGATAAATAGGACTTTAGGGGTGTTTTTAAAAGTTTTTACGGAAGCTAAATCCTGGTCTATTTTTGAGAAGATAGCCTTTTGACCTTCAGTTTCTCCTAAGATACCGGCCACTTTTTTGACTAGTGTTTTAGTGCCTTTAACGCTAAATTCAGGTTGAAATAAATGTACTGTAATACCACTGGCTTCAATAGCTTTTTTGAGTTTAGGACTCAAATCTTTTTCAAAAGCCAATAGCACAGTGGGGTGTTGTTGCATAATGGCTTCAATGGTCAAGCTACGCACGTGTCCTAGGTCTTTTACAGAGTCTTTGACGTATGCCGGATAGGTGCTGGTCACGTCACGCCCTACTAATTCTTTCCCATGTCCTAAGTCATAAACAATTTCAGAGAGCGCCCCGTTAAGGGTGATGATGCGTTCAGCTGTTTTTGAAGTTGTTTCTTCTGGAGATGATTTTTCTGTTTTACTTTGTTTGCAAGCCGTAAAAGAGGTTGCAATCACTATCAAACACAAGACTAAGAGGTGTTGCTTTTTCATAAGAGAAAAATTTTATAATAATTAAGGAAATAATCGCCCTGATGGCAGTTAAGCTTCAGGGCGATAGGGTATCAACCATAACGAAATTTATCCGTTATATCCTTCGACGTGTTTTTTCAACAAGTCTTTAATGGCTGTTTGTGCTTCTTCAGCGTTAAATTTATCACCGGTAAATTGTTCAGCTAATTCAAATTGAGCGGTGTATAAACCTTCATCATCACTGACATTAACAACTTTATTGTTAGCAATAATGCCAGCCCAGATATTGCGTACTTCAGTCCAGAAAGCCGCTTTGTTGTCCCACCAAGCTAAAGTTTCTGAAGCGTCGTATGATTTAGGAGTAAATTCTTCTAAACCTTTTTCTAAGCAGATTAAAGTATCATTGTTGTTGTCATCGCGCAAGATTTTTTCATTATCTTGTTCAATCATCCATCTTCCATCGTTAAATACCTCAATGTGAGAATTGCGTTTTAAGACGTTATAATCTTGACGTTTGCTAATTTCGCGACGAGGAAGCGCAGCGTCAGCAGTGCTTTCCCAGAAGTGACGGCCATCTACATGTACCCAAGTGCCGTAACCTTCATAGCGAGGGCAATCGTCAACTTGGAAAACTTTTTGTGTCCAAGTACCTTTAGCTTCTTCTTCAGTTAAAGTGATTTTTTTCCATTCGTGATCTTTAACTAAAGCTAAGATTTCACGGTTTTCATACACCCAGTCTTGACGCCAGTGTTTAATGACGTGTTTACCAACGGTCAATACGTGTTGAATAGAGATTTTATCTTCAGTTTCTTCAAGAATAAAAGCAATCTCTTTAGCTTGTGAAAAATGACGTTCGTGATACTCGTAGTCATTGTTTGGGGCAAAAGTTTCGGCAAATTTAAAACTTACACGGTAGTTTCCGGCAAAGGATTTAATTAACTCGCGTTCTAGCTCTTTAGTAGAGGTCTTGGCATTGAGTTCAGCTATTGCAGATTCCATATTTTTTTAGTTTAAAAAAGAAGTGAAATTATTTTTCGCCAAAAATATCATTTTTATTTAGATTTAATATAAACAATCACATATATTTGCGGCATAAAATTTTATTAAGACTGAATATAAATAATGAAGACTAAGTTTTTTCTTGTTTCACTAAGCTTTTTCATCGGGATGGTAAGTTGGGGTCAAAAGACTACTAAAGCATCTGATTCCATTGACTTGAGCGGGATGCACTATTTAGATCAAGTCGTGTTGACAGGGCAATACAATCCGCAATCTGTTGATGAAGCTGTTTTTGAGGTGGACGTTATTTCAAGAGAAGAAATTAAGCGCATGGCCGGTAACACCTTAGCCGATGTGTTGACACAAACTTTAAATCTCAATGTAATTCCCGATGCGAGTACGGGACGCAGTGGTATAGAGCAGTTTGGATTTAATTCGCAGTATGTCAAGATTTTAGTGGATGGTATTCCTTTAGTTGGTGATGAAGGCTTTGGAAACGCGATAGATATTTCGCAAATCAATTTAGACGACATTAAGCAGATAGAGATTGTTGAAGGTGCTATGGGCGTACAATACGGGGCTAATGCAGTGACAGGGGTAATCAATATTATCACCAAAAAACGCTCGCGTTACGATTGGCAAATCACACCTTATTTACAAGAAGAAACGATTGGCGATGAATACGGTTTATTTGATGCAGGGCGCCACATACAATCTATAAAAGTCGGTCATAATTTTTCGGATAAATGGTATGCTGAAGCCGTTTATACACGTAATGATTTTCAAGGATACCTCGGTGAACGCCAAGGAAAAGATTATGTCAATACGGCTGATGCTAATGACGGTTTACGCGGCTATGAATGGTTACCGAAAGAGCAAAACAACATTAAGGCTTTAGTTAACTTTACAGGCGATCATTTTAAAGCCTTTTACAAATTTGGGTTCTTCAATGAATTGACTAATAAGTATGCAAATAATGTGCGTTTAAATCCTAATAATGCCACTCAAACCTATAATCCTACAGCCAGCGATGCTATTTTTAGGTCAGAGCGCATGACGCATAATTTGAACTTTACCGGGCAAATTGCTCAGCAGATTAATTTTAATGTATCGGCTTCATATCAAGAGCAAAAGCGCAATGTTGAAAATTATACCTATTACATAGATTCAGACTCAAAGGAGCCCATAGATCGCTATGATTACAATACGCGTAAAGGCTTTTTCTCAAGAGGAACGCTGAGTCACTTTTTTGACAATCCTAACTTTGATTTAGAAGTGGGTTATGCCATTACAAATGATAAAGGATCAGCTAGTGGTTTGTCTTCACAAAATGCATCCGGCGATACACAACACAATACCTTAAACTCATACAGCGGCTTTTTGTCGGCTGAAATTCAGGCTACAAAACGCTTGTCTTTACGCCCGGGAGCGCGCTTGATTGCCAGCTCAATGTTTAGTCCTGAATACGCGTTTTCATTCAGTGGTAAATACCAATTTAACAACGGCTATCAGTTGCGCGCCATTATAGGTTCGGCACCAAAAATACCAACTTTTGAGCAGCTGTATTTTTATATGGTAGATTCGAATCACAATGTACAAGGCAATCAAAATTTAAATCCTGAATACGGAAAATCAATCTTTGTGCATTTTAAAAAGACCTTCCACAATTCTAATTACACTTGGCATTATACGCCTAAATTATCTGCTTGGTATTTAGATGTCGATGATAAAATTGATTTAATCATTGTTGATGAGTCGCCATTGTCTTACCAATACAACAATATCAACACGTTTAGAACCTGGGGAGTGTCCTTTCGCAATGAATTTCGCTATCAACAATTTTCAGCAGGTTTAGGCGTATCAGTATCAGGTGAATCCAAACAATTTAGTGTAGAAGAAGTCACTAATGACGACTACCTCTATTCGGTGCAAGCAACGGCTAATATGTCGTATAGCTTAACTGATTTAGGGATGATATTTTCAGCGTATTACAAGTATAACGGGCCACAATATCAATTTGTAAACACTACAGACGCCAACGGAAATGCAACTGTGGTGCAAGCTAAGCAAAGTGATTATGGATGGCTCAACGCTTCAATTGAAAAAACGTTTTTTGACGAGCAACTCAGCCTAACGGTTGGCGCTCGTAATTTATTAGACGTCACCGACATCAGATCAGAGAGTGGCGTTGGTTCAGGAACTGGACATTCGGCTGCTTCTAGCAATTTAATGCTGGGCTATGGCCGTTCATATTTTGTTAAACTCATGTACAATCTCAATTTCTAATTTATGCATTTTACACTAAAACCATTTGCACTCTTACTCTTTCTCGGGTTGACGCTCGTTAGTTGTAGTGATGATGATGAAACACCGGCTACAGGAAGTGATTTTGTGGTCGCTTTTGAAAATCCTTCAGTAGATTTTTCAGCTGAAGATAGTAATAGCTTGACGGTTAATTTAGTATTTTCAACTAAAGCTCCTGTTGACGGTTATGTCGATGTGACTTTTGAGTCAGAAGAACTTGTTTATGATACTAATTTTAGTACAACGCCAACACTTTCTGAAGGTTTTATCCGTGTGCCGGTATCGGCAGGAAGTTCAGCAGCTGAGTTTACAGTTAATAAAAAAGATCTTCCTATAGCTGAAGATTTAGCGGTTAAATTTTCTATTGTCAAAGTACAGCTCGGATCAAATATAGGAGCCACACAAGGTAATACATCAGTAGTGGTTTCATTTAGTGGTGCTGCGGCATTGGGCGGAACAATAGCTCCTGAAGTAGGTGGCCCCAATGAACCTAATCAAGTTTATATCGATTTGAGTAGTCAAAAAAACACGGTGGTACGTCGTGATACTTGGGATTTAGGCTTCTATTCAGGTGATGAATTCCGTGTAAAACTCAACGGATCTATGTATATGTTTGTCGGCCAATTACCAGAAAACAACATCGATGCGGTTCAAACGGAAGCTGTAGAAACGTTGAAACCTAAAATGGCCTTTATGTTGCCAGGATCTAATCAATATGTAGATAATCCTAATGGTAACATTGACGGAACTGCCATTGCAGCTATCTCGGCTGATGCTGCTCAAAATCCGGTTTACCTTTTAAAATTAGGTAGTGAAATTGGCACTAATACCCCTGAAACAGGTAGTGTAGCTATTGCTGGAGAAGATCGTGGCTACTTAAAAATTAGAATTTTACGTCAGGATAATGGTTATGTACTGCAATATGCTGAGTTAGGAGCAACCACTCATCAAGAAGTAGTGATTCCAAAATCTGCAGGCTTTAATTATAGCTTTTTTAGCTTCACTACAGGCTCAACCGTTCAAGTTCAACCCGCTCAAAACGCTTGGGATCTTAACTTTACAGTGCATACTGAAGTTGAAGAACTACCTTCAGGTGAATTGACAGCTTATGGCTTTTCAGATTACGTAGAAACTAATGTGCTCGGCGATGTAAAAGCTTACCAAGTTTCTCCTGAATCAATTGCCTATGAAGATTTTGCGAAATCTGATGTCGATCAAGCTCATTTTGTTGAAGATCAACAAGTGATTGGCAGCAATTGGCGCAATGTTTTTGAACACAACCTAACCGATGTTTACTACATTATTAAAGATGCTGATGGCAATTTATACAAATTGCAATTTACAGCCTTTACCAATAGTGACGGCGTACGCGGTTATCCAGAATTTAAATATAAATTATTACAGTAAATTCCAACTAAACCTTTGTTTATGTGTGTTGTTGGGGCGGCTTGAAATTGGATTTTTCTTATCACGCTGTGATAAAAAACCCTAGCTTAAGCCAGTCTATGTTGTTTTGCAGTTTATTCTGCAGAGAGGTAGTTATGCTTATAAGTGTACTTCCCTATCTGATTTCAGCCGCCTCATCTTAAACACCTTAGCTTTAAATCTCTAAATCCTAAACCCTAATATTCACGTTCTAATATTTTGAATTATGAAACATCTCAACTCCTTTTTGTTATTCTTTATACTCGCTTTTGTAGCAAAAGCGCAAGAGACGGTGGTCAACCTATCTTTACAACCCGGTTATGCCGATCAAGTTTACTTTAAGTTTGCAACTGAAGCAGATGCTAATTTTGCAGCTGATTCATGGGAACTCGCTTTTTTGCGTACTAGTCAATTTGAATTTGCAACCCGCATTAACACCGCTTCAGGAATAGAAGTCTATGAAGCCGCCAATGATCCCGCTGAATTTTCAACAATTAATCCTGCTGACATTGCTAATTGGGTACGCTTATATAACAGCGACACTACTTGGAAAAAAGGTGCATTTGATCAAGGATCCGCTACCTATGGTTGGGGAGAATACAACCCTTCTAACCACCATGTGCAAGGCAAGATAGTGTATGTTCTAAAATACCCTGACGGTAGTTTTAAAAACTTTATGATTGACGATTTTTCTAACGGCTATACCTTTAAATATTCTACTTGGGATGCCGCTTCTTCTAGCTGGGGAACTGCTGATACCGTAACATTATCTAACACGGATAATCAAGGAAAATTGTTTAACTATTACAACTTGACCACTGGTGCTGCTGTGCAAGCTGCTCCTAATACTGCAGATTGGGACTTAGTCTTTACGAAATATATGACTACAGTTCAAGGCACACCTTATCCGGTAACCGGAGCCTTAATCAACCCTGATGTGCAGGTAGCTAAAAGCCTTGACCAAAATGCTACTGCAGACGCATTGGTTTATGCTGATACCATTAACACTGTTGGCTATAACTGGAAAAACTTTGATATGGAAAGCATGAGCTATACCGTAAATAGTGATCAATATTACTTTTTAAAATACGCTGATGGCACCGTATACCGCTTTCACTTTTTGAGCTATGGCGGAAGTTCAACAGGTGATTTTAGCCTGGGCTATGAAGATGTTACCGATGCTTTAGATACTGAAGTGTTTACAAAAGGCAACAGTTTTAACCTCTATCCAAACCCCACCAGAGGGCGTCGTGTATCAGTATTGCTAGACAATGTTAAAGCTACTCAAGTACACTTACAGATTTATAGTGTGCAAGGCAAAGTATTGCGTACGATGAGTTTTGAAAATTCAGGTTTTAGTCAAAAAGATTTAGACTTGTCTGATTTATCTTCCGGGGTTTACTTTTTAAAATTTACAATCGGTCAAAACAGCACCACTAAAAAATTGATTTTGAATTAATAGGTTTTTAGTAATCAATGTGGAAAGCTCTCCTTTTGGAGGGCTTTTTTGATGGTTTTTATTGAAGAAATATCAGCATTCTTTGAGTTTAAAAATATAAAACAGTTTTAGCCAAGGTTAGTTGTAAACAGAAAGTTTGAGAAAGAAAAAAGAAGAATTTTACTGTGAGCCTGCAAACGTTGTTTACCTGAAAGACTAATCGTTTTTACAACAGTCGCGGTTGAATTAGAAACTGTATGGAAAGGAATATATTTTTTAATATGTTAATTTTTAGAAATTAATCATAAAATTAAAATAAAATCATTAATATTGTAGATAAACAAAACCACAAAACTTAAATAGATAAACTATGGCCTTCAAAACCCTTTAAACCCAGATAATAAATTTGATTATGCAGGAAAAATACACAACGATATTCTTTCTGATTATTTCCATAGGTATGGAAAAGAGTCTCGGCCAATTGATGAAATTTGTGAATTAGTTCAGGGAATAGCTTCAGAAAATGAAGAAATTTTAAATTTACCTGATCCTAAAGAAAACATACAGGTCAAATGTGATTTTATAAAAAGAGGGCCTGATGATATCACTAATCAATATAGAAACATAGTTAACTCTCTTGAAATTACGGAGGAAGCTAAGTTAAAACTACAAGAGTTAGTAGACTATACTTTTGAGTTGGCATTTAAAACAGAGAATACAGATTATGAAGATTATCATCATTATGTCGTAAATTATGAAAATGAAATAATTACTAGTAAAAAGTATAATGAAAATGATACTAAAATATTATTAAGTTCTTCATCCACAGCTAGATATGCTGTTTTTTATTGGAAAAATGAATTAGATGAATCTCAACCATCTAATAGTACATTAAAAAGAAAATGGTGGCAATGGGCTATTATTGGTATTTCAGATGCAGTTGGGGCAACAGAAGGTATAGCTACAGGGGTTGCAGCGAGTAAGTTTGCCTACGATCTAACAGATTCTAAGAAAAAATAGAATTATGCTACATATGCTACACAAACTATTAGTCATTTTAATTTTTGTTTTTATGCCCTTTGCACTCTTTTCGCAAAGCAAATGGAGTGCAGATATTGGATTAGGGGTAACTTCTATTAAGGGAGATGTTAGTACTGCCGGGCTTTTAGGTGTCAATTATCAAGCCTCCAAGCGTATAAAAATAAGCCTAAACACGCAGTATGCTAAACCCGAATATGATGTTACAAATCAGCGTTATGATTTTAATCAAATTTCTATAGAAGCTGAATATGCCTTTGCTCCGGAAAGTAAACTAGCTGTTGTTCCCATTTTTGGGTTTTCTTATATACACTTTGGTGAAGATATTGATTTAAAACACAACAATGGCCTAGGTATCAATACAGGTCTTTCGCTTACGTCATATAGTGGCGAACATTTTCGTATTGGAGGAAAAATTTTGAGTACCTATTCAAAAATTTCATATGGCGGTATTTTTTCTACTTTCGTTTTTGTCAGGTATAAATTTTAGTAGTGTACACTTTTTCTGATTCAAAAATTTACATTTTTGGTCGATCTACAAAACGCAAACAGCGAATTATTGCAAGGGATTTCAATGATAGAAATCCCTTACTTACTCATGTTGCAATAGGTGTTCATCAGCAACAGGTTATGAAGATTTTCAATATTACAAACATATTGCCAAGTGATGAGGCTTCAGCTTTACAAATCGAAAGTGTTTATGATTTTATTGACCTTGAAGATATTCAATATTTTGGAATTTGGGAATTGGCTTTAAATGAAATTGAGATAAACAAAATCAAATTGGCATTATCAGAGTTTACTGCTAAAAAAATAATTTTCAATGATGATTTTCAACTAAATAATGGAAATCATCTGTACTGTTCAGAGTTTGTGTATTTAATACTTAAAAAAGTTGAACCACTTAATATAGACGATTCTATGATTGTTAGGAAGAAATTGAATTCTTTTTACTCTAGAGCTTTAAAACGAGATTATTTAGAATACATACCTGTTGATTTTTTCATCGACATTAAAGGGTTAAAATTAGCCTTACAAATGAATTGGTAAATAGGAATTGAGGAAGGCTCTCACTTCTCACTAGAAACAAGTTCAACTGCTCACAGTTTTATTGAGCTTAGTCAAAAAGTAATGTGAATTCAGTGCTAATATAGCGTTATTCATTAAATTGTACTTCATAGATATGACTAAACAGCTACTATTTTACTTATTTTTATTGTGTAGTACGGCTAAGGTTATAGCGCAATCCGGAGAAATTATTTATCGGGTAAATCCTCCTGAAACTCTTGAAGCCTATGTCGATACCACAGGATTTGATCCTTTGGCACAAAAACTGACACAACACCGTTATCAAACACTTAAAACTACAGTTCCTTTTCTCAAATTTACCTTGACGTTCAATAAGGCAGAAGCTGTCTTTAAGAGTGTAGATCAAATGGCTAATGACAACGGCATAAACCCTGAACGAATAGCAGCTTGGCTAACCACTAATGCTGTGTTTTATACCAATTTGAAAACCCAGAAAACACTAGATCAGTACAGCGTTAGTAAAGAAGTTTGGCGTGTGCAATCAGCCTTGAACGCTATTGATTGGAAAATTACGACTGATACAAAAACGATTAAAGGTTACCTTTGCTATAAAGCAACAGCGCCATATAAGTTAAATGGACTTAAAGACATCACTTTAGAAGCTTGGTTTTGTCCACAATTACCTTATGCTTTTGGTCCTTTGGAAGCCAGAGGCTTGCCAGGACTAGTGTTAGCGTTAAAGCGAAATAACTATTATTATTACGCGGAAAAAATAGATTTTTCAGAGAAATCAAGCCCCATAACTCCCCCCAAAAAAGGGGAGAAAATGTCCTTTCAAGATTATGTGATTCAAAAGCAAAAATATTTTAATGCTCGACGATCTGGCGTAGAGTGAGTGGTGCAGGGTAAGTAAGGATTCTTGAAATAAATCTACACATGATTTGTCAAAAAGTATTTGATTTCTATTTCCCTCAATTTTTCCCTTTAGGACCGGAGCAAAAAATTGATAATGAGTAGCACAATTCAAAATACCTTAAAGCAAGTCTGCTCCAGGAGTAGGCTTCTTTTCTTTGTCGTATTCGTGTTAAGCTCACTAGGAGGAATAGCTCAAATCCAGTCAGGTGAAGTAATTTATAAAGTAAACCCCCAAAGTCTTTTGAGCAGTTTGAAGATACAGCACAGGTGGCAATGGATAATCCCCAACTGAAAAGGTTTATTTATACGTTGATTCCCTCATCCCATTTTGTTGCATTTACTACTTGAATCTAAGCCTATAAAAAATATTCTAAATCGGACTAAAAAATAATTCTAACTGGTATAAGTTGATTGTGAATTAGGATATTCCTTAAGCAAAAAAAAAATCGGCTGTCTTGTGACAACCGATTTAATAGTGAGCTAGGTTTTTTAGCTATTCTAAATGCAGATCGACGGCGCCTGAAATCTCGGTTGAAATTTCGCCGAGCCAGCCGGCTTCTTGGCTTACTGCAGTATAAACCTTGATAAAATCTATTCCTGGTAATTTTGCAGGTTGACCATTGCTATCTACGGCCCAATCAATGTCAATATTTGACTTTTCACTGTTGTTAGCATGACTGTCAGCATAGCCAAATTCAGGTGCAGTACTACTCCATATGCCGTCGTTTTCAACGTAATTGTCAGCCAGTAATGTGCCGGTAAATTGAATCGAATCACGATCTATCCACAAGGGATAATAACTTTGTGTGTTGTATTGGTTTTTTTCTAAATAACCACTGTTACCTTGATTGTCCGTCCATTTGATGTAGTTTTCGATAGTCCCACTTTCTTGGTCTAATGCCGCATTGGGTTTATAATAGGTGATGCTATAATCTTTAATCGTACTTTCTTTGGCATATTCACTGCCGGCAATTTCATACCATTCATCGGCGTCAGGTTGGCCATTTTGATTCTTATCCCAACCCACCATAATAACTCCGGGCTCAGCACTAAAACTACTCGCATTACCAAGAACCTTCAAATCTGATCCAGAAGTATTGATGATTGTATGGTCAAATCTGAATGTGACATAACCACCAAATCCGCCTAAAGTCAAAAATCCGGAAGCCTCAGCACCCGCAATAGCCAGGTCGGCCTTAGCGATCAGATCAGCCGATTGATTCCCGTCTTCGTATTTTGGTAAAACATTGACTTTTTGCCCCGGAGCCGGTAAAAAATCAATAACTTCAAAGATGTAAGGACTGTAGGCTTGTTCAGGGGCAGCCACGTGAATGGTAGTTTGTAAGGTGTAAGTTGAATCTGGCAAGATAAGATCTAAATCTACTGTATAGCTGCCCACACTATCGCTGATAAAATAAAGCTGGCTTTGTGTGGAAAGTACAGAATCGTTTAGACTCCAATTGTACTGAGGTTGAACCTCGAGACTGTCGGCTGATAAAGTTAAGATTTGTAGGGTGTTGACCGTGTATTCAGAATTTAATAACTGGCTAAAATCATACACAGGAGGGTCGGTAGTTATGTTGACAGGGTTGTCATCATCGCTGCAGCCTACGACAAATAGCGCTAATATAAGGGTCGAAAAAATAGTTTTAAACGTGTTCATATTTGCTGTTTAAAGGGTTACGTGTTTTAAACAGGCATAAAAACAGATGAAACTCCGCTGTAAGGCGTGAATCTATTCATCTAAACTTTTATCCTGAAAGTTAATGATTCATCAAAGGCAGGTCTTCTGACTTTCTACAATTTTTTCGGCCTTCCCATTTAGTAAACAGTGGCACTATTTGAAAAAATCTATACGTAGATTTACAGCTGCAGGAACAGTTGAGGTCTTTCACCTCATTCCCTCTTAGGTATAAGTGCAAACTCATACACCTTAAAATGCAGAGCAAAAATAAGTTATTCTTTTAATAACCTTAAGCTCTTCAAAAGTTAAATCGCTGTAGAGAATTAGATTAAAGGTAAAAAAAGCCAATATCTTTGCAGTATGGGAAATAAAGAAAAGCATACTGCCTTTATTAAAGCTGAAGCTGAGCGATTGGGGTTTTTAGCCTGTGGGATTAGTCGTGCCGAATTTTTAAGCGATGAAGCACCGCGGCTCGATTATTACTTGCGCAACGATTGGAATGGCTCTATGCAGTGGCTGGCTAATCATTATGACAAGCGCTTGGATCCTACTAAATTGGTGCCGGGAGCAAAAAGTGTGGTGTCTTTATTGTTTAATTATTATCCGGAAGAAAAGCAAGTTGACGATACCTATAAGATTTCGAAATATGCTTACGGGCGCGATTATCACTTTGTATTAAAACACAAACTCAAAGAATTATTATACCGCATTCAAGAAGAAATAGGTCATGTTGAGGGACGAGCTTTTGTCGATTCTGCTCCGGTGTTAGATAAAGCCTGGGCAGCGCGTAGTGGGTTGGGGTGGATAGGAAAGCACACCTTGCTGATACGCAAACAACAAGGCTCTTTTCACTGTGTAGCCGAGTTGATAATCGATTTAGAACTCAATTACGATACGCGTGTCAAAGATTATTGTGGCACTTGTACAGCTTGTATTGACGCTTGTCCTACAGGTGCTATTGAAGGACCGTATCAAGTGAATGGCAGTAAGTGTATTTCGTATTTTACCATTGAATTGCGCGATGAATTGCCGGAAGACATGCGCGGAAAGTTTGAAAACTGGATGTTTGGCTGTGATATTTGTCAAGATGTCTGTCCGTGGAATCGCTTTGCCTCTCCACACAATGAGCCCTTATTTAATCCTCATCCTGATTTGCTGGCTATGACCAAAAGTGAATGGGAAGAACTGACAGAAGACACTTTTAGAGAAGTTTTTCGCAAATCGGCCGTAAAGCGCACCAAATTTTCAGGACTGAAGCGCAACATTGCTTTTGTAAGTGAAAAACGTCATTCTGAAGAATAATAGAACTTATTACAAGCTTATACAGCAAGTTTTACTGGGACAAGGCTTTAGTTTTGAATAAAAAACTTATTTTTAATGATTCAAAACCTAAAATTTATGAGTGACGAAAGAAAACGGCGCGAAGCCTTAGTATATCACGCTAAACCCCAGCCGGGAAAGCTAGAAGTCATCCCAACTAAAAAATATTCTACCCAACGCGATTTATCTATAGCTTATTCGCCCTATGTGGCTTATCCGTGTTTAGAAATCGAAAAAAATCCTGAAGATGCTTACCGCTATACCAGCAAAGGAAATTTGGTGGCTGTAATTTCAAATGGAACAGCTGTTTTAGGATTGGGAAATATAGGCCCTGAAGCCTCAAAACCTGTGATGGAAGGCAAGGGACTCTTGTTTAAAATTTTTGCAGGAATTGACGTATTTGACATCGAAGTAGATACTAATGATGTCGATGCTTTTGTCGAAACCGTAAAACACATTGCACCAACTTTTGGCGGAATTAACCTCGAAGATATTAAAGCCCCCGAAGCATTTGAAATCGAGCGCCGCCTAAAAGAAGAACTCGACATTCCGGTCATGCATGACGACCAGCATGGCACGGCAATTATTTCGGCTGCAGCTTTGCTTAACGCCGTTGAAATTGCCGGTAAGAAAATGGAAGAAATCAAGATTGTAGTCAGTGGTGCCGGAGCTGCTGCTGTATCTTGCTCACGCTTATACAAAGCCTTTGGCGTTAAACCTGAGCACATTGTGATGCTGGATAGCAAGGGCGTTATTCGCAAAGACCGCGATAATTTAACTGCACAAAAAGCTGAATTTGCTACAGATCGCGATATTCACGATTTGGCAGATGCCATGAAAGGTTCGGATGTCTTTATTGGCCTTTCGGTGGCTAACATCGTTTCTGAAGAGATGTTGCTGAGCATGAATGAAAACCCAATTGTCTTTGCGATGGCTAATCCTAATCCTGAGATTACTTATCCACTAGCCAAAGCGACACGTAAGGATGTAATTATGGGTACCGGACGTTCCGATTATCCTAATCAGGTGAATAATGTACTGGGTTTTCCATTTATTTTTAGAGGGGCTTTAGATGTTCGCGCCACTGAGATTAATGAGGAAATGAAAAAAGCTGCTACATTAGCTTTAGCTGAATTGGCTAAAAAAACAGTACCGGAAGAAGTCAATGTGACCTATGGGAAAACAAAATTGAGCTTTGGTCCTGATTATATTATTCCAAAACCCTTTGATGTGCGCTTAATTACTGAAATACCGCCAGCAGTGGCTAAGGCGGCTATGGAAAGTGGTGTGGCGCGCCAGCCTATTGAAGACTGGGATCGTTATCGCCAAGAGTTGGCTGCTCGTTTAGGCAATGACAATCGCTTTACTCGCTTGTTAGCAGAACGTGCTAAGCAAGATCCTAAACGTGTGGTTTATGCAGAAGCTGATCAATTGGACGTTTTAAAAACAGCTCAATATGCTAAAGAAGAAGGTATTGCAGAACCTATTTTATTGGGGCGTCAAGATGTGATTAAAGACTTGATGAAAGAGTTGGACTTTGAAGATGATTCTATTCAAATTATCGATCCAAAATCTGATGAACAGCAAGATCGCCTTAATGATTATGCAACCAAATATTGGCAAACCCGTAAACGCAAAGGCGTTACGCTTCTCGATGCGCAAAATTTGATGCGTTCACGTAATTATTTTGCAGCCATGATGGTCAATGAAGGCGATGCTGACGCCATGTTGTCAGGTTATACTCGCTCATATGCCTTGGTTTTAAAACCTATTTTAGAAGTCATCGACACCATTGAAGGGGTATCACGCGTGGCAACTACTAACTTAATGACCACTACACGCGGGCCTTTGTTTATCAGTGATACTTCCGTTAATATTGAACCGGATGCGAATACTCTAGCACGTATTGCAGAAATGACTGCGGCTACGGTGAAGATGTTTGGCCTTGATCCTGTAATCGCGATGATGTCATATGCTAACTTCGGTACCTCAAAAGCACCTCAAGCCAAAAAAGTAAGGGAAGCGGTTGATCAATTACATGATAAACATCCACATTTAATTGTAGATGGTGAAATTCAAGCCGATTTTGCGCTGAATAAAACCATGCGTCAAGATAAATTTCCATTTTCTCAGATTGCTAATGAAGATGTCAATACCTTGATTTATCCTAACCTGGTATCTGCCAACTCGGCTTATAAATTGATAAAAGAATTGGATGAAGGCGATTCGATTGGTCCAATTATTATGGGACTTTCTAAACCCGTTCACATCTTACAACTCGGTGCTAGTGTTCAAGAAATGATAAATATGACCGCAGTAGCTGTTGTTGATGCGCAAGAAAAAGCGAAATAAGCTTTAATAAAAATAAATTTTTAAGAAAATCCGCTTGGTTTACAGGCGGATTTTTGTTGTTTTAAATTTAGGTAAACACCGCAATATTATTTTGATAGAGGGGGTATTAAGCAATAAATTATTTAAATTTGTTGACTTAATTTTTGGTTAAGTCATGATTACACATTTAAGAGGAAAGTTAGTAGAGAAAAATCCAACCACTATTGTGGTGGAGTGTGGAGGTGTTGGGTATTTGTTAAATATCTCTTTGCATACTTATGCGCAACTGCCTAAAGATGAGTCTATTTTCATTTATACTTACCTTCAAATACGTGAAGATGCACACACTTTATACGGATTTATGAACACTGCCGAACGCGATGTGTTTACTAAACTTCTAGGTGTTTCTGGCATTGGTGCAAGTACGGCGCGTAGCATGTTATCATCGCTTAATCCAGATCAAGTTGTTGAAGCGATTACAACAGGAGACGTCGATGTTATCAAAAGTGTTAAAGGGATAGGAGCAAAAACAGCTCAACGAGTCATTATTGACCTAAAAGATAAATTAGGAGAAGTTAGTGAAGTAAACAAAATATTAACACCTCAAGACAATACACAACGCGAAGAAGCGTTATCTGCTTTAGAGACCTTGGGTTATAAGCGTAAACAGTCAGCTAAAGTGGTGCGGACAATTCTTTTAGAAAACCAAAACGCTTCAGCTGAAACAATCATTAAACTCGCCCTTAAAAAATTGTGATTACCTTGAGAAATCAACTACATATAAATATTCCTCTTAGCTTTTTAGTTTTTGTAATACTTTGTTTTACAGTTGGTTTTGAGGTAGAAGCGCAAAACAATCCGCCAGTTAATGATTCTATAAAACTGGGTAAAGTAGAATTGAAAACGCCGGCTAGTATTGTGACAAAATATACTTATGATCCTATTACGAATCGGTATTTTTACACTAAAAAGATTGATGATGTCAATGTAGATTATCCTTTGGTGTTGACGCCAGATGAGTTTCAAAAGCGCCTTCAACAGGAGCAAATGAAATCTTATTTTAAGAAAAAATTTGACGCTGTTAATAGAAGTGGAGACGGCGATGAAGATGAACAAAAAAATCTACTGCCGATCTTTTATGTTAATGGTGGCTTCTTTAAATCTATTTTTGGCGGTAATCAAATCGAAATTATTCCACGAGGATCTGTTGAGGTCGGTTTAGGGGTGTTGTTTAATAAGCAAGACAATCCATCACTTTCTCCTCGAAATAGATCTAGTTTTACCTTCGATTTTGACCAAAGTATTAACCTGAGTGTGCGTGGTCATGTAGGTACGCGTTTGGCTATCAATGCTAATTTTGACACGCAATCTACCTTTGATTTTCAAAACCAAATCAAGTTAGAATATACGCCTGATGAAGATGATATCGTTCAGAAAATAGAAGTCGGTAATGTCAGTATGCCGCTCAATAGTTCTTTAATTCAGGGCTCACAAAGTCTTTTTGGGATAAAAACACAATTGAAATTTGGTAAAACAACCATTACTGGAGTTTACGCTGAGCAAAATTCAGAACGTCAACAAACCTTAATTCAAGGTGGAGGTGCCGTGCAAGATTTTACAAAATACGCTTTAGAATACGATGAAAATCGTCACTTTTTCTTAGCGCAGTACTTTAGAGATCACTACAATGAAGCGTTGAAGAATTATCCTTTTATCAACAGTAATATTCAAATTACCCGCGTAGAGGTTTGGGTAACTAATCGCTCTAATTCGCCGCAGAATTTAACAAATGCCCGAAACATTGTCGGGTTGCAGGATTTAGGGGAGTCTGATCCAGATCGTATAGGTGTGTTGCTAGATAGCGAGGGTAATCCTATAAACTCTGGTGCTTTTGCTGGCTTTGTAAATGCTACTCCGGGCGCTTATCCGGATAATACTAATAACGATTTCAATCCCTTAGGAATTACTGGTCCTCAGCAGTCAGTACTTACTACAGCTATTCGTGATGTATCTACTGTAGGTCAGGGTTTCGGAGCGCTGTCAACTTTTGTAGATGAAGGTATTGATTACGCTAAGCTTGAAAATGCTCGTCAGCTCAGTCCTAATGAGTACACCTTAAATGCCACTTTAGGATATATCTCTTTGAGAACACGCATTCGCAATGATGAAATGCTGGCCGTAGCCTTTCAATATACCGTTAATGGGCAGGTGCATCAAGTTGGTGAATTTGCCAATGATGGGGTAGATGCCAGTCAACCAATGACTAATCCGCAAGACCCTAACCGTCAGCCTGTAGCTCAAAATAAAAATCTAGTGGTTAAGTTGTTGAAAAGTCCAATTACTAATGTAAACGAACCGATTTGGGACTTGATGATGAAAAACATCTACAACTTAGATGCTATGCAACTCACCCCTGAAGATTTTGAGTTTAATATTTTATACACAGATCCGCAGCCACTTAATTACATTACCGCTGCTGATGGGACAACTTTGCCAGAGTCAGTTGATGATGTAAGCTTGTTGCGCGTGTTTAATTTAGATAACTTAAACGTTAATCAAGACCCAATTGTTGGGGGAGATGGTTTCTTTGATTACGTGCCAGGGATAACTATTGATGCACAAAATGGGCAAATTATCTTTACCACAGTAGAGCCGTTTGGTAAATACCTCTTCAATAAATTACAAGACCCTAATGGACCACAAGCGGATTATGAAGACCCAACTACATATAACCCTAATCAAGAGAAATATGTATTCCGCTCGTTGTATGCCGGCACCAAAACACAAGCTGAACAGGAGCAAGCCGATAAAAATAAATTCCAATTAGTCGGGACTTATAAATCATCAGGTGAAGGCGGTATTCCTATAGGCTCCTTTAATGTGCCTCGTGGCTCTGTACGCGTAACGGCTGGTGGTCGAGAACTTCAAGAAGGAGTTGATTATACTGTTAATTATGAATTAGGGCGCGTTAAGATTATTAATGAAGCTCTAAAAGCTTCAGATGTTCCTATTAGTGTCTCTACTGAAAATAACGCTTTGTTTGGGCAGCAGACTAAACGCTTCATGGGCTTGCATGTTGAGCATCAATTTAATGAACACTTGCAAGTGGGCGGAACTTTTTTAAATCTCAATGAAAAACCACAAACCCACAAGGCTAATTATGGTTATGAGCCTATAAACAATTCCATTTACGGATTCAACTTTAATTATTCAACAGAGGTACCTTTCTTTACGCGTCTCGCTAATATGTTGCCTAATGTTGATACAGATGTAGAATCACACTTGTCGGTACGCGGTGAGTTTGCTTACTTGCGTCCAGGAACGCCAAAAGGCGATAGCTTTAACGGTGAGGCGACCACTTATGTAGATGATTTTGAAGCGGCACAAACAGGAATTTCTATCCTCTCCCCTCAATCTTGGTATTTGGCTAGTGCTCCAATTGGATTTGGTGGTGAAAAAGCAAATGGTGATCTGGCATCGGGTTACCATCGTGCCAAATTAAACTGGTATACAATCGACCCTATTTTTTACAGTCGCCAGCGCCCGAGTGCTATTAATGATAACGATGTTTCTTTTTACGATACAAGACGCATTTTTAAAGATGAAGTCTTCCCTGAAACCGATGTGCTTGAAGGTGATACACGAGCTATCTATTCATTAGACCTTTCGTATTATCCTAAGCAACGCGGAATGTATAACTACAATCCGGCAGCAGCAGGAACCAATACCTTACCTAATCCTACACAAAATTTTGGCGGAATTATGCGGGGCATTGAAACTTCAAACTTTGAACGCACTAATGTGCAGTATATCGAGTTTTGGGTCATGGATCCTTATATTTATGACGACAATGTGAGTTTGAGTAACGGAATGGTGACCTTTAACTTAGGGAGTATTTCAGAAGATATATTAAAAGATGGGCGCAAACAATACGAAAATGGACTGCCTAAAGATGGCGGTGTAGGGAGCACCTTAGAAACTAATTTTGGGCGTATTCCATCAACTCAATCGCTAGTTTACGCCTTTGATACAGAAGGAGCAGAGCGCGAAAACCAAGATGTTGGTCTCGATGGCCTAAACAATGCCATGGAAGCGGCTAAGTTTCCAAATTTTGGAAGTTTAGAAGATCCATCTAATGATGATTATCAATATTACTTGGCACGTGAAGGCGGTATTGTAGAGCGTTATCGTCGTTATAATGGCGTTGATGGCAACTCGCCTTCAGCAGTAGGACAAAATAATCGCGGTAATTCAACTTTACCGACCACAGAAGATGTTAATCGCGATAATACCATGAATACGATTGATAGTTACTTTGAATATAAAGTGCCTTTATTCCCAGGAATGAGTGTAGATAATAACACCAGTTCAGTTGCCGGCGTTGGTCAAGATTACATCACTGATGTGCGCGAAATGGATGTCACCTTACAAAATGGACAACAACAGCACGTGCGTTGGGTACAATTTAGAGTCCCTTTAAATACAGATAGCCAATATGCTGTAGGAGGAATTAGTGATTTGCGTTCTGTGCGATTTATGCGTTTGTACCTCTCTGGATTTAATGAGCATGTAGTGCTGCGTTTTGGAGAATTGAAAATGGTGCGCGGCGATTATAGAAAGTACTCGCAGGCCATTAAACCAACAGGTTCAGACCCAGAAACAACAAGTGGAACAACCTTTACTACAGCCTCTGTAAGTACTGAAAAAACATCAGATTACGTCAGCCCTCCAGGAGTTTATCGCGAAGAATATGTCAATAATAATCAAACGATTCGCGAAGACGAACAATCTTTAGCCTTGACCGTCAAAAACTTGGCCCCTGACGATATGCGCGGGGTGTATAAGAATTTTCAAATCGACATGCGCCAGTATAAGCGTTTAAAAATGTTTTTACACGCTGAGAGTTTGCCAAGTCCTAATCCACAGCTTAATGATGGCGATTTGAGTGCCTTTATACGCATCGGAACAGACTTTGATCGCAACTATTATCAAATCGAAATTCCACTAAAAGTAAGCGATGAACATTCAATAGATGAACGTACAGTCTGGCCTGAAGTTAATGAGCTAGATTTGCCACTTGATGTCTTACAAAAAATTAAATCAACCATTATCGGTAATAATTCATACGACATGAATGATTTGAATTATTTTGATGCTAGTGGTAATCCGGTAAGTGGAAGTGGTTCTATTGGAGCTATGCGTATCGGAATCAAAGGAAATCCGAGTTTTGGAGATATTCGCGTAGTCATGCTCGGATTGAAAAACACAGGGTCTATTGATGCCTCAGGTCAAGTTTGGTTTAATGAATTGCGCCTTTCAGGTATGAAAAACCAAGGTGGTTGGGCTGCTGTATTAAACATGGATACCAATTTTGCTGATTTGCTGTCCTTTTCAGCAAGTGGTCGTAAAAGTACTGTAGGCTTTGGTTCACTTGAACAAGGACCTAATGCAAGAAGTCGTGAAGATATTCAAGGTTATGATTTTGTAGCAAATCTTAATGCAGGACATTTATTGCCTAAAAAATGGGGTATTAACTTGCCGGTGAGCTATAGCAGAGGTATAGAATTAGTAACGCCCCAATACGACCCTGAATTTAGGGATATCGAACTTGAAACTTTACTGGAGAATACTGCCGATGCTCTAAAGCGTCAAGAACTCGAGCATCGCGCTGAAGAATTTACACGCCGCCAAAGTGTTAGTATTATAGGGCTTCATAAGCAGCGAACAGGCGATCGTACGCCGCTGCCTATAGATATAGAAAACTTTACGTTTTCAGGAACTTATAACCAAATCGATCACCGTGATTTTAAAATCGAAAAAGGTGTTAGTCAAAACGTGAATATTGGCGCAACTTATGATTACAATTTTGCACCTGTTAAGGTTGAGCCTTTTAAAAATATTGCTTTCTTAGATAGTAGTGAATATTGGAACCCGATTCAAGATTTTAATTTTAATCCACTGCCGACAAGTATTACGGCTACCGGAAATATTTTACGTCAATACAATTCGCAAAAATTCAGACAAATTAATTTGCCTCCGGGCTCTTTAGGTTTACCTACGCTATATCAACGTGACTATCGTTTTAATTGGGGATTCAATATCAATTATAAGCTGACTGAAAGTTTAAGTTTTGTATTCTCAAATACCAACAATCGCATTATTCGCAATTATATTGACCGCGATAATGTGCAAGATAATAGCATCGGACTTTGGGATGGTTTCTTCGATATGGGAACCCCTAATCAGCACAATCAAAGTTTGCAAGTCAATTATGATTTGCCATTTGATAAGTTTCCATTCCTAACCTTTATAGATGCACAATATTCTTATACGGGTAATTTTCAATGGCAACGCGGCTCTAAGATTTTAAACTCTTTACCCGATACGCCTGATTTGGGAAATACCATTCAAAATTCGCGTACGCATCAGTTAAACGCTAGCTTATCTATGCAGCGCCTCTATGATTACCTCGGGTTAAAGAAAAAACAAGGCGGCCGTAGCTCAGCTAATTCTAGTCGCGCTAACAGACTTGGGTTTACAAGAGGTAACGGTTCTCAGCAGCAAGACACAAATTCAGATAAACTATCGTTTGGAGATCGCTTGCTCAATACCGGGATTGATATTTTGACGGCTGTAAACAGAGTGAGCGTCAATTATGAAGATACACGAGGAACCTTCTTGCCGGGGTATTTACAAGATGTCGGCTTCATTGGAACTTTAAAACCTTCAGCCTTATTTACCTTTGGAAGTCAAAAAGATATTCGCGAATTAGCCGCCAGTAAAGGTTGGATAACGTTGTATCAACAATACAATCAGCAGTATTTAACCAATGAAATTAAAACATTGAGCTTTCAAGCTGATATTGATTTGTTGCCCGACTTGACCATAGAGTTGAACGCCGATCGTTCATATGCGCATAACTATGCAGAAAACTTTAGAGTTGATCCAAGTACCATGCAATATCGCTCATTAACTCCTCATGGGTACGGAAACTTTAGCATCTCTACCATAATGATAGGAACAGCTTTTCAGCATAGTGATGAAGTAGGATCGGAAGCATTTGAGCAGTTTAGAGAAAATAGATTAGTCATTGCAAATCGCTTGGCTACAGCAGCGGGTATTGATTTGTCAGATCCGAGTAATATCAATCCTGAAACGGGTTTTCCTATAGGCTATGGCCGCACAAGTCAACAAGTCTTGCTTCCTGCATTTTTAGCCGCTTATACCGGCGAAAGTGCATCATCAGTAAGTTTAGGAACCTTTAGAGATACCCCGTTGCCTAATTGGAATATTAAATATACAGGCTTGATGCGCCTTAAGTTTTTTAGAGATAACTTTAGACGATTTAGCATTCAACACGGTTATAGTTCAGGCTACACCATTAACCAATTTAGCTCTAACTTAAGTTATAATCAAAATGATCCTTATGGCCTTTATAATCGCGATCAAAATGGAAACTTTAAAAGTGAAACTTTGATTTCTAATATCAATCTTGTCGAACAATTTTCACCGCTTATCAAATTAGATATGGAGATGAAAAATTCAGTGAGTATTTTGGCACAAGTTGATAAAGATCGCGCCTTGTCATTGAGTTTTGACAATAACCTGTTGACCGAAATTCAAGGTATGGAATACAGATTTGGGCTCGGGTACAGAATTAAAGATTTAAAAGTGACCACTCATATTGATGGTAAACGCCGCGTGTTGAGTAGTGATTTAAATCTAAAAGCTGATATCTCATACCGTCGCAATAAAACAATTGTGCGTTACCTCGATTTAAACGACAGTCAAGTCACCACAGGTCAAGACCGTTGGGAGGTGCATTTTACTGCAGATTATGCGTTGTCTAGACAGCTTACGGCTATTTTTTATTACGACCATAACTTCTCTAAGTATTTTGTGTCAACAGCTTTCCCGCAAACAACTGTGCGTACTGGTATAAAATTGAGGTATAACTTTGGAAACTAATTCCTTTAAAGAAGTTTAAAATTTACTTTACAAATAAATAATTTTAAATAGATTTGTAACTTGTTTTTGATTGATAGCTTGTGAAGATTGCAAATCAATTTAAAATCACACATTATAAATAACTTAATTTTACAAATCTTATAAAGATTATGAACGTACCTGAAAATTTGAAGTACACCGAAGATCACGAATGGGTGTTGGTAGAAGGCAATATTGCTACTGTTGGAATCACTGATTTTGCACAAGGCGAATTGGGTGATATCGTGTATGTTGAAGTTGAAACACTTGACGAAACACTTGAGCAAGGCGAAGTGTTTGGTACTGTTGAAGCTGTTAAAACAGTTTCAGATTTGCATTTGCCAGTTAGTGGTACCATTACTGAGTTTAATGAAGATCTAGAAGATGAACCAGAAGCAGTAAACAGCGATCCTTATGCTAAAGGTTGGATGGTAAAAGTGGAGTTGAGCAACCCTGAAGAGCTCGAAAAATTGCTAAGCGCCAAAGATTATGAAGCGCATATTAACGGCTAGTCGAGTACTAGCTTTAACCTTAATTTACACGTCAGCCTTGCTCTTAGTTTCATTGATTAGAATTTCACCTGATACCTTATCAATAGAACTGGACAATGCTGACAAGGTTTTTCACTTTTTCGCGCATTTTGGTTTGACAATTTTATGGCAAATAACTTATATACTGTCAAATAAAAATACGAATTGTAAACCAAAAATATGGATTTGCTTAATAATAGCCATTTTTGGTATAGTTATTGAGTTTCTTCAAGGAACATTGACCTCATATCGCAGTTTTGATTGGTTTGACGTCTTGGTAAACGTATCAGGTGTCTTATTGGCTTATGTCGTGCTCGTTGGAATGTCAAGTTTTAAGAAAGTTAAATCCCTGTAAAAATGAAATTTCAAAAAAAAGTTTTATTTTTACCCACCCTTTAAGAATTAAAATTTTATGCAACAGAAAAAAAGCCCTAAAAAAGATATCCGTAAATGGAGTGTGATCTTTTTCCAAATCGGATTGATTCTTGTGATGCTTATTTCGTGGCGAGCCATTGAAAATAAGACCTACGAGAAAAAAGAAAAAGAAGAAGATGTGCCTACACTGCGCTTCAATGACCTCGAGCCTGAAGATGTAGTTGTGGTTCAACACCCTCAAACAAACACCCCACCGCCACCGCCACCGCCACCTGAAGCTCCTAAAGAAATCAAGATCGTTGATAACGATGAAGAAATTGAAGAAGATGTGGTAGAAACTGTTGAAGATATTCCTGAGCCTAAAGTTGAAATCGCTGATATTAGTGAAATCGCTTCAGTACCTTCAGAAGGCGAAGTGGTAGAAGAAATTGCCGAGGTTCCTTTTCAGGCTATTCAAGATGTGCCGATCTTTCCTGGCTGTGAAAAATATTCATCAGCTTCTGATCGCAAAAAATGTATGAGTGAAGAGGTAAGAAAATTTGTCAACCGTCGCTTTAATACTGATTTAGGTCGTGAATTAGGTTTGCAAGGACGAATTAGTATTTATGTACAATTTACCGTTGATGAACACGGTGAAATTACAAATGTAAATGCACGCGCCCCACAACCTCAATTGAAAGAAGAGGCTATTCGTGTGGTAAAAATGTTACCTAAAATGACTCCAGGGAAACAACGCGGAAAAGCTGTTCGTGTTATTTATACACTACCAATCGTATTCCAAGTGCGTTAAAAACACTTAAATACACCTTATAAATTGACCACCTTGCTTCACGTAAGGTGGTTTTTGTTTACATGCAGGTTGTGAGTGAAGGTTTTGAAGGACAAGATTTTAAAAACAGCACTTTAAACGAATCTATATTGAGGCCTAGTAAAGTGCGTGCTTTGTAAAGCTTTGAAAATGAAATAAATAAAAAATTCAAAGCATATTTGTCTAATAAAATTAATATCGTAAATTTGCAGTCTGTTTTCTATCTCGTGTAGAAAGCTTTAAAATATTGTTTAATCTTGTAAAGAAATTTAGTGTGAACACATTAAGTTACAAAACCGTTTCTGCTAATAAAGCGACCGTTAATAAAGAATGGGTAGTTTTAGATGCAGAAAATCAGTCGCTTGGTCGCCTTGCATCGGTTGCGGCCAAAATGCTTCGTGGCAAACACAAGCCTAATTTTACACCTCACGTTGATTGCGGAGATAACGTTATCGTTATCAATGCGGCCAAAGTTAATTTGACCGGCAAAAAGTGGGACGATAAAGTTTATTTACGTCACACTGGTCACCCAGGAGGACAACGCAGTCTTACTGCAAAACAGCTTTATGGAAAAGATCCTATTCGTTTAATCGAAACAGCTGTCAAAGGTATGTTGCCTCACAATAAATTGGGATCAGCTATTTACCGTAATCTTAGAGTCTTTAATGACGCTAATCACGGTCTTGATGCTCAACAACCCAAAAACATTAACTTAAACGAATTAGTGTAAATGGAAGCTATTCATAAAATCGGAAGACGCAAAACTGCTGTTGCTCGTATTTATCTTAACGATGGCAATGGTGAGATTGTAATCAACAACAAAAAACTCGATGACTATTTTACAACTGACACTTTGCGTTACAAAGTGAATCAAGCTTTAGCCCTTACTGGCAATGATGATAAGTTTGATATTTCAGTGAATGTATATGGTGGAGGAATCACTGGACAAGCTGAAGCTATTCGCTTGGCAATTTCACGTGCTTTGTGCGAATTAGACGCAGAAAACAGAACAGCCCTTAAACCTGAAGGCTTGTTAACACGTGATCCACGTATGGTAGAACGTAAGAAATTCGGACAGAAAAAAGCCCGTAAACAATTCCAGTTCTCTAAACGTTAATCGTATTATCAGAATGGCTGCTTAAAGCTATTCAATTTAAATTATTTAATTTATTTGTTGTTATCTGTTTTTGAACTGAATTACCTAAAACAGAGTTAGTTTAGCATCTAAATAAACAAGGCCGTTTCAGCGCGCCGCTTGTTTGTTGCTACATCAACAGAACGTAAACTATTACAAAAATGGCAAAAGACATAGAAGTCAAAGAATTACTTGATGCGGGAGTGCACTTTGGTCACTTAACCCATCGTTGGAACCCAAATATGGCTCCATATATCTATATGGAACGTAATGGTATTCACATTATCAACCTTTACAAGAGTGCTGCTAAGATGCAAGAAGCAGCTGAAGCTATGAGTAAAATCGCCGCTAGCGGTCGTAAAATTTTATTCGTTGCTACTAAAAAACAAGCCAAAGAAATCATCGCTGAAGAAGCTCAAAAATGTAACATGCCTTACATTACTGAGCGCTGGCCAGGAGGGATGTTAACAAACTTTGTTACTATCCGCCGTTCAGTTAAGAAAATGGACAATGTTGACCGTATGAAAAAAGATGGTCGCTTTGATTCACTTTCTAAAAAAGAACAACTTCAAGTAAACCGTATGCGCGCTAAATTGGACAAACAATTGGGTTCAATTGCCGATATGACTCGCCTGCCAGGTGCTTTATTTGTTGTTGATATCTTGCGTGAGCATATCGCTATCAAAGAGGCTCAACGCTTAAACATTCCAATCTTTGCAATGGTCGATACTAACTCTGACCCACGCAAAGTTGATTATGCAATCCCTGCTAATGATGACGCTTCTAAATCAGTTAAGAAAGTTGTTTCTTATTTGACTGATGCTGTTGTTGATGGTCTTAACGTTCGTGAAAAAGACTTAGAGACTAAACGCAAGGAAA
Source organism: uncultured Flavobacteriaceae bacterium (assembly GCA_964451785.1). GTDB lineage: Bacteria > Bacteroidota > Bacteroidia > Flavobacteriales > Flavobacteriaceae > JAJYSO01. Next base: position 40,101 of record CAYVJG010000025.1, read on the forward strand.
AAGCAGAAGCTAAAGCTAAAAAAGCAGAAGAAAAAACTGCTGAAGCTGAAAATAAATAATTCTTACTATTAACTTTCTAAGCCGTTTTAGATTTTATCAAGGTATCTTTAAAACGGCTTTTTTTATAAAATTTATTAGTTATGGCTAAAATAACTGCAGCTGAGGTTAATAAACTCAGAAAAGCTACCGGAGCTGGAATGATGGATTGTAAAAAAGCACTTGTTGAGGCTGAAGGCGATTTCGACACAGCTATCCAAGTACTTCGTAAAAAAGGTCAAAAAGTGGCTGCTAAGCGCGCTGACCGTGATTCATCTGAAGGTGCTGCAATCGCTAAGGTAAACGCTGATGCTACTAGAGGTGTTGTCATTTCATTGAACTGTGAAACTGACTTCGTAGCTAAAAACGAAGGCTTTGTAAAATTAGCTAATGATTTGGCTGAACTAGCACTTAACTATTCTACTAAAGAAGAATTTTTAGACGCTGATTTTAACGGTCTTAAAGTTTCTGAAAAATTAATCGAACAAACCGGTGTTATCGGTGAGAAAATTGAAATTGGTGCCTTTGAAACTCTTGAAGCACCTTTCGTTGGTTCTTACATTCACGCTGGTAACAAAATTGCCGTAGTTACAGGACTTTCTCATACTGCTGACGCTGCTGCTGAAGTGGCTAAAGATATCTCTATGCAAACTGCTGCAATGGGTGCTGAAGTGCTTTCTTATAAAGAATTTGATCAAGCTTACTTGACTCAAGAAACTGAAGCTAGAATTGCTGAAATTACTAAAGAAAACGAGGAAAGAAAAATTTTGGGTAAAACCTTAAAACACATTCCTCAATATGTTTCTCGTGCGCAATTGACTGATGAAATTATCGCAAAAGCTGAAGAAGATATCAAAGCTGAATTAAAAGCTGAAGGTAAACCTGAGCAAATTTGGGATAAAATTGTTCCTGGTAAAGTTGAACGCTTTATTAAAGATAACACTATCTTAGATGAAGAAAAAGCTTTGTTAGATCAACAATTTATCAAAGACGAAAAACAATCTGTAGCGCAATACGTACAATCTACTTTAGGTGATGACGTTACAGTTGTTGGATTTAAACGCGTCTCTTTAGCGTAATTTATCCCTAAGTTATATATAAACGTAAAGGCTACTGTTAATTAACATGTAGCCTTTTGTTTTTTGTACTCTGTTTTGTGATGTTTTCAATAAAAAGTATATTTTTGTACACTTAAAAGTGTTATATGTATAAAAATTGGTGCATAGCTTTACTCTTTATATTCGGTTTAACCTTAGCCGGGCAGGATACGTATGCCTGTTCTATGCATGAGAAAGCGCCAATGCATCAGACTACACATAGCACTCATCACAAGTCCAATTGTGAATCTACAGCACAAAAGGATTGCTGTACTGATGACCAACATTCTAACCATTCAGATTCTACCGGTAACCACTGTGATCACAGTTGTCATCAATCTTGTCATTTCCCTACAATTTCACTGAGCAATGATTTGTTTCGCTTTAAAACTTCAAATTTCCTTCAGTGGAAAAGTTCTGATTTTCATTATGTAGGACTTAACAATTCCATTGACTATCATGTAATTTGGCAACCGCCTAAAATAGGGTAATCTATTCGTTTTACGAGATGGATTTCATCTCCTTATTTTATTTATCAGGAAACAAATCGATTTAAAAACATTGAGAATGCTACTGTAGTTTTTCTTACGCTGTGTTAATGTTGTCTTGTTTCCACAATCCACACATTACATGAAAAAGACAGTTTTGTCACTGTTATTGGCAGTGATGAGTCTTGCTGCATTTGCGCAAGAATTTGATCACGGCAATAACAAAACTTATACCCCTTATTACGGGTTTGCTGTGCCTGTTGAACAACCTACAGCTTTACATAAACCTATTGAATTACCGCTTTCTAATCAAGAGAAAGATATTATTACTAAACCTATAAAAGGCGCTAATTCAGGATTGCATTTTCCTGCCGGAACACCTGGCGTAAAAACGGTGCGTTACGATTTGTACATTACCGATACAACCGTAAATTTTACAGGTAAAGAACGCAAAACAATTGCCGTTAATGGGCAATGGCCCGGACCAACACTTTCGTTTACCGTAGGTGATACAGCTTTGGTTTATGTGCACAATTATTCCTCAGAACCTACAAGTGTACACTGGCACGGCGTACAACTGCCAGAGCGCATGGATGGAGTTTCCTTCTTAACGCAAATGCCCATTCCGCCTAAAACGGTTTACGTGTATAAATTTCCAGTCGTTCAAGCCGGAACTTATTGGTACCACAGTCACTATATGCTACAAGAACAAATCGGCTTATACGGGTCGTTGATTTTTAATAAACGAAAAGAACCTGAAATTCCAACTATTCCGGTTATTTTAAGCGATTGGAGTGATACTTCTCCAGAAGAAATTCAGCGTATGTTGCACACCGGTAACGATTGGTTTGGCATTAAAAAACACTCTACTCAAAGTTATTGGGAAGCATTGAAAGCCGGCAAACTCGGCGTAAAATTGACCAATGAATGGAAGCGTATGGAAGCTATGGATATTAGCGATGTTTACTATGAACGCTTTATGATTAATGGCGATACCACTCAGCATTATCCACAATTTAAACCCGGAGATAAGGTGCGTTTGCGCGTGGCTAACGGCGGATCGTCTTCTTATTTTTGGTTGAATTATAGCGGTGGTGATTTAACAGTGGTCGCCAATGACGGGAACGACGTAGTTCCTGTAAATGTCGACCGTTTGATTATTGGCCCTTCTGAAACCTATGATGTAGTGATTACTATTCCTGACGACGGGCAATATCAATTTGTCGCTACAGCCGAAGACCGCAGTGGTTATGCCTCTATGTGGTTTGGCCAGGGCGAAAAACATCCGCAACCTAAGTTGCCTAAGCTCGATTATTTCGCCGGAATGAAGATGATGAACGATATGATGAAGATGAATGGCGATATGGCGCCTATGGGAATGAAAATGAGCTTGCAGACTATGGATATGAACAGTGTGATGTATCCGGAACTCAAGTCGTCTTCTGCGCATCAAGATCACAGTCACGCCTCATCAAATTCATCTTCAGCGGCGACTTACGTCTGCCCGATGCATCCTGATGAAGTTTTAAATCATCCCGGAGAATGCCCAAAATGTGGCATGAGTTTGCAGAAGCAAAAAGAAAAATCTGCACATCAACACCACGGCCACGCTATGCCTGAT
>CAYVJG010000026.1:0-43033 GCA_964451785.1 uncultured Flavobacteriaceae bacterium
CAGCATCACCTACTTGTTCCAAACGTACATAGATTATTTCGGGGTCACCTGTAGTGTTTTCGTAAACATCAGGCGCAGCTATAGGATTAGTATTTGCATCAGCGTCGGCTTGAGAAGTATAATACAAAACTTCAAAATCAGTTGATACATTGGCCAAAGCAGCAGCATCGTTTTGTGTTAAATCGACAATAGCCACTCCTGTCTCGTCGTTATAACAGGCTTCTAAATCATTTAAAGTGCCAATTGTAGGTGGCTGTGCACAAACTTCAAAATTAGTAATGGCAAAGCAAGTAGTATGGTCTACATTTTCTACACGTACCCAAATGCTGTCACAATCGGCTCCAGTAATTGAATACGCTGTTGAATCTGTAATTGGATTAGTAGCGGCAATGGCATCATCCTCTGACAGATAATAGCTAAAATCAAACTGATCAGCACTCACGGTTTCATTGGCTAAAATAGCTTCTTGAGTAGTCGTTAAATCAAATTCAGCACCAACTGAGCAACTACTTAATCCAGCAGATTGTGTCAACTCAGGAATATCGTAAAAGGTCACCACAATTTGATCGAATGAAGTTGACCCACCATCTTCAGAAGTAGTGGTTGTCAACTGATAAGTTCCACTTTCAGTAACGGTTAACTCCGGATTTACTTCGCCAGCGAGATCGTCATACTGCTCAGTATCCGGGTTATATTTAGACCATTGATAAGTTTCGGCGCCATTAGTTGTACCGTCAATAGTCACTGTATCCCCTTCACAGGTCTCTATATCATCGCCTAGTCCGGTTTCAATAACGGTACAATCCGTGATTCCGGCACCCGGTTCACCCACATTAATCTGTTGAAATTTAATATAACCTGGATCTTGAGCCCAGTTAGTAATAATAATCACATAGTATTCCCCTACCTGCGCATCCTGAACTCCAAAGTGTTCTATATTATCAGCTGAAAAGTCACATCCATCATAAGCTCCTGTCGAGCCTCCGCCGCTTACTCCCGGTACTAAATTAGCACTCGTCAATTTAGTACACACGTTTTCTAAACTACTAAAAGGCCCCCAAGCCACAAAATCGACATCTAATGGGCCTCCAGTTGCATTTCCAGCATCATCAAACTGGGTACTCATGATTAAATCAAAATGCAAATCACCGGCTTCAGCCACTTTCATATAAAACCAAGCTGGATAAGGTTCCCCACCTAAACAGCCATAATCAGGTCCTGATTCAGCAGTAGTCTGCGTACTATTAGTAGGGTTCGCATTAGGGAATATCAAAGCTTGATCACCAGAACAAAACGGGCGCATATCGGCACAAGTAGAGCCAACATTATTTTTACGCTTAACAATAACGGTATCTACTAAACTGACACAACCATTAGGCCCAATGATTGTCAAAGTAACATTAAAAGGTCCTAACCCATCTTCATTAGAATAAGTATGTGTTACTGATTGACCTGTACCTGTTTCACCATCACCAAAATCCCAAATATAGGTTGCTCCTTCTGAAACTCCTTCAGAAAAATCGCCATTACCAACAAAGGTTATTTCCTGATCATAAGGCACTTCATAAACGCCTCCACTTAAACTTGCCGGTGTCACCGCTTCAATATTGGGTGTAATTTGCTGACAAGGCTCTACACAACTAATTGTTGCTATCCACCCATGATCTAATTGAGAAAGCAATGGTCCCGTACTTTCATTGGTCAATTTAAACGTTAAACAGCCTGAAGTATTAAAACCCCCAGCTTGAATGATTCCGGGGTTATTGGTAGTTTCATATTCACCTATTACCGGTGCTGCTGTTGAATTCCCATCATATATAGTAAGTATATAATCATTTGGTATGTTAAAGGTCGTAAAGTCAACTTGCGTCACCAAGTTAGGATCATCAGAGCAAATTGTAATTATTTTTGACCCATCTAAATTATAAAAGGATGCTTCTGAATAATCGTAAGCTTTAAATATAGCCGAGCAGGTTTCAACAGTTTCTCCTTCTTGTTGAATCAAGAAGATATCATCTTGGGCAAAAAGTGAAGCTTGCCCTATAAGAATTAAGAAGAGAAAAAGAAGTAGTTTATTTTTCATAAGTCGTCAGTCAAGAATCTTAGTTATGAGAAGGTTGCAAAGGTTTCACAATAATGTAATAGCCTGATTCATAAGCCTTGTAATACAAGGTTTTTTCTGAATTAAAATAGTTCAGCTTAAAGTTAAAGGGGTTGAAATTTTCAGGATTAAAATTATCTTGTTGTCTTAAACTTTCGTTATAAGCTGGCACTTGCAACATCAGTGTATAGTGACTTGGCGTCTTATTTAATTTTGCAATAGACACGCGAGAAAGAAATATAGCTTTATAGAAATTAGCGTTATGGTCACTTGCATTCTCGGCTCTTTCGATCCCTAAAGCAGCTTTAGCATATTCATTAAATTTAGAGATATCCGGTTTATAAACAGTTCCAACAGTTTCTTGCGCTTCACTGTGCCAAGAAAACATCAGCATCAAACTAAAAACAAGGATTAGGTTTTTGAAATTCATGAATTATAAAAATTAAATAATACAACAAGGTTGACAAATATATAAATTTAAACAGTTCTTAACATGTTTTATTATAATTTTTACCTTATGATTTTCAAATATTTTTATAACAACAACCTAACCCCCTATTTCACTAACTTTACAAAACAATTACACATTCATCAATTTACATAATTATTTATCACCTATAAATACATTTCAATAATATATTATCACCATACACAAACAGTATTAAAAATTTACTTGAAATAAATCTGAATTTAAAATCACAAAAAAATACTATTATTCATAAAACGGCCAAGGGTTTTTAAAAATCCTTGGCCGTTTTAAAAAACAGACTGTAAATCAGCTGTGTGTTTTTAGCGAAAGTAATCTTTAATCATCCGTTTTGTCATTCTTAAATTTTTGGATAATTTCTTTAAAATGCTCACCGGCAGCTTCACGTCCTCCTAGTCCGTAAGCTAAAGCAATAACTACGGCTAAAGCTCCCAAGGTTAATCCAAAAGCGAGGTTTACTATTTCGTTTGCGATACCCATAGCACGCAAACCCATTCCGATAAATAAGCCCAAGACAGCAATACGCACTACTGAAGCTACAAATTTGTTTTGTTTAGCATTGGTCATGGCATTATAAATCAACAAGCCGATAAAATTACCTATAAGTACTATCAATGCGCCAAAAGCAATTGACCCGGTAACGGCTAAAATTTGATCGAGAATTAATGTCAGTTGATCTAATTCTAACAATTCTAAAGCTGTAATAATTCCAAAGAAAACGATAAAGAAATAAAGTATATGAGCTAACAAAATTGAAAAGGAATTCTTTTCGCCTATCATTTTATCTAATTGAATTTTTTGAGCCAATTGATCCAAACCAAGATTTTTAAACAAGTCTTTGAGAAAATTGGTTAAGATTTTTCCGCCCCAAATAAATACAGTCAGCACCACAGCAGCAATAATAACATTGCCAATAATCGCTACAAATCCATCAAACAATTCAGTCAGTGGATCACCTATAGCATGCAACTCTAATGTATCAATAGCTTGAATAAGTATAGGTATAAAGATGATGATAAACACAAAAGCTTTTAATACTTTTACAACTTGCTCTGTGTTGGTAAGGCCTATTTTTTGTAACACTTTCCCAATACACTGCGTAGCCATACCGACTAAGCTAGATACAAATTTAGCAAGCACATAACCTACAAAAGCTATAATTCCTGCAGCAATCAAGTGTGGAATAAATTTTAAGAAAGCATCAACCATATTTTCAAGTGGCGAAAGCACTGAGCTGACTCCTAAAACTTCTAAGACAATCAAGAAAACAATAATCATCAACAAGTAATAGATAAGTTCACCTATCACTAAATTAGTTTTTCGCCCCTCTTCTGCTCCTTTAAAAATTTTTTTATCCCAAGAGGTTTTTCGCAATAATTTGACCACCAAACGCTGAACGGTTTTTGCGATTAACCACCCGACGAGTAAAATAATTAAGGCGCCGATAACATTAGGCATTGAATCAGCCACGCGGTCAGAAAAATTTGAAAGAATTCGTGAAACATCCATAATAAATTAAATATTTAGTTAAACAATACGATATCACAACAAGATGATTTATCAGTACAATCAGCTTGTAACTGTATTTCAAGAACTTGCACAAGCGCACTAATTCACAAAACACTTTATTTTAATCTAATTTATAAATTATTCACAACAAAAAGCCTCGCACATACACTTATTTGCTAATATTTTTTATTTACATATTATTTTATTAAATTAGCAAATAAGGAAGTTTTTATAAGCCTTTCTTCTACAACCGTCTTCATTTTCGCCGTCATATCGTCCTAAAGCTTTCTTATATTGTCACCCTAAAACCTTGCTATGTTTAAAAAAATGGTATTTTTGTGAAAAACAATACACCATGCTAAAAATCGGCGTTTTGGGTGCCGGACACTTAGGAAAAATACACTTACGTCTTGCCCAACAATCTGAACGTTATACTCTTGTTGGGTTTTACGACCTCAACACAGATTACGCAAAAAGCCTCGCACAAGAATTAGGATACACTTTTTATGAATCAGCAGAAGAGCTCATTGCAGCTGTAGATGTTGTAGACATTGTCACTCCAACGCTGGCACATTTTGAAATGGCGCAAAAAGCGTTGAATGCAGGGAAACACGTTTTTATTGAAAAACCTATTACCTACAGTTATACCGAGGCGCAAGCTTTAATGGATTTAGCCAAAGAAAAAGGCGTAAAGGGTCAGGTGGGTCATGTTGAGCGCTTTAACCCGGCTTTTCAAGCTGTAGCTTCAAAAATTGACAATCCAATGTTTATTGAAGCACATCGCTTGGCCGAATTTAATCCACGAGGAACCGATGTTTCAGTAGTATTAGATTTGATGATTCACGATATTGACGCCGTATTAAGTGTGGTCAATTCAAAAGTCAGTGAAATTCACGCCAGTGGGGTTTCGGTTATCAGTAAAACGCCGGATATCTGCAATGCACGTGTTCGCTTTGAAAACGGCTGTGTAGCCAACTTTACCGCCAGTCGCATTTCGTTAAAAAATATGCGCAAACAACGCTATTTTCAACGCGATGCATACATCTCAATAGATTTCTTAGAGAAAAACTGTGAAGTTGTAAAGATGAAAGACGCTCCAGAACAACCTGATGATTTTGCTATGATTTTACAAAACGCTGAAGGGATAAAGAAACAAATCTATTTTGACAATCCTAAAATTGAACCCAATAACGCCATTTTAGATGAACTTGAAAGTTTAGCCGATGCTATTGAGCAAGATACGCCTACAAAGGTAACACTAGAGCAGGGTTCAAATGCGCTACGCGTAGCCAACCAAATTATAAAAACATTTCAAAACAACCAATAACCACAAACAACCACTTAAACTATGAAACATATTGCCGTTATCGGAGCCGGAACAATGGGTAATGGAATTGCCCACACCTTTGCACAATTTGACTATCAGGTCAGCTTAATTGATATTTCTGAAGCCAGTTTAGAAAAAGGCTTAGCTACCATCAGTAAGAATTTGGACCGCATGCTCAAAAAGGAAAAAATTACAGCTGAAGACAAAACAGCAACGCTTAACAACATCTCTACCTACACTACGCTTTACGAAGGGGTTAAAGGTGCTGAGCTCGTTATTGAGGCGGCTACCGAAAACGAAAAAATTAAACTAGACCTATTTACACAACTCGAAGAACTCTGTCCTGCCGAAACGATATTAGCCTCAAACACCAGTTCTATTTCAATCACTAAAATCGCTGCGGTTACTAAACGCGCCGACAAAGTCATTGGCATGCACTTTATGAATCCTGTACCGATGATGAAACTTGTTGAAATCATCAGAGGCTACAGCACCTCATCGGCTACCACTCAAACCGTAGTGAACTTAGCCAAAAGTTTAAACAAAGTGCCTGTTGAAGCTAATGATTATCCGGGTTTTGTTGCCAATCGCATCTTGATGCCAATGATTAACGAAGCAGTTGAAACCTTATACAATGGTGTCGCTGGTGTTAAAGAAATAGATACGGTAATGAAACTAGGGATGGCACATCCTATGGGACCGTTACAATTAGCCGACTTTATAGGCTTAGATGTGTGTTTATCAATCTTAGAGGTAATGTATGACGGTTTTAAAAATCCAAAATACGCGCCCTGTCCGCTATTAGTCAACATGGTTTTGGCGGGTAAAAAGGGAATTAAATCAGGTGAAGGTTTTTACGATTACAGCAAGTCTCGTAAAGCCGAAGAAGTCGCCGCTCAATTTAACTAAACAAAATGCCTAAAGTACTTCCATTTCGCGCCGTGCGCCCTACTCGAGACAAAGTTGGACTAATTGCAGCCCGACCTTATGAATGTTATACAGAAGCTCAACGCAAATCGCGATTGGATAACAATCCTTATTCGTTTTTACACATCATGAACCCCGGATACAGATACCATAAAGAGATATTTGGATCTCGGGGTTTTCAATTGGTAAAAAATAGATATGAGGAATTTAAAGAAGAAAACAACTTTATTCAAGATGAAAATCCGGCTTATTATTTTCATAAAATAGTACATCGTGACGGACATGTTTTTCACGGTATTGTCGGTGCTGCAAGTGTTGATGATTACACCAACAACACCATTAAAAAACACGAATTTACATTTAAGAAACGGGTACAAACACTTAAAGAATCCTTTACTATCACCGGATTTAATGCCGAACCAGTATTATTGACCCATGCTGACAATCCGGTTCTTCAAAAAATTTACAAGCAAATTAGCAGTGTGCGCGCCGAATATGAATTTACAACCACTTATCGCGACACACATTACTTATGGGTTTTAGATGACCCCAGTATCCTACAACAAATTCAAGATGAATTTGAAAAAATGGATATGATGTATATTGCAGATGGGCATCATCGCTCTCAGGCGGCTTTTTTGTTAGCTAAACAAGAGCGTCAAGAACATCCAGAAGCATCAAAAGACGAGCCTTTTAATTATTTTATGGCTTATCACATTCCTGAAAGTGATTTAAAGATATACAATTTTAATCGGTTAATAAAAGATTTAAATGGATTGAGTAAAGAAGAATTACTCATTCAGTTAGACACTTATTTTCGTATAGAAAACAGAGGGAATGAGTCTTATACGCCAAAAGAAAAAGGGCAATTTTGCATGTATCTAGACGGCAATTTTTACTCACTTCAACTGCGTAAAAATAATTATGAAGCTACCGATGCGCTCTCTAAGCTCGACATCCAAATTTTATATGAAACGGTATTAAAACCCATACTTGGTATCAAAGATTTATCAACCGATGAGCGACTCACCTATACCGAAGGGCTCAGCGGTATGGCTTATGTAAAAGGTTTAGTTGACAAAGGCGACTATAAAATTGGGTTTGAAGTACTCCCTTCAACAATCGCTGAAGTCAAAAAAATAGCCGATGCAGGCTTGCGGATGCCACCTAAAGCGACCTATATTGAACCTAAACTACGCAGTGGGATCACCATTTATGAATATTAATTAATTTTGCAGTATAGTTCATTAATTACTGCACGGTTAGTCAATGTAATTATTAAATAGTTAGTTAACATGTCAATTACTGAAAATCTTAACCAAATACGTCAAGAGTTACCCGAAAATGTCACTCTAGTAGCAGTTTCAAAAACGAAATCTATCAGTGCCATACAAGAGGCTTACGATGCAGGGCAACGTGTATTTGGGGAAAATAAAATTCAGGAAATGACCGATAAACACGAAGAGTTGCCTAAAGATATTGAATGGCACATGATCGGTCATGTACAAACGAATAAAGTAAAATATATGGCGCCTTATGTTTCTTTAATTCACGCTGTCGATAAACTAAAATTATTAAAAGAAATCAATAAACGTGCACAAAAAGAAAATCGGGTTATCAATTGCCTGTTACAGCTCAAAATAGCCAGAGAAGACAGTAAATTTGGGATGGATCTTGAAACCATGAACAACATTTTAACTTCTGAAGAATATGCTGAAATGGAGCATGTCAAAATTGTAGGTCTTATGGGAATGGCCACAAACACGGACAGCAAAAAACAAGTTGACGAAGAGTTTAAATTCTTAAAAAAGAACTTTGATATCTTTGCTCAGCGTCATTCCGATCTTAAAATTTTGTCTATGGGAATGAGCGGTGATTATCAAATTGCTGTTAAGAATGGCTCAAATTTAGTACGCATTGGCAGCAAAATATTTGGTGCTCGTGACTATCATTAATACCGTATGGGCAAATTATATAGTCCAATTTCGACAACAGTCTCATTGTACTATTAATTTGTTATTCACGGCATTATACCTACAAAAATAGTATAAATTGGGCTAAAAAATAATTCTAATTGGTATAATACGGAAGTGACATTCAAAATGGACCAATCTTCCTGTTAAAATTACAAATCTCTGCGTTATAAATGCTCGTCATAGCTATGGCTATGCCTGTGCTTTTTGCCTTGACATTTTTAATTTATCTCTACTAGCTGAAGCAGTCTAGAGTTTTTTGATTGCTTGTAGGCTGATCCAGCCCTGCTTATTGTCGGCTAGTTCGATTTGCGCAAATCCTTGGAAACTATCTAAAATTTTCACTTTGGTTCCTTCGTGTAAGACAAAAACCTGAGATGCATTAGGGTTAGGTTCGGCATGCACCGTTTCTTCTTTATTAAATACTATAGCGTATTTATGTGTTTTTTGGATACTGAATTGTTGAAAAGCAAATGTCAAACATAAAGCGGCACAAACTAAGCCTAACACACTCAAGCTAAACCAAGCGCGTTTCTTTCCTGTTTGTGGGGTAAAATAATACAACACTCCAAAAATTAAACAAATGAAGCCCCCTACTATAGCCCAGAGTGCCCAGGTTTCAAAATTATAAGTCGAAATCAATCCATTGACAAAATTTTGCAGTCCTGTTTGTGGCGCTGGTTCAATTAAATCTATTTTGCGTTCTTTAGCTAAAGCTAAATTTGTTTTGATATCCTCATCATTAGGGCTGAGTTGCAAAGCTTTGTTATAATAATAAATACTCGGTGCGATATCACCTAATTTGTAATGGGCATTGGCCAAGTTATAATACAATTCAGCTGAAGTTTTACCTTGGTTTAAAATCGACTGATAACTCTGAATAGCCGCTTTAAAATTGTTATCGGCATACTGTTGAGTAGCTTTATCAAATAATGTCGTATCCTGAGCATTAACCAAGCCTACACATAAAAAGAGAACACTATAAAGAAACTTTTTTATCATTTTTATTAGGCCTTTAATTGTTTATCTACTTCTGAAATAATTTTGGCAGCCTTGTCATAATCCTGCTGCATGCCTCCTTCTGTTGCTGGTGTATAACGCGCAAATTCGCAGCTTTTTAACAAGCTAATAAAGGCCTGACCTGTTTCGGCAGACACCTGTTTTTCTTTAAGTAATTCAACAATGCGCTCTTTACTCATCTCAGCTGTTTGAATTTCTAGTTTTGCTCTCAAAAAGTTATGCAATGCACGCTCTAGGGCTTCGTAATAAGCTTTTTGATTACCCATTGCCTTTTTAGCTTCTGACAGATATTTACGCGCCAACTTATCAGCACTGCGCAAAGCACTTCCATAAGTATCGCCTGCGCGCTTGATTCGATTTTTCCCTACGCCTATCACGACAGGTAACAATACAAATGGCAAAGCAAATAGGCTCCAAAACAAAGGGCTTTTAAAGAAGGGAGACTGATCAATAGGTTGCAATTGCGTATCGAGCTTGATGTAACGCAAATGTTTTCCTGAAGTTTGCACAGTTTGTTTGTGATTTAATATCGCGCCGGTTTGCGCTGATGATTGCGTATTGGTTCCGCCTGCTGAAGCTAAAGCTCCGCCTTCAACCGTGAGCGATATAGGCTTAGAGGTTATGGTTTTATAGCTCTTTGAAGTAGGATCAAAATAAGAAAACTGTACGCCATCAATGGTATATTTACCTTCGGTATTGGCAACCATTGTATAGGTATCGGTTATTTTTCCTCGCATCCCGCTAGCAGTTGTGTTGACGCTTTGCTCACTTTCAGGGTCATAAACCTCAAAAGCTTGTGGGGCAACGAGTTTAGGTAAACTAAACAATTTTAAATTACCGGTACCTGAAACAGTAAGCGTAACATCAACTGAAGCGCCGACTTCTAAACTAGATTTTGAGGCCGACATCTCTAAATCAAATTGTCCTACAGCTCCAGAAAAACCAGCAGGTTTTCCTGATTCTGGCAATGGTTTTACTTCAATAGTATGGTTTTTAGATGAAAAACTCTTTTGAAGTGGTTTATAAACAGGTCTACCAAAAACATCACGTCTATTAGTTGGTACTTCTATTGATAAGTTAAGACTTAAAGGTTCAATTGTCAACTCTCCCGTTTTTTGTGGATAAAGCACCACTTTTTTCAAATCGACATAGCGGTAATCTTTATCGCCATCATAACTACCATACTTAACTTTGTTAGTTACTTTAAGATCATTATTCCAAAAGTTTGAAAATTCAGGAACATCTACAAACTGCCAGTTGCTAACCGATTGTTGTTTACTCACATACAAGCGATAAGTAACTGTAATAGCCTGGTTGAGATAAGGATGCTTATTAGAGATTAAAGCTACCACATGTATTCCTTTAGAAACATCAACAATAGTTTGGTTATTTCCATCAGTAGGGTTGTTTACTGCTGCTGTCACCTCAACTTGTTGGGGAGAAGTTTTATAAATTTTACCATCAATTTCAACCGTTGCTTGACCTATGGTTAAGGTGCCGCGCTTTTTAGGTTTAAGGTAATAGGTATAAGTCATTTCAAAACTGCGCACACCATTGACCCATGAGTTTCCCATAACCACTCCGGGGCCGCCATAGACATCAAAGCCTTTAAAATCAGGTGGCGTAAAATTATCGCCGTTTTTATTCATCTTAAATTCAACGCGCAGGCGTTCATTGAGACCCAATTTATGTTTACTCAAATGCGTGGTAAACTCTACTTGCCCAAAAGCCGTAAGCGAGCCGATAAATAGAAAAAAGAATATATAGATGTGTTTACTAGGCATTACCAATCTTTTTCATTTGGATTAGAAGGCGCGCGTTTAGCCTCGCGTTTATTGAGCTTTTGCTGCACCTTTTTTTCTTGATTTTGAATTGCTTTTAATATATTTTCAGCTTGCTGCTTAGACAATTCTCCTTTTTGAGGTTGTTGTGGCTGTTGCTGTTTTTGTTGATTTTTATTTTGAGGATTTCTTTGTTGATCCTTGTTTTGTTGTGGTTTATTTTTTTGTTGATCTTTATTTTGATCTTTCTTATTTTGATCTTGTTGCTGCTTTTTCTGCTGCTGTTTTTTATTGTCTTTTTGATTTTTATTATCCTTATTCTTCTGCTTGTTCTTTTGGTCTTGATCTTTTTTCTGATCTTTATTTTTCTTATTCTTATTTTTTTGTTGTTGTTGCTTCTCTTTTTCTTTAGCTAGAGCCAGATTATAGCGTGTTTGATCATCAGTAGGATCGTTGCGCAACGCATCTTCATAAGCTTGCACAGCTTGTTTATAGTCTTTTTGTGCCATAAACGCATTACCTAAATTGTGGTAAGCTTTGTGCTTTAAGGGTTTTGTTTTAGCCGTTTGTGCGGTTTCTATTAACCGCGACATGGCTTGATGCTCTAACTTTTTAGAGGTGTAAAGATGACTGAGATTATAACTTGCATCAGCGTTAGCTGTGCTTTTTGATAAAGCGCGTCTATAATCAGCTTCTGATTGCACAAAATTCCCTTCTGTTTTTGCCGATTCTGCTGCTTGCAAAAACTTAAGTGAAGCTTTTTGAGCTTTCTTATTGATGTTCTCTTGGGCAACGACACAATTTGTTCCTATTAAAAACAACAAGCCGGCCAAGCTGAATAAGCAAGTTTTAGTTTGCATCATTAGTGTTGTTTTTATTTTCATTAAACAAGTTTAAACGTTTTACCCAAGATGTTTTACGCTCTAACAGCAATAATTCAAGTATAGTAAAAAGTATGCCAAAGCCTAAAAACCACTGAAATTGAGACTTAAAGTTTGTTAATTGCTGTGATTTAAATTCAGATTTTTCCAAATTCCCTAAAAATGATTCAACAGCGTCTACGGTTTCCTTGGTTTTGGCACCGTAAATATATTTACCTTTTGTGGCTTGAGCAATAGTTTTTAAGGTAGAAGGATCGAGTTTTGTAATGACAGTTTCTCCGCTTCTATCCTTTTGATAATACCGCACTACACCATTTTCTTTTATAGGGATTCGCCCGCCACGTGTTGTTCCTATACCAATGGTAATAATATGAATATCTTTTTGATCTGCTTCTGAAAGAATAGCTTTAATTTCTCCTTGGTGGTCTTCACCATCGGTCAATAAAATTAAAACGCGACCTATTTTAGAGTTGTCATTAAAATAATCTAAACTATAATTTATAGCTTCAGCAATAGCTGTTCCTCCACTTGAAATCATATTGGTATTCAAGTTGTCTAAAAACAAACGTGCGGCACTATAGTCAGTGGTTATGGGTAACTGCGGAACAGCTGCTCCAGCATAAGCAATAATTCCAATTCTATCGCCCTGTAAATGTTCAATAATTTGTTGCGTAATGCGTTTAGCTTTTTCAAGTCGATTAGGTGCTATATCTTCGGCTAACATACTTTTGGAAACATCAATAGCAAAAACAATATCCACTCCTTTGCGCTTTACGGTCTCTGTTTTAGTACCTATTTTAGGATTGACCAGAGCCATCACAAAACAGGCTAAAGCTAAGCAGAAGAAAATTAATTTTAGAATTGGTTTAAACCTACTTTTATCCGGACTGAGTTTGTGCAAGGCCTCTGGATGTGCAAACTTTAATTGTGCACGACGGCGCCACAAACGCGTCATGAGGAATAAGAGTACAACTATTGGAATAATCCAAAATAGCCACAAATATGTTTTATCGTCTAATACAAACATTTACACAAAGCTTCTAAATACAGTATAGCGCAGTGCAAATTCAAGTAAAAACAAAACCCCGGCAATGAGCAATAAAGGTCTAAATTTTTCGGTATAACTGCGGTATACAAATTCTTTTATTTTCGTTTTTTCAAGTTTATTAATCGTGTCGTAAATTTCTTTTAACTTCAAATTATTAGTTGCTCTAAAATATTGTCCTCCGGTTTCTTGAGCTATTTTTGTCAATAATTTTTCATCGATTTGAACAGGAACTCTAGCATACTGAAAGCCTCCATCAGGACGTATTGCCACCGGACTCAAAGCCGTACCATTGGTTCCTATTCCGATAGTGTACACTTTAACACCATACATTTTAGCCATTTCTGTAGCCGTTAATGGATCAATAAATCCGGCATTGTTCACCCCATCTGTCATCAAGATAACTACCTTACTCTTTGCTTTACTATCTTTAAGGCGATTTACAGCTGTAGCAAGTCCCATGCCTATGGCGGTTCCTCCGGTTAAATCTCTATCAAACTCAATTTTTTCAATAGCATCTAACACAATACTTCTATCACTGGTAACAGGTATCTTAGTATAACTTACTCCGGCATAAACCACTAATCCTATACGGTCATTAGGGCGATTTTTTACAAATTCTTGTGCCACGTCTTTAAGTGCTTCCAGACGGTCAGGTTGTAAATCACGCGCTAGCATACTGGCTGATACATCAACTGCTAGCACTATATCTATTCCATTTTTTGTTTCGGCTTGTTTAGAAACCTCAACAGTTTGTGGGCGCGCCATTGCTGTAATAACCAAAGCTAGCCCTAACATCTTAAGAATAAACAAAGCGGATTTTAATCGCGGTAAAAGACCTTGTTTAACTTTAAATCCTCTAAGGTTAGAAATTTGTACTGAGGCCGTTTGTTTATGACGGGTCAAAATATACCAAACCGTCAACAAAGGGATGAGCAGCAGTAACCAAAACCATCCCGGACTAGCAAATGTGATATTAGAAAAATAGTCACTCATTGTTTTGGTTTTTTAAATTCAATGGAGTTAGAAATACGTTCGACAATTTTTTGGGCTGCAGCATCATCATCGTTATAAACTAGTAATAATTCTTGTAAGCCTCCGCGCTCATTAAAGACTAAAAAGGTGTATTGCTTAGACTGTTCTTCTCCAGATGTAGAATCGGTTAATTTAAATGTTCCAAAAACACGCTGACCTATATCGTTGTCATAGGTTTTAAAATCATTGTGTTTAAAAGTAATGTTAGCCACATGATAAGGAGCTAGTGTTTTATCTAGTAATTCTCCCACATTTAAAGTATCGAGTTTTGCCTCTTTCTTAAAGTGCACATTGAGTAAGTTTACTAACAAATTACCGTTAATATCACCCTGAGAAAAGTGTTCTTCAAGCTGTGTTTTTTGAGGAAAAAGTAACTTAGTACTATCTAATTGTCGATACAATACTTGTGGAGTGGTCACGGTCATACCCAGCATGCCGTATTCACTTTTTACCCAATCCCCTTTTAACAGCGTTTCTGTTGGTGTAGAATAGAGTAAAGCTTTAGTTTTTTGAAACCCATTAATGCTTATCAAAACGATTAAAATCACAACAAGCACCCCGAAACCTATGCTTATACGTTTAATCAGCTGACGGCGTTGCTGCTTGCGCTCAACTTCACGTCGATAAGCTTCATCTTTTAATTTTTCTTCTTCAGTAGGTTCAGGAATAGCTTGATCAAAAGCATTGATATCTTCTTCAAGTGTTTGACGATCTTCACGAGCTGTTAATTTATCGGTGTTTATCCCGGCAAATTTGGCCAAGTCAGCGCGTTTTAATACCGCTTCAATACTATCAATCACCTGCGGTTTAAGGTAAATTTGTTTATCTTTTTTGTAGGTTTTGAGCAACTCGATAAATTCATCTGTTGTGCTCTCAAGCGCGCGACCATCAATTTTTTCATCGACATAACGTTTAATAGCATCCGATAGTGATGAATAATAGTCTTTCATTTTTACGCTTTCAAACTCTTCTTCTGAATCTAAAGATTTTAAAGTTTGAATAGCTTTTTCGTAAGGTGGTAGTTCGCGTTTCTTTTCGATAATTTTTTTGCGCCATTTGAGTGCTCCCCAAACGATTAATCCGAGTAAAATCAGTCCACCCAAAATCCACCAAATCCAATTGGCTACAGAAAAAGGCGTATCAATGGTCAAGGCTGGTTTTATGGGATAAAGTTTTTGCTTAGTGGTATCAACCACTACCGGGTTAACCTGCACTTGCAAAGTATCGGTATAGACACCTTCGCCATTAACGATAATGGTCTGTTTAGGAATGGTGTATGCACCTGCATCAAATTGCGTTAATCCGTATGTTTTGATCAATTTATAGCTATTGTCTTGGCGAAGCGTATCAATAGCCGTGCTATCAATCACTTCAAGTGGCATAAAACTCTGACCTTGCGGAAAGACGACACGGGTAGTCGGATTAGTTTGAATCGCCATGGTATAGGTAATTTGTTCACCTATTTTAATGGTATCGCGATCAATAGACGTTTCAACTTGCTGCGCCTGCACACCAAATGTCACCACCAAAAAAAGCGGCAAAATAGCCTGCTTTAATGTTGAACTTATTTTATTTCTGAACCATTGATTCATAGTGATTAACGTCTTTTAAAATACCCTAATAATTTTTTGACATAACTCTCTCCTACCTCAATATGCAATGTTCCGGCTTGACTGTGACTAAATGCTTGCTCACAGTAGCGCACACAATCGCGATAATAAAGCGCATAGTTTTTACGCACCCGCGCTGAACTTGTATTGACCAACATATACTCCCCTGTTTCAGCATCTTGCATTTGCACCATTCCTAAATTAGGC
This sequence comes from uncultured Flavobacteriaceae bacterium, assembly GCA_964451785.1. GTDB lineage: Bacteria > Bacteroidota > Bacteroidia > Flavobacteriales > Flavobacteriaceae > JAJYSO01. Next base: position 15,904 of record CAYVJG010000026.1, read on the forward strand.
ATTTCGGTTTCGCGTTTATCGTAAACTCTAATACCAGTGACATCGTGTTTATTACCCAAAATACGTAAAGCGCGTTCGTAATTATCGGTCATAAAATCAGAAATCACAAACACAATAGCTTTGCGCTTCATCATGTTCTGTAAATACTGTAAAGCTTGAGTCAAGTCCGTCGCTTTGCTCTGTGGTTTAAACTCGAGTAGCTCGCGGATAATACGCAACACGTGCCCTCTTCCTTTTTTAGGCGGAATAAATAATTCGATTTGATCAGAAAAGAGTAAAAGACCTATTTTGTCATTATTTTGAGTAGCCGAGAAAGCTAAGGTCGCTGCAATCTCAGTTATAATGTCATTTTTAAATTGTGCTTGCGTTCCAAAAAATTCAGATCCTGAAATATCGACTGCCAACATCAAAGTCAGCTCGCGTTCTTCTTCAAAAATCTTTACAAAAGGCTCCTTATAGCGCGCGGTAACATTCCAATCGATATTGCGCACATCATCGCCAAATTGATATTGGCGAATTTCACTAAAGGTCATACCGTGCCCCTTAAACGCAGAATGGTATTCTCCGCCAAAGATATGGTTGCTCAATCGACGTGTTTTAATTTCGATTTTGCGGACTTTTTTAAGTAGCTCTTTTGTATCCATTAATTAGTTGACAAGGATTTCATCTCTGTAAAAAAAAGATGCAATTCTAGTTATACAGTTTGGGGTTAATCTAGAGAAACTGCTCAAATTAAGGAACTTCAATTTCGTTGATAATTTTACTCACTAAATCTTCTGAAGTTACATTTTCAGCTTCAGCCTCATAGGTAATACCGATACGATGACGCAGAACATCCATAACCACTTCGCGTACATCTTCTGGAATTACGTAACCACGACGCTTGATAAACGCATAACACTTGGCAGCTGTGGCTAAGTTGATACTTCCTCGTGGAGAAGCACCAAAAGAAATTAGTGGTTTTATAGATTTGAGATTATAGCGCTCAGGATAACGTGTTGCAAAAATAATATCGATAATATAGCGCTCAATTTTTTCATCCATATACACTTGACGAACGGCTTGTTGAGCTGTTTTGATTTGATCGAGACTCACCACTTGATTCACTTGTCCAAAACTTGCGTTTAAATTGGCGCGCATAATCAACTGCTCTTCATCCTTTTTAGGATAATCAATAACGGCTTTAAGCATAAAGCGGTCAACTTGAGCTTCAGGTAGCGGATAAGTTCCTTCTTGTTCTACCGGGTTTTGTGTAGCCATCACCAAGAAAGGTCTGTCGAGCTGAAAAGTGTTTTCACCAATGGTTACCTGGCGTTCTTGCATAGCTTCCAGCAGGGCAGATTGTACCTTTGCCGGGGCGCGGTTAATCTCATCAGCCAAGACGAAATTAGCAAAAATAGGACCGTGCTTAATACTAAAATCATTTGATTTCATGTTGTAAATCATCGTCCCTACAACATCTGCCGGCAAGAGATCTGGAGTAAACTGGATACGACTGAAACTGCCGTGAACGGCTTTAGACAAGGTGTTAATGGCTAGCGTTTTTGCTAAGCCCGGCACCCCTTCTAATAAAATATGTCCTCTTCCTAATAATCCTATCAGCAAACGGTCTATCATTCCGTTTTGACCGATTATCACTTTATTCATTTCAGTTTTGAGTAAATCTATAAAAGCGCTCTCGCGTTCAATTTGCTCGTTTAATTCTGAAATATTTACAGCAGAATTTGCTTGTTCCATCTTAGTTGGATTTTATGACGGTTATCTATCAATCATTTTCGCCTCTGCAAAATCAACAAATCAGATTAATTAACGTGTTAATAATTGGTTAAAAGTCTTTTTATTCACAGTTTTCAAAGCTTTTGTATAAAATTAATTTGTTGCAAATTATTAGCTTTTCATTAGGGATTTAACCTCCCCAAAACACCGGTAGAACATTGATAATGAATACTTAAAATAGGACTTTTAAAAATTCGCATCAACCTGTTTAAAAAGCTTTACATGAAAGCTTATATTTGTTTAGAAAACCCTAATTATTTTAAGGTTACATTAAATTTTCAACTATGTCTAAACGCACTTTTGTCATCGGCGACATTCACGGAGGTTTTAAAGCTTTAGAGCAGGTTATCTCTAAAGTTGAGTTAAGCTTTGATGATCAACTGATCTTTTTAGGCGATTATGTCGATGGATGGAGTGAGTCATTTCAAGTAGTAGAATATCTTATAAATTTAAACCAGAACTACAAATGCGTATTCTTAAAAGGTAATCACGACGATTTATTTTTGGAATGGTTAGAAACGAAAAAGGAAAACAAATTATGGCTAGAACACGGCGGACTTTCAACCATTCAAAGCTATGCTTCAGCAACAGAACCTGAACTAAAAAAGCACGTTAGCTTTTTCAAATCCCTAAAAAATTACCACCTTGACTCGGCTAATCGCCTATTTGTACACGCCGGATTTACTAACCCAAAAGGCCCTTTGAAAGAATACTATCCGTATGTTTTTTACTGGGATCGCAGCTTGTGGGAAACGGCCATTGCCACTGACCCTTCCCTATCGCTTCACGATTTACGCTATCCTAAACGATTCACCCATTTTGATGAAATATACATTGGTCACACGCCTGTAACACAACTCGGGCACACTACCCCACTTCAAGCCTTAACGGTATGGAATTGCGACACCGGAGCCGGCTTTAAAGGGCCTTTATCAATGTTAGAAATCAATTCAAAAACGCTCATCCAAAGCGCCCCTGTTTATCAACTATACCCCGACGAAATTGGGCGCAATTAAGTAAGGTATTTTACGTTAATTACAATTAGTTACTAAAGTTTAGTAGGAAAGTAACAAATGAAAAATTAGGAGATTATGTATTTGGATATGCGATATTATATATTTGATAATCAGACACATACTGTAATTTATAACCGATAACAACTTGTACATCCCCTTTGACATTGAACTCCCTTCGGGGTTCAGCAAGGGTAAGCCTACCTTACCCCGCACTGCACTTCGTTTGTACAGGGTTTATCACATTAAAGGTCTCCTCCCTTTTTAAAAAATACGTCTATTTATATTGACGGCCAACCATGGAATGGTTGAATATAATTAACCCCGAGCGCAACTCGGGGCACTGAGATGACCGTATCTTACAGAACTACGAAGTAGTTCAACAATAAAAATCACAGTCAAATAAATCAGAGACTTTAGTTAGTTAGAATTTCACCCATACAAATCGTATAAACTCTACTTGTCGTCTTTACTTTTCGTTTGTAAATATTTTCCCTTACGCAAAATAGACAAGGTTTTATTGCGCAATGAAATATCAGGATCCATGGTTTTAAATTCACTCATTTCGTCTTTATAACTACTGAGCACATCTTGATAACCGAGTACACCTACAATAGTACTTTTCCCTTTTTCTCGTTCAATAACAGGCAACACATCTATATCTTCATTAGCCATTAAGCTTACTGCTTTTCTCATATTATCATCTTTGCGCACAAATATGTTTTTGCGTTTCACCAAAGGTTGTATTGGTGATGAGATATCGCGATGTTCCCCAAAAAGGCTAGAAGAACTCAAAATTCCTGTAAATTTCCCTTCTTCATCTGAAACTACAAAATAGTTACTGCGGTATTTTTTGTGCTGATACAACCAGGCACGCACCTCACCTACCGTACTTTCTTCGCTAATCACAAAACCTTCTGATTTGACAAAATTTCCTACTTTAGCCATCACCAACCAATCAGAAGTATAAGATTCAGGAACATGCACTCCTCGCCTAGCAATTTTTTCAGTCATAATGGTATTTTCCATCAGTATAAACGACACTAAATAAGCGGCCAAGCAAGCTGCCAATAGAGGTAAAAGCGCATTAGCTTGACCTGTGGTTTCAACTGCAAAAACTATTGAAGTTAACACCGCGCGTGATGCGCCTGAAAACATAGCAGCCATACCCAATAATGCAGCCATATGAATAGATATTTCTACGTCCGGAAATAGATATTGCAACCCCAAACCTATAAGACTTCCCGTGGCTCCACCAATGATAAATAAAGGCGCTAATGTACCTCCAGCTGTTCCACTAGCAAGAGATATTCCCCAAGACAAAAATTTTAGCACACAAAGCCCTAATACAATTTGCACGCTTAAAGAACCCGTCAATAAATCAGTGATATTACCATAACCCACACCTAACGTACGCGGTGCAAAAAAACCGATTACACCTACCACTATTCCACCTATAGCCGGATACCACATATAGTGCATAGGAATCTTATTGTACAAATCTTCTACGATATACACAAACTTAGAAACCCCAACAGAAAGAACCCCTATAATTAAGCCTAAAACACTGTAAAGCAAAAGCGCTTTATAATCAGGAATCGCTAAAAAATCCATAGCAAAGAAAGGAGCTGAATCAAAAAATATTTGATGCCCAGCACCCCCAGTTACACAAGCCAAAGACACCGGAATAATAGAGCGTGGTGAAAATTCAAACAGCAATAATTCAATAGCTAAAAAAATTCCGGCAATGGGCGTTCCAAAAATAGCCGCCATACCTGAAGCCGCACCTGCTGCCAACAAGATTTTGCGTTCATTATCTGAAATTTTGGTGATCTGCCCTAAGGTTGACCCTAAGGCGCCCCCAGTTGAAATCACCGGTCCCTCAGCACCAAATGGCCCACCTGATCCGATAGCGAAAGCTGAAGCAATAGGTTTGAGATAAGTAATAATAGGATCCATTTTACTTTTGTTGAGTAAAATTTGCTCCATAGCCTCAGGAATACCGTGTCCCCGAATGTCTTTTGAGCCATATAAAATCATTACTCCTACCGCGATGCCACCGATTACAGGAATTAAAATAACCCACAAGCCTAACTGATTGGCTGCAGGCCCTATGTTTTCAAATGAAAATTTACCGTAAAACGACAAATTGGTAATCAAAAATATAAACTTCATCAAGACAAAAGCTATGGCGCTAATACAGGCAGCAATAGCAACCGCTAAACTTGTGATATATAAAATACGCTTGCTAGAATGGCGTCGGTTTTGATTTGCGTATTTCAATTCAGGATTATCCTCTAAACTAACGGAAACAGGTATGCGTCCATCTGAAGTTTTATTATCCATAAGCCCTTTAAGATCTATATAAAGTTAATAACTTCTATAAAATTCGTAATTTTTTCACAACAAGCAAAGCTTATACAAAAAAATATCGGCTCAAAGGCCGATATTTCTAAGTCTTAATTCAATTACTCATCCCAAAATTTATCATCCCAGTGATCTTCAGGAAGTTTGAGTTGATTGTGTTTTTCTTTTATCTCTTCTAACTGAACTGTTGTGGCGCGCTCTTGAATTTGCGGTAATAACACGCGTTCTTCAAATCGGATAAAACTGCCTATCTCCTCTTCTATCCTATTTAAAGATACATACACGTCTTTAGTATCATTAAACAAGCGTTCCAAGCGACGATGATTAGCTAAAGCACGTTTTACCCGTACATTTTTCAGTCCCAGAATAGGAAAGATATATTCTTTTTCAACAGCTATATGAGGCACTAAATAATTAGTCCAAAACCAATCTGCATAAGCCTTAATACGGTCAGTAGCTATTTTATTACGCAAGCCTTCAGCTATTTTCCAACCAAACAACAACACATCGTAATGCTCATCACTCACTGATTCAAATGCTTTAGAGTGTCTTGACATATCTTTTATTCTTTATAAGTTAATCTCTACAAGAATAACTAATTTTTGTTTAAAAACAGTAAAAAATGAAGAAATAAGAAAAGGCTGTAAAGATAATTCATGAATTATCTTTACTAAAAGAGATAACTTTACTAAAAGAGATAACTCATGAGTTATCTCTCTCAATCGCACCATGACGGAATTGAAATGAAAAACGGGTGTAAAGACGTACGGCCGCAGGTCTCGACCTAAAAAAGGCGGTCAACAACCGCCTTTTTCAAAATAATTAAACTCTATTTCGCTACAAAATTCTTAGCGCTTAATCAATTTAGATTGTTTTACAGTGCCATTTTCCAAGTGCACCTCAACAAAGTAAATACCAGTTGTCAATTGTGATACATCAAGCGAAGTGCGGTCTATATCAAGTGCTTTTTGAATTTGCAACTGACCTGTGATGTTATAAGTTTCAACAGATTTAACCGGAGTTTGGGCTTGGATATGTAAAGTATTTATCACTGGGTTAGGATAAAGTTTTAACTGCACTAGCTCTTCTTTCTCTACGCTCATAGATTCACCCTCTAGCGGTAACGTATAAAACTCTACTAGCGCTGTTGCACCTATAGTTTGATATTGGATTGACAATTTATCAAAACCAGTTCCAGTTACATTAGGCAAAATTCCGGCAGCCACCACTGGTCCCTTATTGCTATCTCCTCTAAACTCAGCGAGCACATGATCAGCATCATGAGCAATTTTAAAATTATAATATTTTGTACCATTAGCTGCTGGCTCGAGATAAGCATAAGCGAGATACAAGCTATCGCTTTCTGTAGTAAACACATTTGGAGTAAGTGCATTAGCCGTCAACACGGGTTGAAACATTTGAGTTTCAGGGGCGATAGGCAACTGATGACGCTTTAACAATTGTCCTGCTTTGCTATACTCATTAACCACTCCAAAAAGTTGATCATCTACAGAATCTGAAGACCCAACTCCAATTAAGTAATGGTAAGTATCTCCTGCTTTTATGCGATTATAGCGATCTGACAACCGATCTTCATTAGCTTGTAAAGCATCAAAAGTGGCTACCATTGACCAGCTTTCAATATCAAAAAAACTGATTTGGGTAGGGGTTCCATCTTCACCAACCAAAAAACCTAATTGATTATCATGTCCAGGCAATTCTTTAATGTCATAATTAACAGATAAAATATATTCATCTAATTGATGAACGATAGTTCCATCTTCATTAGCTACTCGATAAGTACTCCATTCATCATCACCTATTAAATTGAAATAATGCACCCCGTAAGCAATCTCTATTTCTGCATCCGCATCAAATACATCAGTAGTCAAATCATAACGATTGTCTTTATAAAATATCCCAAACTCGGCCATAGGAACAGTATAAGCTCCTAAATCAGTATAATGAGAATCTATATTTAGTGTAAATGACTTATCCTCTTGGAAATCAAAATCTAGCAACTTAACAATTAAATGATTATCTGGAAAAACTTCCAAAGTAGCATTATCCATAAACAAACTCTCATAGTGCGCCACAACCAAATATTCTTGTCCATCAATAGTTGCAAAATTAACTGGCACTCCTACAAAATTTAAGAGTAAATCACTCGAAAAAGAATAACTTCCTACAAGAGAAAAATCTTGTGGATTATAGGTCTTAATGCTAATTTCATTTTTTACATCATAAACAAACAAGCGCTTAGTTCCATCTGCCGTTGTTTTAAGCCACATTGAAGTTCCTGCAATTTTTTTAATAATTTGAGCATCGTCATCTATAAGCCAAATTTCATTTATAGCGCCCTCAGGGCCTGGAATATTTGGATCAAAATAATGCACATAAACGGCAAGTTCAACACCTGAATCAGTGTCGAAATAATCTGTAGCATAAGTATTCAACAACTGAACACTATTTGCAGATTCAGGAATTGTTACTGAATAACTAGCGGTTTCTGCTAGGGCGTTGTCATAAAGTTTAATCTGAAAATCTAGCCCAACCAACTGTGTAGAAAATAAATTTTACCACCTGTATTAGCATTATCGAGTTTCCCCCAAGTTTGCATTTGAAAGGATGTCATAGGACTTAATTCACTATCCTGAGCTGTTGTAGTTAAGGGTAAATTAGCCGCTAAATTCATTTCGGATGAAGGTAGTCAGGTCGATTTAACAAAGCTGAATTTTGTTGAATCTGCTCGATTTTTGCTTGAGCATATTGATTTAAATCTTCCGCCTTTGGTGTTGTTGAAAAATTTTGCGCTTGAGCCACACTACAGAGTAGCCCCAAGCCTGTTAAAAAAGATAATTTTAACATCATACGTGTTTTTATTTTATTTAAATTAGTCTGGGCAATATACTGACAAAAACATTGTGATTACAGGGTTTCATTAGGTTACAATTCAAACTTTATCAATATTTAACACCTAAAAAACCAGCTTCACGAAACAAAACACAATCCTTTTTTGTTAAATTATGTATTTTGCATATTCAAAATTTCCACTTTTCAACTAACTCGTATTTATTTCTTAAAAAAACACAAATACCGAAGTCGATGTTTCTTAAAATCACCGCTTCGGTATTCTTATAATTTTGTAAAAATTAAACAGTCCGCTATTTACTAAACAAAATCTTGTAAAACAGCTGCCGAAATTTGATAATGTGAGCTATGGTGAACGACCGCTCCATTTTTAATTAACACTAATTGAGGAGATTCATGCCACACCTGAAAACGAGCAGCCACTTCATCAGAAATAGCGCGGTGCGCTAAGATATCTAGCACATACACTTCTACCCCTTCCATATCTGTATCAAAATCGCGCTGAAAACCGTGATAAGCCATTCTACTCGTTCCACAACGTGTTGAATGTTTAAAAATAACGACTAGTTTTTCATTGGAAAGCGCTTCTATTTCATCTAACTGTTCCATTTTTTCTAGCAATTTCCACGGCAATTGCTTTTCTTCTTTCGGTTCTGATTTCTGTCCAAAAATTCCTCCTAAAAAACCCATTTTATTCTATTTTATTTTAAAGTATAAAGGTACAATTATCCCTTCTCAATCAAAAGTTATATACAGGATTATAACTTCTAAATAAATTTAGTTTTCACAGCGTTTATTCTGTTCAAAAATTTATAATTTTATAGTCAATTAGACAATTTGATGACCATTCATCATACAAAACCATTTCTTTTTAAAAAATAACTGAAAAATTGTCATTTATTTTCAAAAAACAGATGTCAATTTGACAGTATTTGTAAATGGCAAGTTATTTGACAACACCCTATCAAACTTAATACTGAAAATACAAATTATGAATCCCAATAAATTAACCATAAAATCACAAGAGGTCATCCAGCAAGCTCAACAGTTAGCACATGATTTAGGACACCCGCAAATAGAAAACGAACACATTTTTAAAGCCATCTTAATGGTTGACGAAAATGTTACTCCTTTTATCTTAAAGAAACTAGGCGTAAATGTCTCAATTTTTGAACAAGTTTTAGATAAAACCCTTGAGAGTTTTGCTAAAGTTAGCGGCGGCGATACTACACTATCTCGCGAAACTGCAACTATGCTCAATGAGGCTACTAGCCTAGCTACTAAAATGAAAGACGAGTACGTGTCAATTGAACATTTACTACTGGCTATTTTTAAATCGCGTAGCAAAGTAGCACAAATTCTCAAAGACCAAGGTGTCACTGAAAAAGGCCTAAAATCAGCCATTGAGGAATTGCGAAAAGGCGAAAATGTCACTTCACAAAGCGCTGAAGAAACCTACAACTCGCTTAACAAATATGCCAACAACCTCAACAAAATGGCTGAAAGCGGCAAACTCGACCCTATTATTGGCCGTGATGAAGAAATTAGGCGCATCTTACAAATTCTGTCACGCCGCACTAAGAATAATCCTATCTTAGTAGGTGAGCCCGGCACCGGTAAAACGGCCATTGCTGAAGGCTTAGCTCACCGTATTGTTGCCGGAGATGTTCCTGATAACTTAAAAGACAAAGAAATTTACGCCTTAGATATGGGAGCGCTCATTGCCGGCGCTAAATTTAAAGGCGAATTTGAAGAACGCTTAAAAGCAGTTATCAAAGAAGTTAAAACGAGCGATGGCAAAATCATCTTATTTATTGATGAAATTCACACCCTTGTCGGCGCTGGTGGTGGACAAGGCGCTATGGACGCAGCAAACATCTTAAAGCCAGCTCTAGCACGTGGTGAACTCAGAGCTGTAGGTGCTACAACACTTGATGAGTATCAAAAATTCTTTGAAAAAGACAAAGCCCTTGAACGTCGCTTTCAAAAAGTACTGGTTGATGAGCCTGATACCGAAAGTGCGATTTCAATTTTACGCGGTATTAAAGAAAAATATGAAACACACCACAAGGTACGCATTAAAGATGAGGCTATTATTGCGGCCGTAGAACTATCTGAACGCTACATCACCAACCGTTTTTTACCGGATAAAGCCATTGATTTAATGGATGAAGCCGCTGCAAAAATGCGTATGGAAATCAATTCAAAACCAGAGGAACTCGATGCCTTAGATCGTAAAATTCTTCAACTCGAAATTGAAATTGAGGCTATTAAACGTGAAAATGATGAAGATAAATTAAAAAATCTTCGCGCTGAACTAGCCGATTTAAAAGAAGAACGAAATGCTTTAAATGCACGCTGGAAAGGTGAAAAAGAACTCATCGAAAAGGTACAGCAGATCAAAACAGATATTGAAAACTTTAAATTGGAAGCTAAACGCGCTGAACGTGAAGGGAATTATGAAAAAGTAGCTGAAATTCGTTACGGCAAAATTAAAGCGGCTCAAAATCAACTTGAAGAAGCTCAAAAACAAATTGAAAACAACAAAGGAGCTACTGCTTTGATTAAAGAAGAAGTGACCCGCGAAGATATTGCTGAAGTTGTGGCTAAATGGACTGGTATCCCGGTAACCAAAATGATGCAAAGTGAGCGTGAAAAGCTACTTCATCTCGAAGAAGAATTACACAAACGTGTTGTGGGTCAAGACGAAGCTATTCAAGCTGTCAGTGACGCCATCAGACGTAGCCGCGCCGGATTGCAAGATCAACGCCGTCCTATTGGTTCCTTCCTCTTTTTAGGAACTACAGGTGTTGGTAAAACCGAACTAGCCAAAGCGCTGGCTTCCTATCTTTTTGACGATGAAGACATGATGACGCGTATCGATATGAGCGAATATCAAGAACGTCACGCTGTCAGCCGATTAGTAGGGGCACCTCCAGGATACGTCGGTTATGACGAAGGTGGCCAACTTACCGAAGCGGTACGTAATAAACCTTACTCTGTGGTTTTACTTGACGAAATTGAAAAAGCTCATCCCGATACCTTCAACATTTTGCTGCAAGTGCTAGATGAAGGACGATTGACAGACAACAAAGGACGCTTAGCTGATTTTAGAAACTGTATCATTATTATGACTTCTAATATCGGTAGTCAAATCATCCAAGAAAAATTTGAAACCCTTGATGATGTCGATACTGCTATGGAAGCTTCTAAAACAGAAGTGCTCGGTTTATTAAAAAAAATGGTTCGTCCAGAGTTTATCAACCGTATCGATGACATTGTGATGTTCTCGCCTTTAACAAAAGACAATATTCGTCTAATTGTTAAATTACAACTCAACGGACTTAAGAAAATGCTCGAAGCTCAGCACATCACTTTGGATGCAACAGACGAAGCTATTGACTTCTTATCCACCCGTGGATTTGATCCGCAATACGGAGCACGCCCTGTAAAACGAACCATCCAAAAAGAAGTGCTCAATGCTTTATCTAAAGAAATTTTATCCGGTAAAATTTCAACAGATGCTGTGATTCTTTTAGATTGTTTTGAAGAACATATCGTTTTTAGAAATGAAAATGTCAACCAAAATATATCGATGAATTAAAGTAGAAAACTCATATATTTTAACCAAATCCCAAGCTCAATTGAACTTGGGATTTTATTTTTTTATTATTAAACTATAGATTTAAATAATCTTTATTAATTACTGATTATAAATATATTTACTACACAAAAAGATAAATTTATCACACTTAATAATTAAGCCTAAATCCACAGCAAAACCTTGTATAGCATCAAAAAACAAAGTGGAAAATCACAAATCAAGTTACTAAAAACACACAAATCACTCATAAACAACAAATTAATCTTAATTCAGACAAAAAACTATTCATTAATAATAGCCTTTTTCAAGTTTTAAAGGGGTAGTTTAGTTGGAATAATGATTAAACTTTTACTTCAAATTAACACCGTTAACTTAACTAAATATAACTAGTTTACAATAATTTAAAATATTAATATCTGTATTTTATTCAAATAAGAATCGCCTTTAAAATAATGACGACTAACACTTTGCTTCTATTCCCTTCAAAACGTATTTTATTAGCGTTTTTACGTTGTTATAAATCTTACTTAGTTAACTGCCTTGCCCTTTATAATCCCCCCTTACTTTCTACATTTTCAAATCATATCCTAAACTAATTTTTACTTTCTTAAATCTATCAAACAACAAGATTTTCATCGATTTCATTAACGAGTAATACAAACTCTCCCGCTTCTATCAACTTTGTCAATTCATTTAAAAACAGGAGCTTTTAAACCTAGAGTTTCTTACCAAATAATGTTAAAACAAAACATAATTGTTAACTATTAAAAATGAATCATCATTAACTAAATTGCGTAAGAAGTAAAGCTTAGTTCAGACTTTTATCAGGGAGTTGAGCTGAATCCGCTAATTAATACCGTATGGACAAATTATATAGTCCAATTTCGACAGCTGTCTCATTGTACTATATAATTTGTTACCCACGGTATTATACCTACAAAAAATATTACAAATCGGGCTAAAAAATAATTATAATTGGTATAACACTAAGCAAGAGTCAACATTGTATTGAAGATTATCAAAGGATATCCTTAATGCTCAAATTTCACTGCTTTAATCAACGTCAGCATACGCTGACTGTTGGCTAACAACCAGCGCAATTGTTCTGACACCAAATGTGCTTCTTCAACTGTTGAATTCCACTTTTGCAGCTCTTTTTCATCACCTTCACTGTCGGCTAAAGTTTGAGCGTTTAATTCGCTCAAATATTTTTGAATAGCCTGTTCATCTACTGGCAAAATAGAGGTGCGTTTAAATTTGATAATCTTAATAGCCGTATTTAAGTTAGCTTGTATCTCATCAATCACCACTTTAAAATCTTTTGATGCCGGAGTGGTTGGATTATGACGAATGTAGGTACCCAATGATGCTAATGATGCCAAAAGTGAGTGCATCAACATGGCTATTTGAAACACTTTCCCCATGTGTTCGTGTTGCGTTTTAGGTTCTTGTGTCATACGTTGCAAGCTGGCGCTGAGGTCTGACATTTTTAAAAATGCTTCTTTCCGCGACAACTTATAAGCCGTTGAAGGCTCTCCTTTTTCTTGATAGTACCAAGCTATTTCTTTAAGATACGTCAAATCAGCTTTAATAGCCGACTTCAATGTCTTATCTATGCTTTTAATTTCCCATGAAGGCCACAACAATTGATTAGCCGCAAAAGCCAAAACTGCACCAATCATCGTGTCCACTACGCGAAATTTGATAAACAACATCACCTCTGGGCGCAACAAGGCGTACACAAACAACACATACATAGTTATAAATGCCGCCGCCGCTTTATAATTGCGCTGTACCATAGAAAATCCAATCACAAAACTCACCAATCCGGCAACGGCGTAAACTGTAGCATTTCGCGTAAAATAAACGATGATAAAAGCCGATACGCCGCCGATAATTGTACCTATAGTACGCTGTTTAAAACGCGATTTTGTCAGTCCAAAATTTGGACGCATAATGACAATAAGCGTTAATAATATCCAATACGCATTCTGCACATTAAGCGCTGTACCTAGAGCATAGCCAATCATTGTCATCACTCCTAAGCGCAATGAATGTCTAAATATTGTTGAGCGCAAATTAAAGTTTTCAACCAACACTTTTATGCGGTAATCGTCTTTGGGGATAAATTGTGTGCGCTCTTCATGGCTGGTGAGATGCGGGCGAATGCGATAATGGTTTTTTATCAACCACTCTATCTTTTTAATTTTATCTATTTGATTCTTATGATACTTTCTATAGTTTTTAAGTACCAACACCTCATCGTCATATTTTTCAGTCAAACGTTCATAATCTGTTATACCTTCTTGTAGGTGTGTCAATTTTTGCGACAAATCTCCTTTTTGCAGAACCATTTTAGGCCTTGCTAAATTGGCAGCCATATTGCGTAAACAAGCGCTCATTACGTGCAAGGCTTCTTGAAACTCAGCTAATACTTCTGGACGTTTTTCAAAAATTGTATCAACCTTATAATAATTTACAGGATTAGCCATAGCTAATTCTAACATATCAACCAATTCTTGAAACACCATCAACCGTCGAGCCTGATAAAAAGATTTTCCTGAATCTTTACGTCGACTAATTAATAATTCACGTAAGTGATCGTGATTTTCTGTGAGTTTAGTTTGAAGATCTAATAATTCCTTAATCATGACCTTTCGATCATTGCGCTTATCAACCAGCTTAGAACGCGTGTCTAAATAATCTGCAGTCAATTCTAAGGCTTTAGCTAAGTGGTATTCTGTTTCTTTTCGCGGAAATAAGAAATGGCGCATCAGTACCAATAAAATATACCAGGCTCCACCTAATGCAATGAGACCAACCTGCTCATAAATACTCATATCCGTATGCGACAAAGATGAGAAACTCAACACCAAGGCTAACATCCCTGCAAAACTGATGAGCGATGCCCGGAATCCATAAATCGCTAGATAGGAAATACCAAAAAATAACAATCCTAAAAGCGGTATCAAAATAACCATTGGCGCTTTGAGAAAATGCATCCCAAAAGTGACACTAATGGCTAAAAGATTAGCGAGCACCATCCCGTTAACTTTTAATCGGACACTCCCCGTGGTATCGCTAATAGAGGTAAAAAATACACCTAGACAGATAAATATCCCGACTCTTAATATTTCAAATTGAACGCCAACAAATATCGGCACCACTATGCCGATAACCATCAAACTCGCCTTGGCAAAATCTTGGGTTTTAAAAAAATCGACTATAGCTTGTCGATTCACTAATTTTATGGATGATAACAACTTCAATACACTTGTATTTATAAAATTGGTCTTCTCAATTCATTGATAAAGTCAACCTATTCTATTTTGATTTTATTAGAAACGATACAATTTTTGATACAAACTTACTCAAAACTGAAAGCTCTAGCGCTCAACGTTCAAATTTGATTAAAAGTTAATATAAGGCTTATTTTCTTAACCGAATGCTATTTGGCTATGCCAAGACGACAAACCTGCGCAGCTGATGATTACCGTCCTGCTAGTTACTCCTCTTAATAGCGAATTAAAATTAAGCTCTTATAAATTTAAAATAATTTAGCAAAATTTCATCATTTAATTCTGTAGGTGTAAATATTTCTAGCACCTGTGGA
Source organism: uncultured Flavobacteriaceae bacterium (assembly GCA_964451785.1). Lineage (GTDB taxonomy): Bacteria > Bacteroidota > Bacteroidia > Flavobacteriales > Flavobacteriaceae > JAJYSO01. The sequence goes on from CAYVJG010000026.1 coordinate 31,148, forward strand.
CCCGACAAGCTAAAAAAGTTTTCTAAAACAGTCTGCAATTCTGTTTCATCTGAAGCTTTGCGATAGGTAAAACCATACATAGCACTCAAATGCTCGGCGGTCAAGTTATGACGTGTTTCGAAAAAGGTATGAAAAAACGCCTCTTGTTTTTGGCCTGGAAGAATTCTAAAAATTCCGCCACCGCCATTATTGAGGATGATGATTTTAAAATTATCTGGAATATACGTATTCCACAAAGCATTACTGTCGTAAAAGAAACTCAAATCACCTGTAATCAATGTAGTCGGCAAATCAGCTTTTAGAGCAGAGCCAATAGTTGTTGAAACACTTCCGTCAATACCGCTGGTTCCGCGATTACAATACACTTCTACACCTTGATCTAGGCGAAATAAATTAGCATAACGCACTACACTACTGTTGGATACGTGCAGCACCTGAGGTTTTGTCATTTTGTGTAAAATACGATAAAATGCCTTTAAGTCGCAAAAGGGAATATCGCGCATATACGCTTCATGACGCCGGTTGCGCTCCTGGCGATAAGTCAACCATTGTTGACAATAATCACTCTCTACCCTATGAATCAACGGCATAAATTGAGCAAAAAATGCATTTGGCGTCACATCAAAATGTTTGTTTAAGCAAAAATACGTATTCATCGCCTTTTTAGCATCTACATGCCAGTGATGCTTAGGCTGATACTTGCGCAAAAAAGCTTTGACCTTTTTAGAAACCACCATTCCCCCAAAGCTCAATAAAATATCAGGCTGCAAAGCTTTAAACAATTCATCGCGATTAGGCGATATTTCAATCGGAGCAATCACATTATCTATACGCACTACAAAATCGCGGTGGTGTAAATTTGAAGTGGTTTCACAAAACACCAACACCGACGGGTCTTCTGCTAAATAGTCCAAATATTGATCAGCAATAGACTTTGGGGTATTAACCCCTACCAACACCAGTTTTTTAGTGCTGGTATTCCAAATATCCGCATAGTGTTGTAAGGCTGAATTAGCAATTGTTTTAGGTTCTCTTATAGGTTCTATTTGCAAAGGATTAACCACTAAATCAGTCGTCATATCATATAAAGGCTCATAAAAAGGCACGTTGATATGCACCGGCCCTTTGCGTTCTATAGCTGTATTGAGCGCCAAATTAATTTCGCGTTCATTGTGCTTTTGGGCTTCCCATTTTTTTTGAATTAACTTTTGATCTGTTGGCGATTCATCCAATACAATTTCTGAATACAAATTAGCAGAATACAAAATGTGATTAGCGTACACATTTTTTTGACGAATCGTTTGTCCATCACCGATATCTAGTCGTTCTACAGGGCGATCAGCAGAAATAATCACCAGCGGAATATCGCTGTAAAACGCTTCTGCTATAGCTGGATAATAATTGAGCAATGCCGAGCCTGAAGTACAACACAAAGCCACCGGCTGCCCCGTGCGCTGCGCCATGCCTAAAGCAAAAAAAGCCGCACAGCGCTCATCAACCAAGCTATAAGCTGAAAAAAAATCGTTATTAGCAAATGATATCGTCAAAGGTGCATTGCGTGACCCTGGTGTAATCACGATGTCACGAATCCCTTTCGACTTGCACAATTCAACTACATTTTGAGCTAACGGAATTGTTGAATACATATTTGCCATATCACTTTTCTTTTCAATAATCCTGCAAGTTAATCATGCTGCGGGTATTAAAAAAAAGAAATATCGATTTCCTTACGTGCTTTTACACGCAATAGACTAATACTCAAACAAATGATTTACCTTTAAAACTGCGTTAAATTAATTACTCAAGTTTCGGAGTTATTCTACTGCGATTTTTAGTACTGGACTACTTCGCAGTTCTATAAGATAGGGTTAGTTCAGTACCCCGAGTTGCACTCGAGGTTAATCAAATTCAACCATTACAGGATTGTAGATATAGACAAAAGTATGCTTTAAAAGGCCGAAGGTCTTTAATGTGATAAACCCTGTACAAACGAAGTGCAGTGCGGGGTAAGGTAGACCTCCTCCCTGCCGAACCCCGAAGGGTGTTCAATAACAAAGGAAGTGTATAAGCTATTTTAGCTATAAATTGAGTTATATAGCTGATTACTAAGTAAATCGCATGTTATCGCATATCCAAACACATAATTCCCTAACTTCCCATTTGTTACCTTCTCCGAAACTTTAGTTAATTATCAAACCTGGTCTTCTTCGCACCATGTTCCCGGCTTAATTCTCAGCAAAATTCACATCTACTCTATTCCTTTTTCAGTAGATTTATGTCTATATTTAGAAAAATTAAAACTTATGACTAAACCCGTAGATCTTTTTAAACACGTGCGCCAATTGATAAAAGACGATCAATTTGATGAACTCGATAAGCTTTCTCCTGAAAAACCTGACTATTTCAATTGGTACGCAGAAGTATTTGAACCTTTAAATGTCAAACAACATCCTGATCAAAAAGCACTATTGTGGATTTACAACAACCAGCGACAGGATTATACCTTTAAAGATTTACACCAAAAAACGAATCAATTTTTAAACCTCTTACGCGAGCACGGCATCAAAAAAGGCGATAAGCTCTTTGCGCAATTGCCGTTGGTTCCTGTAAATTGGATTAGCTACTTGGCCTGCATCAAAGGCGGCATTGTCATCGTTCCTACAGCCACAACCATGGCAGTTCGAGGAATGGAATTTCGATTTGAATCCCTTTTTCCAGATGTAGCTTTAGCTGACACTGTCAATGCTGAAAAAATAGATCGTGCCGAAGCAAAATTTGATCAGAAGATAACACTCAAACTCATCACCGGAGGTGAACGCGAAGGCTGGATTAATGTAGATAAGCTCACAACACCAATTACTGAAGCTGAACCCGCAGATACTAAAGCTGACGACGATTTGTTTTATTTCTTCACTTCTGGCACCACCGGCATGCCTAAAGTGGTGGCTCATACTCACTTCACCTATCCGGTAGGGCACCTTACCACTGCCTCATGGATTGGTTTAAAAGAAGGTGATTTGCACTACAATATTTCTCAACCTGGTTGGGCCAAATTCTTTTGGAGTAGCTTTTTTGCGCCATGGAATGTAGGGGCTACAATTTTAGGTTATCACACCGATAAATTTAATGCCAAAGAGCAATTGACAAACATTCAAAACCTTAAGGTCAATACCTTTTGTGCCCCGCCTACAGCCTTGCGCACATTAGTACAAGAAGATTTAAGTCTATATGATTTCAGTAACCTCAAACGCTGTGTAGCAGCCGGAGAGCCGCTCAATCCGGAAGTGATTGAAGTCTGGAAAAAAGGCACTGGCACCACCATCCGCGATGGTTATGGCCAAACCGAATCAACAGCTATGGCTGCTAATTTGCCGGGACGCCAACTCAAATTTGGCTCCATGGGCAAACCGACTTTTCTCTATGACATCGTTATTGCCGATGATGACGGAAATGAGGTGATGAACAATGAAGAAGGTAATATTTGTGTACGCCACACCGATAAATCGGTTGACGGCATTTTTAAAACTTATCTCAACAGCCCTGAACGCCTAGAAAAAGTATTCAAAAACGGCTTGTACTACACCGGCGACAAAGCCTATAGAGATGAAGACGGCTACTTGTGGTTTGTAGGGCGTGATGATGATGTTATTAAAGCTTCTGATTACCGCATTGGGCCTTTTGAAGTTGAAAGTGTACTCATAGAACACGATGCCGTCATTGAAGCAGCTGTGGTTGCCAGTCCGCATAAGTTGCGCACTAACACTGTAAAAGCTTACGTGGTCTTGGCTAAAGATGTTGAAGGTACCGAAAGCTTAGCCCAAGCGCTTTTTGATTTTTCTGAACAGCACTTGGCAAAATATAAAATCCCGCGGATTATTGAGTTTGTAAAAAGTTTACCTAAAACCTTATCTGGCAAAATCAGACGCGTAGAACTGCGGGCTATGGAAGCTGAAAATCGACAAACCGATGATGAACTCAACGATTTAGAATTCTTTCACCACAAGTATTAATTGCTTTTTTCAAACGCCTTTCTCATCCCAGGGGAAGGCGTTTTTTACTGAGTTCTCAAAAGGTCATTACTCCTTATTTTGAATTTAAACTTTGCCCCAAAAGTAATATCTTCGCATTTTTCAGTATTAGTGTAAATTATGAAATTGCAGTTTCCTCCATTCGCCGAATTAGTAAATCACTCTACAACTCCTAGTACACGTAATAGATATTTAGATTCACAAATCTTATCTCTAGAGGTTAAGCCTAATCGCATTAAAGCAGTGGTACGCGGCAGTTTTGATTATACAGTGCTTATTGAGTACAATCAACTTGAAGTGACTTCGGCTGAATGCAGTTGCTTTTACGACCACGGCGGCTATTGCAAGCACATTGTACACACCTTAGCGAAGGCTGATAGAGTTGTTGCTGAAAAACACAACCAACAATCCGCCAAACAACCTAAAGTGGTGCAGCGCGATTTGTTTGGCAATCCTGAAGTTACAGTGATTCCTACGGCAGTTAAAGATGGTAAATTAGCCATTCAAGATATTGATCCGTTGCATATATCAGTATCTCAAATTAAAGCCTTGACGCCTAAACGCAACTTTTGGAATATTCAAGCTGAAACACAAATTTTTCCTAACAAACTCACTGCTTTTTTTAAAGACAAAAACAGCAATAAAGAGATAGAAGCGCAAATTGAATATGATCAGCATCAATTGATGCTGAGTTGTAGCTGTGGCAAACAAGACTCTAAACCCTGTCCGCATTTACACACTTTTCTCAAAGCACTACGGGCTGAGCCAAACCTTCAACTGGCTTTTGATCACAAAAAACGATTAGACTTACTCAAAAAAGATGCTCTAAAATACGGTTTAAAACAGATTAGTGATGCAGAATTAGACGGTTTATATACGCTTTATTTCTTTTACAATCGCCTGCATTTAGATCTTAAAACGGATTTTTTAATCCTTACTGATCAGAACCTAAAAAACCTTAAAACTGATATTTTACCGCAGTTTAAATTCCCTGTAGATTCACAAAAAAATGAATTTGAAGAGTTTATCGTTTTCACTGATAATGAATACGATGATTTCTATCAGATTTACCTCTTTCAAGCTCCGCTCACAAAAACGGGTAAAATCAAATCGCCTATAACACCAGTTGATATTCAACAAAAAATTAATCAGAGTGAAACCAAAGAAGAGCTTCAGTTTTATGCTAATTTTGTAAATCAAATTGACAACTACAACTTCGCTAGTGATGTTTTTAATCACCAAAGTTTTTTGGCTAACCCTCAGCAACATGCCTGCTATTTTTACCCGGAAGAGAATTACTGGAATCAAAAAATAACGCCTAAAAAATTGATTCCTGTAAACATTGTCTCTACGACTCCTGAAGTTACTATTCGTGTTAAACAGCTCAACAATCTCTATACGGTATCTTGTACAATCACCTTAGACCAACGCAAAGTTGCTGCACAAAAAGTGATTGCCAAAGGACGTTATTTATATCGAAAAAATGCAGATACAGTTTATTTTATTGAAAATGCAAACTGCTTAAATCTTATAGAATTTTTTGCTGAACACAAAAATGAATTCAATGTACACCACTCGCAGTTTGAGCAATTTAAAACCGATTTCTTAGATGCTGTTGAAAATATAGCTGAAGTAAAATACGATTTCATCAAAGCGGCTCCTGCAAAAATTATAAAAGAACAAGGACTCAACAAAATTGACCAACACCTTATCTATCTATCTGAATCTGAAAACTACATCACCATCACACCGGCGGTGCGTTATGGCGAATTAGAAGTTTCGGTGTTGTCAAAACGCAATCTTTACACCACCTCTCCAAGTGGACAGCAATATAAAGTGAAACGCAATTGGACCATTGAAGATCGCTTTTTACGCAGCATCCAACAACAACATCCTGATTTTAAAGATCGTCCCGAAGCGGAGTTTTTCTATCTGCACAAACAAGAGTTTTTAGACGAGGGCTGGTTTTTAGACGCCTTTGAATTTTGGCGCGCACAAGGTTATGAAATTTTAGGCTTCAAACAACTCAAAAACAACACTTATAGCCCACACAAAATTTCGGTATCCACCAATGTAAAATCAGGAATCGACTGGTTTGACATCCACACACAAGTGGCGTTTGGACCTCAAAAAGTAACCCTCAAAAGCTTACAAAAATCGGTTCGCAATAAAACCCGTTATGTCGCTCTAGGTGATGGATCCCAAGGTATCTTACCTCAAGAATGGCTTGACAAATTCAGTTCCTACTTTAGATCTGGTGAAATTAAAGGCGATACGATTCGTACCCACAAAAGTAATTTTCAACTCATCGATCAGCTATTTGAACGCGAAGTACTGTCAGAAGAAACGCAACTCGAACTCGACACTTATAATCGTAAACTGAGTCGTTTTAAAAAAATTAAATCTATACAACCGCCCAAAAAATTAAAAGCTGAGTTGCGCAACTACCAAAAAGAAGGCCTCAATTGGCTCAACTTCTTAGATGAATTTGGATTTGGAGGCTGCCTGGCCGATGACATGGGGCTCGGAAAAACTATTCAACTCATTGCCTACATTTTAAAACAACACGAAAAAGGACGCCAACAACCCAATTTAATTGTGCTCCCAACATCGTTATTGTTCAACTGGCAAAGCGAGCTCGACAAATTTGCGCCTCACCTCAAGTATTATCTACACTATGGCACTAACCGGTCAGAAGACACACTAAAATCACCTGATCACGACATCATCTTAACCAGCTACGGCATTCTATTATCTGATATTGAGCTACTTAAATCTATTGAATTTAATTTAGTGGTACTAGATGAATCACAAGCCATTAAAAATCCGAATTCAAAACGTTACAAAGCCGCGCGATTGCTACAAGCTCGTCAGCGTATTGTGGCTACAGGAACGCCTATCGAAAACAATACATTTGACCTCTATGCGCAATTGTCATTTGCTATTCCGGGATTGCTAGGCAGTCAAAAACAGTTTAAAGACAATTACTCAACGCCTATTGATCAATTTCAGGACGATAAACGTGCCTGCGAACTACAGCGCAAGGTGCATCCATTCATTTTACGCCGCACCAAAAAGCAAGTTGCCCAAGAGCTTCCTGAAAAAACAGAAATGATTATCCGTTGTGAAATGGATGCCGACCAACGCCGCATTTACAACACCTATAAAGCCGAATTTCAAAATTACTTGACAGGCACTTCTGATGACGAATTGAGTTCGTCTAGTTTACACATTTTACAAGGCCTCACCAAGATGCGTCAAATTTGTAATTCACCAGCCCTCCTATCAGATGAGGCTTTTTACGGCAAAAGTTCGTCAAAACTCAACATTTTACTCGAGCAGATTACCGAACTCAAAGACAATCACAAAATTTTGGTGTTCTCTCAGTTTGTAGGTATGCTTGATCTCATCAAATCGCGCTTAGATAAAGAAAATATAGGCTATGCTTATTTAACCGGACAAACGCGAAATCGTCAAGAACAAGTGGACGATTTTCAAACCAATCCGGATACACGGGTTTTCTTAATCAGTCTTAAAGCCGGAGGCACAGGTCTTAATCTCACCGAAGCCGAGTATGTGTTTATTGTCGATCCGTGGTGGAATCCGGCTGTTGAAAATCAAGCCATAGACCGCGCTTATCGCATAGGACAAGAAAATAAAGTAACCGCCATTCGTTTGATTACTCCCGATTCAATTGAAGAGAAAATATTAAATCTTCAAGAACAAAAATTGCAGTTGGTAGAAGAGCTTATCCATACCGACCACAATGCCTTTAAGAAACTCAACAAAACCGATTTAATTGATTTGGTATAAACAGAAAAGTTCATAATAATAATAATAGCTCCGCTGCCGCACGATTGTATCGTGTGGTAATTCTGTTAAACCAAAATATCATGCTATCTCCGCTGCCGCACGATTGTATCGTGTGGTAACCTCTGTTAAATCGAAATTAAATACATTTCGTTGCTCAACCAAAATACCGAAAAACAATAATGTTATCCAACAAACCTTTATCTCCCGCATAATCCAAGGCGCTACTGTAGATAAAGTGTTCTGGTTTAAACACAAATCCCGCTTCGACTGGGTTTTTATAGATGTAATCTATTTTTTCCTGTATCACAGCATTGCTCCATAATTCGATTGGTTTGTTGTCATGCCGCCAAAATTGATAATTTTTGACATTAGCTGATTTTTCACCTGCTTCTCGAAACTGATCCATCAAAAATTCTTTTCGGCTTTCTTGTGGATTTTTTTGGATAGCTTTTATAATTGCTTTACTCGTGAACCGTTTGAAATCCCCTAACATATTTGCCGGATGTTCGCCTTTGGCACTTCTAAAAATCAAATGCACGTGACTAGTCATAATACACCAAGCAATAACTTCCGTCCCTTTTTCCTGCTGACAAAACGACAAACTCTCCAATAATATATCTTTGTATTCATTTCTGATAAAAACATCCAGCCACCCCACTACAGCAAAGCTTACAAAATACAAACCTTCAGAATTATGGAATTTATAATTTCGACTCATTTTTTAAAATTACAAAAAAATAAACGTTTTATATAGATTTGATGGAATCACATAAAAGGATTCAAAAACCACACGAAAGGATTTGTGCGACAGCAAAGGAAAAAATCCAAAAACCACACGAAAGGATTCGTGCGGCAGCAAAGGAACCGGACGGCTAATAAGCCTACAAAAAAAATCCGTTGAGCAGTACCCAACGGTTTTTTTTGATATACATCTGCAATGCCTAGTCGAGACATTACATCAATAAGTTAGTATTAGAGTTTATAGCTAAAGCCTACCCCCAAACCTTCGCGAATTTGGAAAGCGCCAACAGCGTTATCATCATACAAAGCTTGGAAGATAAAGTTAGCTGATAAATAGCTATTAATTTTCATATCCACTTTTAAGGTATAGTCCAAATCTACATTTTGTGGATCCTCTAAATAGTTAGAGTACAAACGCAATGTATTTTGTAGTTCTACATTTTCTACCAAAGTAAATTTTGATGAAACATCTAATGAAGCACCAAATTCAAAACGCATACTCTTACCTTGATCTAAACCAAAATAATCGCCATCAACATAGCCCGGAGTGGTGGTAAACACTTTGTCAGCAAACACAAAGCGCGCTGATGCTGGAGCTAAATTCACTTTGAGTAACTCGCCATTTTTGTATAACATACCAGGACCAAATTTTAAATATCCAGGAGACATAAATCGTGTGTTTTCTTCACGAACATCTCTAATATCTAATAATTCATCCGTTACTGGATCTCTAAATTCTACGTCCTCAGTATATTCATACCCTTTAGCAAACTGAGTTCTAAAATCTAAAAAGAATGAGTAGTACCAACGTGAACCTTCTTCAACTTGATAACCCAAAACAGAGTGAATTTCTAAACGATCACTGGTTTTACGCGTCCATTCTTCATCTTTATTTTTAGTTAAACCATATTCGCCATGGAAACTATTATCCCAAGTTAAACGATCTTTTTTATAATTCATATTATAATCGATCGTTAAAGCACCGGCATAATTTGAGGTTCCACCACCTTGCCACTCGGCATTAAACGCTGCTTGACTAAAAATTAATGAAAAATTTCCAAATCTGGACCAGCCCTCTTTTGGTTCTTCATCCTTATTGCTAGACTCTTGAGCAAATGTTGGGTAAGCCGCTATCATAAGGGCTACTGTTAAAAAAAGTTTTTTCATAGATGTAAGGTTTTTTAAATTGCAAATCAAATATATAACAATTTATCGCTTCACCTAATACTTCAACATTTCATTAACATTACAGTAATCTCAAACACATCTTATCAAAATAAGATATATTCAACTAAAACATGTAATTGTCATCAAATTAACCGCATTACTGCAGTTGCATTAACTATGCTCTATTTTCCCAACAGCTGCATTTCATTAACATTAATTTGCGTATAATGACGGCGTTCTCCCTTTTCCGTTTCATATTGATTGTAGGTTAACTTTCCTACAACCAACACTTCTTTCCCCTTGGAGAGGTAATTTTCAGCCACTTCAGCCGTTTTTCCCCACATCACAATATTGTGCCATTCGGTATTCTCAACCTTATTACCACTTTTATCGGTGTAATGATCATTGGTGGCTAATGAAAACTTAACCATCTTACGACCAGATTCAAAATTCTTAACCTCAGGATCCCCTCCCAATCTTCCTATGAGTTGCACTCTATTAGATACATTAGACATAATATAAAAGTTTTAGTTATTGAATATCATTCGTTCAATTCAATAGTACAAATATCTTGAGGTTTTACCATTCAATTCGTCTAATAATCACTTGTTTACGATTGTTTTTGTTTGTAATCATTTACAAACGACTAATAAGGTTAACTAAAAAATCCTCCACCAGCATAAGCCATCACAAATCATACCTCATAAAACTAAGCGTCTTTAGAGCCTCATATACTTACTTCTCTATCAGTTTCTATGCGTACGCTTGCTTAATTTTTATCATTCCATTTATATTTTTACCATTTTTTTAATAACTTTATCTATTAATCAATCCATAATCTCATGAAAACGCTAACTTTTACCCTAGTTGTTTTAATGACAACTTGCTTTCTCTTCACCAACAAGAGCTTTGCTCAAGAAGAAACTCAAGATGATGTTCACCTTTTTAAAGCTTTCTTTAGAGATGCTACAGTAGCCACTTCGCCTTACCTCAATGCTAAAATAAGCTTTCAAGATTTTGAAGCTGCAAGTCTATTCGGAATAGGTCCTCAAGTTGGAATTCCTATCACTTCAAAAATAGAACTCGGTACTGAATTGTATTACTTAAACATTAATCCGGATGGTAATTATGACTCGCGATCAGGGATTTCTGACATCCAACTTTATGGCCGTTATCTATTTACGAGTGGCAAAACAAAAATAGCTGTCGGTCCTTACCTGTCGCTTCCCACACAAAGTAGTGACCTTGGTGATGGCAGTACTAATTTTGGTTTTTTTGGCGCTATTAGACACCCGATTTCTGCTAAAGTCGACTTAACCGTAATCTAGGAATCGATTTTATTGAGCAATACAATGGTCGCGATGCCCAAGCTAATCTCGGTTTTGGTGTGATTTACGGTCTAAATGCTGAGCTTAGCATCATAGGACAAATGCAATTCCAAACCGAAACCGAATTTAATACTTTAGTTGCTGGTGTAGACTATCTACTCGGCCCAGGTCATCTTAGAGGCGCCTTAATGCTCGGCCTCGGAGACGGAGCCCCTGATTTTGGAATTACAGCTAGTTATCTAATAGCCTTCTAAACGCATTAAATGATAGCCATTAAAGCACGCTTTATCCACAAAGCGTGCTTTTTTATGCCGTGATTTTTGATTTGGGGCTTCCCCTTCGCGTTCGGCAAATCCGTAAGCTAACAGCGCCAGGCAAAGTAGTTGCCACACAGCTCCCGTTATCGCCCGCTCCGGGTCGGGCTGTCACTAGTCGCTTTTTGTGGCTGATGATAGAACTGATTTGTCATCGCTTTAAACTTTCCTAAAGTTCAAAACTTTAGGAAAATTCTGTCTTAAAAACAGCCACAAAAGAGCTCCAACAGGCCGTTCCATCCCTAAGCCATTTCTAACAGTGGTTAATGGTTAGTGAGCTTTGATAAACTAAGCAACTTCACTTCGTTACTTGCATTAGCCAAAAGTGAAGCATGGATAATTAAAAGACAAACAGCGATAAAAAAGTCCTCCCCTTCTGTCAAACTTAAAAATTGTTGTTTACTCCTAGCTCTAAGCCCTAAACCCCACGCAAAGAAAAGTGAAGCCAATGATTAAGGGTGATTTTAGTAGATCGCAATAAACTCCAAACCTCCA
>CAYVJG010000027.1:0-42368 GCA_964451785.1 uncultured Flavobacteriaceae bacterium
AACAATCTTTTCATAACTTTATATTTTATTTATATCAACAATCTATTTCTTGAGGATTTCCATTTTCATCAAGACTGACTTCTGACAAGTTTTCTAAACTCCCATCGGTTCCTACATCAAACTTCATCAGGTGAAAGCCGACTTCATTAAAATCTTTTGTGCCGTCTAATACCGTATGGATAAATTAAATAGTCCAATTTCGACTTTGTCTCATTGTACTAGTAATTTATGGCCCACGGTATTATACCTACAAAAGATATTATAAATCGGGCTAAAAAATAATTCTAATTGGTATAATAAGGTTTGATCATTTACCACTATTATTTTACTAAGGTAATAAAGTTTTCCATCTGGGTTCCTTGAACCTTATTACTTTAGTAATCCACAAACAGCACTCAACTATAGACCTTATTCCCTTATGAATCTGTTTGAATATTATTCAAGGAACGACTATATGATTTATCCATACGGTATTTACTAAAAATCAAACCTATATGAGCGATCACTGAGTGAAGTCGAAGTGAACTTTTGAAGACTCTCCCCTGCCCAAAGGCAAATAACTAATGGCTAAAGGGAGTTTGTATCGCTACAAATCTGTTATTTATCAAGTTGATGAAGGTTTTCACTCCACCTTTGTCAAAATCATTGCCGGTTCATCCTCTTGTGGAAAAGGAGGAGCTACATGGCCGAAACCCAAATAGAGCTTGTATTTAGGTTTCTAAAATAATTGCACATTCTTATAGTGCGAATAATCTTACTATAATGTGATTGCACTCATTAATTGTAATACCGTATGGATAAATTAACTAGTCCAATTTCAACTTTGTCTCATTGTACTAGTAATTTATGGCCCACGGTATTATACCTACAAAAGATATTATAAATCGGACTAAAAAATAATCCTAATTGGTATAATATGCAAAAGCACCGATTACAGCTCCTATAGTAAGTCCGTAATAAAAAGCATATCTGTACCATTTTTTATCGGAAGTAGAAATATTTTTTTTCATTGAATTTTTTCTTAATACTAAAACGTGTACGTAAATTTACATGAATTCTATCATAATTAAAATTTTTTGGATATTTATTCACAAATATAGATTTTACCCATGGACAGTCACTGCACCTGTCAAAGTGCGATCACCGATCGGAGTCAAAGTGAATATTTGAAGATTCGCTTTAGCTAAAGGCAAAAGCAAAAAACTAAGAGTTAAAGGCAGCGAAGCCGTATGTTCCGCACCATTATTTCTACATTAGTCTTTGGGGTTAAGCTCAGCTTTCAAATCTTGTGCAATCAGCCAGCCTTCACTCCAGCAGGCCTGAAAATTAAATCCTCCGGTTACAGCATCTATATCCAAAACTTCTCCGGCCATATAAAAATTAGTTAAGCTACGCACACGCATACTTCTAAAGTCAATTTGAGGTAATGCCACGCCTCCAGCCGTCACAAACTCTTCCTTAAATGTGCTTTTCCCATTGACAACAAATTCCATTTGCGTCAAGCTTTGTGCTAATTTCTGTAAATTTTTCTTGTTCAAATTAGCCAATTGTTGTTGTGCGTCGAGCTTTAAAAAGGTGAGTAAATGTTGCCAAAAGCGCTGTGTCAAATTAAACAACTTAACCGTCCCCAACTGCTGTTTGCCATGTGCTGTTTTATAGGCAGTCAACACGGCCATAGCTTCCTCAAAGGTATGATTAATAAAGTTGACTTGAATTGGAAATCTATAGCCCAAATCGGCCAATTCACGCGCACACCAGGCTGATAATTTCAACACTGCAGGTCCACTCAACCCCCAATGTGTAATGAGCAAAGGCCCATATTCTTCAGCTTTTAAGTCGGGAATTTTTACTGAAGCCTGAGCAAAGCTCGTCCCCATTAACCCGTCTAAAAGTTGATGTTGAATATTAAAGGTAAACAACGAAGGCACCAGTGGCACCAGTTCTAAATTAAGCGGCGCTAGCAATTTATAAGCTTTCGGAGAACTCCCGGTGCAAAACACCACATAATCGGCTGTAATTTCTTCGGTTTTGGTCACAATTTTCCAGTGGCCACCTTGTTGTTTAAGAGCTGTAACTGCCGATTGAGTTTGGAGAACAACTCCATTTTTCAAAGCTTCGCGCTCTAGAATATCAATAACACTCTGCGCTGAATCAGTCACCGGAAACACGCGATTATCCGCTTCCACTTTAAGTTCAAGCCCCCGCTCTTCAAACCAAGCCATCGTATCACCCGGCTGAAAACGCGTAAAACAACTGCGCAAAGCTTTATGTCCGCGCGGATAAAAACCGACGAGTTCACGTGGATCAAAACAGGCATGAGTCACATTACAACGCCCACCACCTGAAATTTTTACTTTCTGCAAACCGGTTTTAGCTTGCTCTAAAATCAGAATTTCGGCATGGACATCGGTGAGGTTAGCCGCCGTAAAATAACCTGCCGCTCCACCGCCAATAATGACAATTTTTTTCTTCTGTGCACCCATTACAACACCCTTTTAGTGTTGTAACTTTTGCCCAAAACTCAAATCACCGGCATCACCTAATCCTGGTGTGATATAGCCTTTATTGGTCAAGGCCGGGTCGACAACGCCTATCCACAAATAAGCTTCAGGATAATTTTTTTGAATAAGCTGCACCCCTTCCTCGCTGGCTATAGTGGCTACAATGTGTAGCTGTGACGGGGTACCATTAGTCAACAAGTCTTTAATCGCTTCGAGCAATGATGCGCCAGTAGCCAACATCGGATCGGCAACAATCAACGGGCGATTGGTCAAATCAGGACAAGTCAAATAATCTTGTTTGATACTAAAATAATCATTCGCCTCGTGTTTGCGGTAAGCGGCCACAAAACCACAATCCGCTTGATCTAAATAATTTAAAACTCCCTGAAATAAAGGAACCCCTGCACGTAAAATAGTGGTCAAAACCGGTTGAACTGCTATTTTTTTTGACTGCACTTTAGCTAAAGGTGTCGTGATTTCTACGGGAACTTGTTCTAAATACTTACTGATTTCTAAAGCTGCCACCTCTCCTACACGTTCAATATTACGTCGAAAACGCAAGCGATCTTTTTGAATTTCTACATCGCGCAATTCATTAATCCATTGGTTAACAAGGGGGTATTCTTCAGATAAAATAGTCAGCATAATCAATTTCTTTAGCGTAAAACCGAAGCCAAAAATACGATTTTTTCATTCAATTATAGAGGTTCTAAATTTGTGTCTTTTGATTAAAGTAGGTTACATCCGTTTACTCACCAAATTTTTTAAACGATTTTTCAAGTATTCTCATGAGAAATTACGACTTTTATAACGAAGAGCTAAAATCTTTTGGAATGGTAAAAAAATCGAACGGCTTTTAGTTCTAATCGGATTCGTTTTTGAACCAAGATTAAAGCATTTAACTCTTTCAGAACTACAACAACCACTTAATTCAACTTATGAAAGGAAAAGTTATAGCCGGCAAGGCTACCCCGCGCGGAAAATACCCTCACGTCAAGCGCGTGGGCGATTTTATATTTGTATCAGGCACCAGTTCACGCCGAGCAGACAACAGCTTTGAAGGCGTTGACGTCGATGAAATGGGCACCACCAGCCTCGACATTAAAGCACAAACGCAAGCCGTTTTTAAAAACATCAATTCGATTTTAGCCGAAGAAGGCGCTGACCTCAGTCATGTTGTTGATGTCACTACTTTTTTAGTCAACATGAATGATTTTAAAGGTTACAATGAAGTGTATGGAGAACTTTTTGACTATGAAACCGGTCCGACACGCACCACTGTTGCCGTGCATCAACTTCCTCACCCACACTTGCTGATTGAAGTCAAAGTTATCGCTTACAAAAAACAAGTTTATGCAACGCATTAAAAATTACATAAACGGCGAACTTTGCGATCCTGCCTCCCAACAATGGATTGACAATTACAACCCGGCTACCGGTGAAGTCTATAGCCAAATTGCCAACAGTAACCAAAAAGATATCGACGCCGCCGTGAATGCCGCCGAAAAGGCATTTCCCGCTTGGGCCAACACCAGCATTGACAAGCGCAGCCAATGGCTTATGGCTATAGCTGATGAGCTCGAAAATCAACTAGTTGAATTGGCGCAAGCCGAATCAGCTGACAATGGCAAACCTTTATCCTTGGCTTTAGCTGTCGATATTCCTCGAGCGGTGAGTAATTTCAGATTTTATGCCCATGCCATCACCCAATTTTCTAGCCAAGCACACGAAAGTGTAGGCAAAAACACCATCAATTACACCTTGCGCAAGCCTTTGGGAATCGTCGGTTGTATTTCACCGTGGAATTTGCCGCTCTATCTGTTTACCTGGAAGATAGCACCGGCTTTAGCAGCTGGCAATTGTGTGATTGCTAAACCCAGTGAAGTAACGCCAATGACAGCCTATTTACTGAGTGAGATTTGTCAAAAAATAGGTTTTCCTAAAGGCGTTTTAAACATTGTACACGGTTTAGGCACTTCAGCAGGCGAAGCTATTGTTACACACCCTAAAGTCAAGGCGATTTCGTTTACCGGCGGCACCAAAACCGGCGCTCATATTTCGGCCATAGCGGCACCGCATTTTAAAAAACTATCTCTCGAGCTCGGCGGAAAAAATCCGAATCTCATTTTTGCGGATTGCGATTATGAAAAAATGCTCAAAACTACCGTCAAATCATCATTTGCCAATCAAGGGCAAATTTGTTTGTGTGGATCGCGGATTTTTGTAGAAGAATCTATTTATGAGCAATTCAAAATCGATTTTATCGAGGCTACAAAACAATTAAAAGTAGGGCCGCCACATCAGGCAGATAGCGATTTGGGTGCTCTGGTTTCAAAAGCACATTTTGAAAAAGTAAAAACTTACCTCAACAATTTAGACAAACAAGGCGCTAAATTATTATTGGGCGGTGAAGAAGTAAGTGTTAAAGGCTATGAAAAAGGCTATTACTTGGCACCGACCATTATTGAAGTCAGCTCCAATCAATGTCGATTAAATCAAGAGGAAATTTTTGGTCCGGTAGTTACTATCATGCCGTTCAAAACGGAAGCCGAAGCCCTAGCCATGGCCAACGATGTGCGCTATGGCTTATCCTCTACGCTATGGACTAAAGATATCAATCGGGTTATGCGCGTCAGCAACCAGCTGGAAGCCGGCATTGTCTGGGTCAACACCTGGTTAAATCGCGATTTACGCACCCCTTTTGGCGGCACTAAAGACAGCGGCGTAGGACGTGAAGGTGGCTTTAATGCGCTCAATTTCTTTACAGAACCCAAAAATGTATGTATTCAATACGACTGATACCGTATGGATAAATTATATAGTCCAATTTCGACAGCAGTCTCATTGTACTATTAATACCAATTATACATACAAAATAGCCCAATATTTATGCCGAAATTTCAAATCTCTGCGTTAAAAATACTCGCCATAGCTAAGGCTATGTCTGCGTTTTTTGCCTTGACCTTTAAAATTTATCCTATAAATCTTCGGACTATTTATAGGATAAAATTGGTATAATTTATTACCCAAGGTATTATGCCTGCAAAAAATATTATAAATCGGTCTAAAAAATAATTCTAATTGGTATAATTTAATTTCCCATAAAGCGCTATCATATGGTGGCGCTTTTTTAGGATTTATCAGGAATATTTTGTGCCAGCTCTTTTAAAATCTCACGTTGTTCTTGTAATTGATTTTTCTGCGCTTTCAAATCGCGTATTGCTTGTACAAAAGCCGGTTCGCCAAATCTATTCGGCTCTACTTTTTCACCTTTATAACGCGCGTATTGTACCGTAAATTCAGCGCCGAAAAATACCACTAAGCCCGCATAATAAATCCATACCATCAGCAATAAAATAGAAGATGCTCCGCCAAAAATAGAAGTCGGATTGGTGATCGAAAAATATAGGCTAATGCCATATACGGCTAAAAGAAAAAGGGCTGCCGTCACTAAACCACCAACAAAAGTAACCTTCCACCCGACTTTAATATCGGGTAACACTTTAAAGACAACGCTAAACAAAACACTGGTCAACAAAAGGGAAATGGCAAAATTGAGCAATCTGATAGCATGTAATGAAAATTGTGGGGCAAAATCGGCTATATAACTTCCTAAAGAAGTAATCACTGCCGTCAAAGCAACCGACAACAAGAGTAAGATACCAATAATCAAAACCATTCCCAACGAAAAACCACGATCGATCAGCAACATGACAAAATTTGATTTTTTCTCACGTATGCCCCAAATTCGATTCATCGCTTTTTTAAGTTGAATAAAGGCTCCCGTAGCACCAAACAACAAGACCCCTACACCTATAATTAGTGCTAATGTAGAATCTTGTTGCAAACTGATATTAGATACAATTTGATTAACCCCTGAAGCGGTATCTTCACCGATAAACTGTCCTAAACGCCAAATAAGTTCTTCTTTAACTTGTGTCCGGTCATAAAAATACCCTCCTATGGCAATAACAATAACCATAAAGGAGGGCAATGAAAATAAGGTGTAATAGGCAATCACCGCGCTTTGCTGAAAGGGATTGTGTTTCAACCAAGTGATGCAAGTTTGTCGTATTACTTCTTTATAATTTTTAAGCATTAAAAGGAAACTTCATAGTTTCTCTCAAAGTTATCCTTTTTAAAGCAGAAAACCCAATTTCTACTTCACGCGTTTAACATAAGTTCCTTCGCGTCTATTTTTTTCTTCTTGCAGTAAGGCGAGCTCACGGCCAGTTTGTCCTTTTACAGAAGTATTTTCGCGAGCGCGTCTAATCAAATAAGGAATCACCTCTTCTACTTTTCCAAAAGGAATAAATTTAGCTGAGTTATATCCGTGCAAGGCTAAGTTAAACGTGATGTTGTCACTCATGCCATACAATTGACTAAACCAAATGCGATCGTCATTTTTAGCATAGCCCATTTCATCGATAAATTGCATCGCCATATACGAGCTGACCTCGTTATGTGTACCAATATAAATGGCAATGTCTTCAATGTTTTGCAAACAATAGTGCAACACGGCATTATAATTTACATCGGTAGCTTCTTTATCTTCGCAAATCGGCGTTGGGTAACCCATCTGTAAGGCACGGGCGTTTTCTTTTTCCATATAAGCGCCGCGGACAATTTTCATTCCTACTTTAAAGCCTTGTTCTACCGCGCGTTTATGAATATCTTTAATGTATTGCAGACGATCCCAGCGGTAACATTGAGCGGTGTTATAAACCACTGCGCGTTCTTTGTTGTACTTGGTCATCATCTTTTCGACTAAGTTATCGGCAGCAATTTGAATCCATGATTCCTCAGCATCAACTAATAGGCGTAAATTGAGATCGTACACTTTTTTACAAATCGTATCTAAGCGTTCTTCAATGTTATCCCAAGCTTGTTGTTCGTCGGCATTTAAGGATTCTCCATTGTTAACTTTAGTCCATACCTCAAAATTTCCAATGGCCGAAGGTTTGACCACCACATAGGGTATTTCTTTGTGTTTAGCAGCAAAATTAGCAATAATCATTTGGTTTTCAACATCCTTATCAAAGGCTGCTTCACCTTTTTCGCGCACTTCACTAGCAAAATCAAAGACGGTAAAAACATTCATGGTATGAATTTTTTTGACCACATCTAAGCTTTCTTCTTTTGTCTCGCCGCTGCAAAATTGTTCGAAAATTGTATTTTTAATTAATCCTGTCACCGGTAGTTTTAACTTTAAACAAAAATTAGTCAGCTTGGTGCCTATATCTACCAACCAAGACCGACTCATCATCTTAAAAATAAAGATGGATTTGTTAAGCTCCTTATCACTTTTTAAAGCGAAAGCGTGCTTTGTGTCATTAAAAATCTTTTTCTCCATTAACTTTGCAATTTTATTTTAAGGATTAGAAAGATTAACTTAAATTTAATCTTCATAAACAGGTCAATATGGATGAATTTTCCAGTGCTAAAAGTACGATACTTTTCGGTAAAAATGTTTACCAAAATTTAGTTAAATATCTTGAAGAAAATGCCTTTTCAAAAGTTTTTATTCTCTGTGATGAAAACACGCAAAACCATTGTATTCCCTACTTTTTTCAAAATATTGCAGTCGATTTAGACACCGAAATCATAGAAGTAAGTAGCGGAGAGATTTACAAAGACATCAGTATATGCCATCAATTGTGGGGCACACTTAGCGATTTAGGTGGTGATCGGCATTCGGTTTTAATCAATTTAGGTGGTGGCGTTATCAGCGACATGGGTGGTTTTGTCGCGTCCACTTTTATGCGTGGTATTCCTTTTATCAATGTGCCTACCACTCTATTGGGCATGGTCGATGCAGCTGTAGGCGGCAAAACCGGCGTGAACCGCAATGGTCTTAAAAATCAAATAGGCCTTTTTAAAGAAGCTGCCCTAACCCTCATTGATACGGGCTACTTAGGTAGCTTGCCACAAAGCGAATTTAAAAGCGGACTAGCTGAAATGTTGAAACACGGCCTCATTGCTAAGCCTGAGTACTGGACAAGCTTACTAGACCTCAGCAAGTTGACTTTAGCTGATTTAGAAGAATTAATCAAAACCTCTATCGCTATAAAATTAGACGTAGTAGCTAAAGATGAAACGGAAGCGGGCTATAGAAAAGTTTTAAACTTCGGGCACACTTTAGGGCACGCCATAGAAAGTTACAGATTAGAAAATCCGGATCAGAAAACACTTCTGCACGGCGAAGCTATAGCTGTAGGTATGGTACTCGAAGCTTATCTTTCTCATGTTCAATTAGGTTTGCCGTTTACGGATTTAGAGGCGATTAAATCAACGTTTTTACACACGTTTAAGCCTGAAGAATTTACAGAATCAGATATCAAAGTGATTATTGAACTGTTGAAATACGACAAAAAAAATCGCGGAGGGGTTGTTAATTTTGTTTTATTACGTCAAATAGGCAATCCTGTTCTAGATTGTCAGGTTACAGACAAATTGATCAAAGAAGCTTTTGCTTTTTATCAACATTGATTGCATTAAAAAGACGATGAATACAACCATCCATCGCCTTAGTTTTTAAAATATAAGAAGACTTATAAATCAAAAATATTGCTATACGAATTTCCCGGCGTGACAAAAAATTCACCGTCTACATAGCGATAACCAGGGGTGATTACTGCGATAGCTTTTAAATCAGCATCGTCTAATTGTAAATCTGCACTTTGCAGGTTCATCAAGATGTGTGCCTCCGTAGTGGATTTAGGAATAACGGCAGAGCCTCTACCCTCAGCCCATTTAATCAACACTTGCCCCGGATTACACTGGTGTTTATCAGCAATCTCATTAATCACCGGGTGTTTGATTAAGCTAGGTTCGTCGTCAGCTTTTTGAAAATCAGGACGATCGCCACTTCCCAAAGGCGAGTAAGCTGTAAAGTTAATGCCTTTTTGCTGGCAATATTCAAACAATTCTAACTGTGGTAAAAGCGGGTGACTTTCTACTTGCAACATTTCGGGAAGCTCATCTGATTTTGCTGCCAAGTCTTCTAGCTTTTTAATGCTGAAATTCGATACGCCAACATGCTTGACTAAGCCTTGCTTTTTAGCTTCCAGCATAGCCTCCCAAGTTTCAATAAGCGGCACCTCATCAAGCGACAAGTATTGGTCATCAGATTGAGGGAAAGCTGTCACCTCAGGATGAAAAGCTACAGGCCAATGAATTAAATATAAGTCGAGGTAATCGAGTTGTAAGTTCTTTAAAGAAGTTTTTAAAGCCGGAATGACATCGTCTTTTTTATGAGCATTATTCCATAATTTTGAGGTCACCCAGACCTCTTCACGTTTAACATTCCCTTTAGCAAATGCTGCTGACAAACCTCCCCCTACGGCATCCTCATTTCCATAAAAATGAGCGCAATCAATATGTCTGTACCCATTTTCAACTGCAAATTGCACAGCTTTTTCTACTTGCTCAGGTTTTGATTTCCAAGTTCCTAACCCAATAGCGGCAAGCTCGTCTCCATTTTTAAATTTTAATTTATGCATTTGTAAATGTGTTTTAGATTCTTGTTGTTCAAGTTTACAAAAAACAAAGTTGTTTTGCTCTCAAGAATTTCACAAAACTAAGCCTGCAACAGGTTTTTATAACCAGAATTCGTCTTCTGTATTATCGACAAATTTGCGCGAGTGATGAATTTTTTCAATTTGTTTTAGCTGCTCAGATGTTGCCACTTCTTGAATTTTTTTAAACAACTTTCGTTCTTCAAAGCGAATGTGCTGTTCGAGTTTTTCTTCGCCTAAGCTCAAAGCAATTTCAGGAGGCTTTTTATCTCCTAAAAACAATCTATTTAAGCGTCTGCGACTGGCTTGCATCTTTTTAACCATAGTATTATCTTCTCCTAAAATAGGAAAAATATACTTTTCTTCGGCCTCAAAATGCGGCACCAAGTAAGTTTTATAAAACCAGTCGCTATATTTTTTTATGCGGTGTGTTTCAATTCCTTTAGAAAATCCTGTTCTGATTTTCCAACTCAACAACAAACCGTAGTGGTGCTCGCGACTAAAGGGCTGTAGTCCTTCGTTTCGTTTCACAATAAGCGGTTTTTAAATGCTAATTATTCAAATTTTCTATAACTGCCTTCAATATTACGGCTTGGTTATGCGCTTCATCTTTTGCGCCATAAACCAAACATACTTGCTGTTTTTTACGCAACTCGTCAATTTGTTTTAAAACTCCTTCTTGAGCTTTTAACTCTATCAAATAGCGTGTTTTAAACTCTTCAAAGCGCTCGGGTTTATGTCCAAACCACTTGCGCAACTCTGTTGATGGGGCCAGCTCTTTATTCCATTCATTGAGCTGTGCTTTTTCTTTGCTAACTCCTCTCGGCCAAATACGATCAACCAAAATGCGATAACCATCAGTGACCTCGGCTGTTTCATAAGCACGTTTAATAATGAGCTTGTTCATGATTAAGGTTTTTTAGGGTTAAGCGGGCGAATTGTCAATTCATCAATCAACATGTTATCGGGTGTTTCTAATACATATGTAATTGTATCAGCCAAATCTTTAGGTTGCAACATATTGTGGTGTGCCTCGACTCCTGAAGAAGCAAAAAAGTGCGTATCTATTGACCCCGGATTTAAACAAGTGACTTTTATGTTGAAAAAACGCAATTCTTTAAACAAAGCTTCGCTAAATCCGCTTACCCCAAACTTAGTGGCACAATAAGCAGCTCCCTCCGAACGGCCAACAGTACCTAAAATAGAGCCAATATTGATAATATGTGAACTCACTTCAGTAGATTTCATTAAGGCGGCCACTTTAGAAGTTATAAAATAGAGGCCATTCAAGTTTGTATTGATCATTTTAAGCCAATACTCCGCATCCATTTCGTCTATTTTTTCAAACCCACCAATTCCGGCATTATTAATCAAAATATCCGGCACATGATTAAGTGAAAAAGTACGATCTACCCAATCTGTCACGGCTTCTTGATTAGTAATATCCATGCGTACCGGACAAAAGTTTGTCCCTAAAGAATTGCGCAAATCGGTTAAAGCATCATTGTTGCGTGCCAATCCGTAAACTGTAGCCCCTTTAGCTATCAAGGCCTGAGCAGCAGCGGCACCAAGTCCACTACTCGCTCCGGTAATGATGGCAATTTTTCCTTCTAACTGCATAAATTAGCGTTTAGGATTATAAGTTCCCGGTTTAACTCTAAACGGAATGGCCAATCTATTCCAGCCATTAATAGCAATGATACACATGGTTAGCGCCATCATTTCTTGCTCAGTAAACTGCTGCAATACCTCTTGATACAATTCATCAGAAACTTCATTTTGAGGAATTAGTGTCAGAGCCTCTGTCCAAGCCAAAGCGGCACGTTCTCTATCGGCAAAAAAGGGTGTTTCTTTCCAAACGGTCACGGCGTATAAACGTTGTTCTGTTTCACCTTCATAGCGCGCGTCTTTGGTGTGCATATCTACACAATAACCACAACCGTTAATTTGCGAAGCACGTAATTTAACCAAATGATACAAGCTGTTTTCCAAGCCTGAGTTGGCCACATATTTTTCGATTTCTTGTAATCCTTTTGTAGCTCCGGGGGCCACTTTATAGTAATCTAAGCGTTGAGACATGATTTATTTTTTTAAAGAATTAATTAGTGATAAGTTAACTGTCCATCAACTATTTTGGCAGGCTGTGTAAAGGGATGCAATGTTGTTTTACCGACATCCATAATGTGCCACACCTGCCAATTTTCAGCTTTTAGGGCATCTTAAATCATAGAGCGATGGCAGCGCCACCACACCGATTCAGCGCACATTACAGCTGTGTTTTGGGATTCTGCGATTGTTTTAAGCTCTGCTAAACCCTCAGCAAATTCTGAAGTTTCCATATAATCAGCATAAGCTCTAAAAGACGGATTGTGCCAAGCTGTATTTAACGAATTAGCACAAGGCTTTCGCCGTCCGCCTAATTGTTTACAATAGTGGTAGTTAATATGAATTGCTTTAAGACTGTCACGCAATTCCTCTTGATTAAATTGTAGGAATTTACGTGAGCCCGGCAAACTTCTCACATCGACTAACACTTGAATATTACAACTCTGCAACAGCTCAAAAAAAGTTTCTAAAGCGCGCGTAGAATGCCCAATAGTCCATATTTGCGGAACTGTTTTCATTGTCAATTAGTCAAACAATGCGTTCTACTTTTGCTTATCCATTTCGGCCATAGCCAAATCGGCATGCGCATAAGCTGCCCCAGCTCTCATTTCGGCGGCTACCCAAATTGCTTCCATGATTTCTTCTTTTGAGGCGCCACTTTTCAAGGCTTGAGGGGTGTGAGCTTTAATGCAGTACGGGCATTGTGTAACATGTGCTACAGCTACAGCTATCAGTTGTTTCGTTTTTTCATCGAGCACACCTTCTTTAAAAACGGTACGGCTAAAATTGCGCCAAGCTTCAATTTGTGCAGGAGCTAAAGCAGCTTTAGCTTGTGCTGTTTTGTATGATGGTTGTGGATACATTTCGTTGTGATCACTCATGATATGATGTTTTAATGTTTACTAATCCGAATTAAAAAAAGAGGCTTTTTACGCCTCTTTTTTTTTTAAATTTCTAAAAACTTTTTGCGCATACAACCCAAAGCAAAGGCAGCGGCGGCAGCGGTATATACCGAATAATTAAGCGGTGCTTTCAGCCCTAAACTAAACGTCATAGCCAACGCAAATAGCAATAACAAAACACCACTTAAGTTGGCAAATAGGCGCACTCTATAACCTATTAACAGGCAAATACCAAATACTACCTCAGCAACTGTAGCTATAAATCCGGCTACTTTTGCTAAAGACTCAGAAATCCAAGGCACCAACTGATGAGTATAAGCGTAAAAATTTGTCATATTACCCCATGCTGTTCCCCAAATTCCTACGCGATCAGCTACGGCCGATAAAAAGGCGACGGCTAATGCAAGGCGCAAAAAAAGTTTTATAATATCCTTAGCCATACTGATTAAGCTAAACTTGCGTCTAGAGTAATTTTAGCATTGATCACCTTACTGATAGGGCAATTATCTTTAGCGGCGTTGGCACACTCTAAGAATTTATCTTCTGAAATACCCGGCACATTGGCTTTAAGCGTCAAATGAGAGCTTTCAATTTCTAATTTTTCAGGATTCATAGTGACTTCAGCTGAGGCTTCAATAGCGTCAGGGGTAAAACCTGCTTCTCCTAAAATAAGGCTCAAAGCCATAGCAAAACAGCCCGCATGTGAGGCAGCTAATAGTTCATCAGGATTGGTGCCTTTACCATCTTCAAAACGCGTTTTGAAAGAGTATTGTTGGTTGTCAAGCACTTTACTTTTAGTGGTTAATTGACCATTTCCTTCTTTTACCGAACCGTTCCAAACGGCATGTGCAGTGTGTTTTTTCATTGTTTATGTCTATTAATTATTAATTTTTTTCAAGTATAAATCCAAAGGCTGTCAAGTGATTTTGATAGTACTTAAACAGCGATTTGATTTCTAAAATTTTTTCTTTTGCTTTAGGGTGCGTCAACACATTAAATCCAATTTTAGCAGCGCCCCACCAGCCTTCATCCTCTATCAATCTTTTCCTTTCTAAGATGTGCAATGGCGAAGTGAATACCTTTTTTATTTTAAATCCTTCCTTTTCAAAAAGCTTAGCCCATTCTAATTTTGTCAAAGGTCGTGCATTAACATGCATTGTTTTAGCCAATGTTTGTCTGATTTCATCTTTTTGCTCTTCAGGCAAATCCTCAGGAATCAGGCAGAGTTCATGGATAGCATATAAACCTCCCGGTTTTAACAAGCGGTAAGCTTCTCTAATAATTTCTTCTTTGCGATGATCAGCCTGCATAGTGAGCATTGCTTCTGCAATAAGCTTATCACAACTATCTGTAGCCAAACCAGATTGACTAGCCGAGGCCGTCACAATATCACAATTTAAACCTCTAAATTTATGACGCAATTTAGCTGCTGCCTCTTCATTAATTTCTACCCCTGTATAATGCAAAGGGTTTTGATTAATCAACACTTCGGCGGTAAATCCTATTCCTGGTGCAAATTCTATAATCTTATCAGTAGTTTCAAGCTTTAAGGCATCTACCAATTTCAATGTTAATTCCTTACCACCAGGACGCAAAACTTTCTTACCCATTTTTGCGAGGAGCCAATGTCCTTGCTCGGTATTAATTGTTTTGTGCGCCATGGTATTTATTGTTTAGTTACATTTTCAACGCGAGAAGCTGAATCTGCTTTATTCAGACTCAAACGAACAATGCTGTCTTCTTGAGCCGTCAAATCATGCGGCACATTTCCTGCTAAGGCAATCAAGCTTCCTCTTTTCAAATTGAGAACTTCATCATTCACTCCAAAATCGATTTGGCCGTCAAATACCTCAACAACAATAGGAAAAGGTGTTTGGTGGCGTTTCATCACTTGTCCTTTTTTAAAAGCGATACGAATTTCTTTACCTGCTTCAGTTTCAAGCATCACCTGTATGGCCGGACGCCCGTCATTATACTTAATATCAGTAGTTAAACCAGCTGTTTTCATAATTCGAGTATTACTATTTAGAATGAATCAAAATTAATCAATAAAAGTGATTCTAACTAGTTATTCATGGATAATTTTGTCTTAATTAGAGAAATTTAACACCACAAACATCAGAGTGAAAGTTACAAAATAAATTACGCCGAAACAAAGTTTGTTTCGGCGTAATTTCACACACTACAAATCAAAAAACAATTTCTATCAATTGTCTTTTAAAAATTGTCGTAAAACATATTGTAATATTCCTTCGTTGCGGTAATATTCAATTTCTATAGGCGAATCTAGTCTTACAATCGCTTTAAATTTCGTTTCATGTCCAGCTTCATTTTTAGCGATAACATCTATTTTTTTATGAGGGGTCAAGTTATCGGCGATTCCTGTAAAGCTATAGCTCTCTGTTCCAGTTAACCCCAGTGATTTAGCCGTTTCACCCGGCAAAAATTCTAGTGGCAACACACCTAAATCCATCAAGTTACTGCGGTGAATACGCTCAAAACTTTCGGCAAGTACGGCTTTAATCCCTAAGAGATAAGTTCCTTTAGCAGCCCAATCTCGAGAAGATCCGCTACCGTATTCTTTTCCAGCCAGCACTACAAGTGGCGTTTGATCTGCTTTATATTTTTGAGCGGCATCATATACGGTCATTTCTTCACCTGTAGGCAAATATTTGGTATAGCCACCTTCTTTATCCACCAACTGATTTTTAATACGTACATTGGCAAAGGTTCCACGCACCATCACCTCATCATTACCGCGTCTTGAACCGTAAGAATTAAAGTTTTCAGGTTTTACACCTCTCGAAATTAAATATTGACCGGCTGATGAAAATTTACTAAATCGACCTGCAGGCGAAATGTGATCTGTTGTAATACTTTCACCTAAGACTAACAAGGCTCTTGCCTCTTTGATATCGTGTAAATCTTCAGGTTCTTCTGAAATATTTTCAAAGAACGGGATTTCTTTAATATAGGTTGATTCGGCATTCCAAGAATAGACTTTTTCTTCACCGACATTTAGGTTGCGCCAAATCTCATTTCCGGCAAAAATTTCGCCGTAATTTTTATCGAAATCAGCAGGAGAAAGTACTTCACTCATCACCGCGTTAATTTCGTCATTTGATGGCCAAATATCTTTGAGGTAAACGGGTTGTTGATTGCGGTCATAACTGATTGGCTCATTGACCAAATCAATATCTACACGGCCGGCAATGGCATAAGCTACAACCAACATTGGCGACATCAAGAAATTCATTTTAACTTTAGGGTGTACCCTCGCTTCAAAGTTGCGATTACCAGACAATACTGAAGTCACCACCAAATCATACTTATCGACAGCTTCGCTAATTTTAGGTGGTAAAGGACCTGAATTTCCGATACATGAAGTACAACCATAACCTACTAAATGAAAGCCGAGTGCCTCAAAATCTTTCATCAAATCAGCTCTATTCAAGTAATCGGTAACGACTTTTGAGCCTGGTGCCAAAGAGGTTTTCACCCAAGGCTGCGTATCGATTCCTTTGATTCGCGCATTGCGAGCCACCAATCCTGCGCCTAACATCACATAAGGATTTGAGGTGTTAGTACAAGAAGTAATTGCGGCAATAGCTACGGATCCATCAGAGAGTTCAAATTTATCGTGTCCGCGGTTAATCCAAACGGTGCGCAAATCGTTTTCATCTTCTTCAATAACGGCAGGGATTCCCGTTTCTTTTGGTGGCGCTTTTACAGTGCCGCGTCCACCTTCTGCTCCCCAGCGATCAATTGAATTGCGATAGGCGCGATCATCCGGTTCAATATAATCGCGATCAAATTCATCTTTGAGTAAATCTTTAAACTTAGACTTGAGGTTTTTCATCAAGATTTTATCCTGAGGTCGTTTAGGCCCAGCTACCGAAGGTTCTATCTTTGAAACATCCACCTCAACTACTGAAGAGTAATTAATCTCATCAGTATGTTCACGCCATAATTTATTAGCCTTACAATAAGCCTCTACTCGCTCAACCACTTCTTCAGGGCGATTGGTTTGGCGCATGTAGTCAAGTGTTTTATCGTCAATTGGGAAATAGGTTACTGTACATCCAAATTCAGGCGACATATTACCTATAGTGGCGCGATCAGGGACAGATAGATAATCTAAGCCATCACCAAACACCTCAACAAATTTACCTACTACACCGTGTTTGCGCAAAGCTTCGGCAATGTTGAGCACTAAATCAGTAGTGGTAACACCAACAGACAGCTTGCCAGTTAATTTAAGACCGACAACTTGAGGCATTATAAAATAAATAGGTTGACCTAAAATAGCGGCTTCGGCTTCAATACCTCCAACACCCCAACCGACAACACCAATGCCATTAACCATAGGCGTATGACTATCAGTACCGACTAAGGTATCCGGAAAAAGTTGACCATTGCGTTCAATAACGCCTTGTGCAAAATATTCAAGATTAACTTGATGACAAATTCCCATACCTGGAGGAACAACTCTAAAGTTATCAAAGGCTTTTTGCGCCCATTTCAGAAAGGTGTAGCGTTCAATATTGCGTTCATACTCCACTTCCATATTGCGTTGGTAAGAGTAATCTGTAGCAAAATAATCAACTTGCACAGAGTGATCCACTACCAAATCGACCGGAATAAGCGGGTTGATTTTGTCGGGGTCTTTTTGTTTTCGAGCCACTTCAGAACGCAGAGCTGCAATATCGACCACTGCCGGCACTCCAGTAAAATCCTGCATAAGGACGCGAGCAGGTTTATAAGGAATGTTTTTATTGTCGGTATTGGGTTCCCACTGCAGCAGGTTTTCGATGTGTTGCTTTGTGACGGCAAAATCATCAAAATTTCTCAAGGCATTTTCTAGCAAAATACGAATTGAAAAAGGCATCTTGGCGATGAGGTATCCTTGTTTTTCTAATTCGGATAAGCTGAAATATTCCAATTTTTTACCTTGAAGATCTAAAGTTTTTTTGACTTGAAAAGGATCGTTTGACATGGTTTATAGTTTATGTGATTAAATTTTATCAACTTAAAAAGCCATGCTCACGCTGTGCAAGTTTATTGAGCTAGGCCATCAGTTCTTTTTCAAGCGCTACCGCTTTAGGAAACAAAATGTTGTTTTCTAAATGGATGTGCTTGTGTAAATCGTCTTCATACTCTTGTAATAATCCAAGCGTTACACGATAGGTATTACAGCCATCAGCAGGCAAGGTATAATCATTGCTCAACTCGGCAATTTTTCTAAAAGCTTCTCCCTGGTCATCGTGTTCATGCATCATCATGTTGACAGGATTTTCAACAGAACGACCGAGCTGAGGGGTAACCCTTTCTGCTTGCGCTTTCACTAACTTTTTGATAAATGGAAAAAGAATTAGCTCTTCTTTTTTCATATGGGCTGACATATCGCCGGCTACTTGATCAAAAAGTGATTTTATTTCCAAAAGTTCAGGATGATGCTTGCCGTGTACTTTTGCTATTTTATCTAAGTAAGGTTTGAGCACCGGAATTTGTTTTTCGCAATAACGGTGATGAGTTTTGACAACATAATCAGCCAATAAGTCCAATGGCCACGATTCAAAATCAATTGCTCCTTCTGCCTTTACTTCTTGCACTTTGGCGATTTCATCAAACAAGGCTTGTGCGTCTAAGTTTTTTTCATCAGCCACTTGTTGAACGGTTCTCCCGCCATTACAACAAAAATCAATTTTATGGTCTTTAAATATTTGCGCTGTTCTATAATCTTCAGCAACAATTTGACCTACTGATTTATCCATTACCTTATCCATAACTCTAATTTACAAATTATTATTGATTAAACATTGGTTTCTTTAGGAAATTCAATTTCTGCATTTACAGGTAGTACTACTACTGCTTGAAAATCTGTTTTAACTTCAAGACTGTGCTCTTGCGCTTTAGGCAATATAAACACATCTCCTATCGTCAAAACATGATCATCATCGGTGGTTTTTAAGATAACTTCTCCCGTTTTTACGATAATTACCGCTTCTTCTGTAGCGTGATGAACAGGCATTTGCACACCAGATTTTGCGTTGACCTGTAATGTTTTGAACGCTTGACCTACACCCAGTGGTGACATATCAGGCTTGTTGTTATTTTTCATATGAAATACAATTTACAGCATTAAACATCTCGTTATTTTCAATACAAATATAGAGAATAATTTTTATTTCGGACAAATTTATCTTTAATAAAAAAATAAACATACACATACCTAATTACCAATTCGTTATAAACAAAAAAAACTTGCTCAAGCTTAAAATAAGCTCAGCAAGTTATACCAATCAGAATTATTTTTTAGTCCGATTTATATCACTACATGACAAAATTAACAACGAAATATTTTCTTGATTTTTGCCCTGGCCTTAAAGAGTAAAATCAAGAAAAACAGGACCCCTTTCGAAATTGGACTATATAATTTGTCTATACGATATCAGCTGTAAATAGCTTCAGCATAGAGTTTGACTGCTAACTGAAGTTAAAAGTAAAAACTTTATTCTTTTACAGTTAAAGTTCCTTTCATACCTGCATAAAAGTGCCCTGGATAAGTACAAAGAAACATGTATTTACTCGGTTTTTTTGGTGCAATAAAGGTGACCTCAACCGTTTCTCCTCCAGCTGCCATTTTAGTATGCGCAATAACCTGATCTTCCATATCTGGAGCGATGTAATCGTTATAGGCATATTTTTCAGATTTTTCAACAAACTTTTTAACATCGGCTGTTTGTTTGAGCAGCACCCAGTTATGAGACATTTGTTTAGCGGTAAATTCACTCACCGTAGACAAACGAATAGTCACTTTTTGCCCAGGTTTTACCACTATATTGGTAAGATTATAAGACATGGAGTTTAGCGCTTTAATTTCAATAACCTTAGCCTCCTGCGCTTGCAAGTTGGCTGAAAGAAAGAAGCAGAAAAACCCCACAAACACACCTAGAATCGTCGAAATAGATTTAAATTGTTTCATGGTTTAAGAATTAGAGAGAGATAAAAAAACTTGTAAGTATAGCTTTAGCGGTAAGTAATGGTTGAACCTAAACGAAATCAATTTTTAAAACACAGACTTGCAAAAGGAATTCATTTATTTCTTGTACAAGTCTGTGTTATTTTAAAAACGTTAATCGGCCATTATTTTACCGTCAACACGCCTTTCATTCCTGACACAAAGTGACCAGGGAAAGTACATATATATTCGTAATTACCAGGTTCAGTTGGCGCTGTAAAAGTCACTTCTACAGTTTGACCTCCAGAGGCCAATTTAGTTTGAGCCAAAACATCACTTTGTTTAGCCGGATCGATATATTCATTATCTTTATGGCTTATTCCTGCCATAATAAACGCTTTAGCATCCACTCCTTTTTTTAGCAATACAAAGTTGTGAGACATTGCTGCCGCAGGAAAACTACTAACTGTTTTTAACTTTACAGTAATTTTTTCACCAGGTTTAGCAGTGATTTGTTCAACACTAAAACGCATTTGATTTGTTCCTTCCATCTCAATAACGCGTTGAGCAAAGGTATTTGCTGAGCATAAAAACGCGCAAATCATAAAGAACATTACAGAGATTTTTGAGGTTTTTGTGAGAGTTAACATAATTGACAATTAATTTAATTATTAAAATTATTAAGGTTAAAATTATCCGTTAAAATCGGGGTCAAAAATAGAGGTATCCGGCTCTCCTTCTACAACTATATCGCCACCCATGCCTTTTGATTCAACTCTACTGAGCGCATGATCGACAAGGTGAATAGTTGAAGGCACAGGGAAATCTAATTCAAAGACACCACATGAGCCTGGAGGCACACCCACCGTTTGTACATAACGCTCAGGAGTACTTGCCAAAGCCCCTTCACGCCACACTTTGGTAAACACATTACCAATAGGGTGAAAACTCGAAGCTAAATTAGGGCCGCCATTAACAAAAAAGATCCGCGCTGTTTCTCCTTTTTTTACTTTCATAGCGCCGTATTTTCCTTCAGTTAATGCGCCTTTTTCGCCATTGAGTAACACGTAGTCCGCATCTTCATTACGCATTTTGTCAAAGTCAAATTCTTTCAAGCCTTTTTCACCGGCATTGCCTTTTATATAGACTTCATTTTGACCGACATAGAATTCGTGATCCACTTTAGGCAATCCTTCTTCAGGTTCTACCAAAAGTATGCCATACATTCCGCTACTGATATGTTGATCCATAGCCGGCACCGCACAATGGTATATGAATGCCCCTGGATACATGGCTTTAAAGCGAATAGATTGTTGTGAACCTGGCGTTACAAAAGTTGCCATTGCTCCCCCACCGGTACCATACACGGCATGAATATCAATATTGTGTAACATCATATTGTGAACGGATGACTTTAAGGTTAGCTCAACCGTATCGCCACGCCTTACACGAATCATTGGACCAGGAACTTGCCCGCCAAAGGTCATATAGTGAAATTTAACACCTGGCTCAATTTCGGCCAAAACCTCTACCGCCTCTAATTCTACTTTGACAGTTGTAGGCCGCCTACGTTTAATAGGAGGAGGTAAAATTGTAGGGTCAGCTGCAACTCTGTTAGCAAAGGTCATTGCTGCCATTTGCGCTTTAAATGATGAGACAGGATTATCTAGCGGTTTTGCCTGCGCTCCCTCAACAAATGGTAACCCGAAAGAAGATAGCAAGCTACCTCCTATAATAGCTCCGCCGGCATTACGCATAAATTCCTTACGAGAGTACTTTTTTCGGTCTGATCCTGTTTTCATAGGTCATGTATTTATCTATTGGATTAATATTATCTATATAAAAATAAGGTGTTTTTCCAATAAATCAAAATGCTAAGCATAAAACTTACAAAATTTACATCCTATTAATAAACTGAATTTATTTCTAACATAAATTTAATTAAGATATTATGTAGCATTTAAATCTTATGCTACTCAAAAATACAAACAAAATCATTTAAAGACACATTTATCCGTAATTATTTTTAAACATAAAAAAATACAATTAATTAACTATCAGATATTTATAAACACAATTCAAAATTATTTTAGACAAACATAAAATTTAGCGTTTGCTTAACCCCTGTTAAGTCGACTCTATTGAGGTTAATAACACAAAACTCTTCAAGCACTTGAGCAACTATGCGTTTAAAGTTCTTTATTTTTGTAATCTAAAGGCATTGACATGACATTTAAGCAATCGGGATTATATACAGATTTATATCAGCTGGCCATGTGCCAGGCTTATTATTTTCACCAGTCACACCAAGAACAAGTCGTTTTTGATTACTACTACCGCAAAATCCCTTTTAAAGGAGGCTATGTCATTTTTGCCGGACTACAAGATTTGTTAGACAGCCTAGCTGATTTTAGCTTTAGTGCAAATGATTTAGCTTATTTAGCTCAACAAGGATTTAAACCAGCGTTTCTTGAAGTTTTAAAAGACTTCAAATTTACAGGAAGCATCAGTGCGGTTAGAGAAGGTGAACTCGTATTCCCTAACACGCCTATTCTTCGTATTGAATCGACTATGCTTGAGGCGCAGCTCATAGAAACGATGCTCTTAAATATTTTAAATTTTCAATCCTTAATTGCTACAAAAGCTGGCCGAGTTAGAAGTATTGCTCCTGATAAAAATTTAAGTGAATTTGGGTTGCGACGCGCCCAAGGTTTAGGAGGCATTGCAGCTTCAAGAGCCACTATAATTGGGGGATTTGATTCTACCAGCAATGTTTATGCGGCTCAACACTATCAATTAAAATGTGTGGGCACTATGGCGCACTCGTTTGTACAAATGTATGACGATGAGCTAACAGCCTTTAGGAAGTTTGCTGAAGCTAATCCTAAAAATTGCATTCTATTAGTTGACACCTACAACACCCTCAAAAGCGGGATTCCTAATGCGATTAAAGTAGCCTTAGAGATGCGTGCCCGAGGTGAAGAATTGTTTGGCATTCGTCTAGACAGTGGCGATTTGTCTTATTTATCTCAAAAAACGCGAAAACTCTTAGATGAAGCTGACTTAACAAGCGTCAAAATTGCGGTATCTAATCAACTAGACGAATATGTAATCCGCAGTCTTATTCATCAAGGCGCTCCTATTGATATTTTTGGCGTAGGCACCAATTTGGTAACCGGACAGCCAGATTCGGCGCTTGGTGGAGTTTATAAACTAGCTGAAGTCAACGGACAAGCGCGCATCAAAATTTCTGACAATGTTGAAAAAACAACCTTGCCGTGCAAAAAGCAGGTTTATCGCTTATTAAATGAAGATGGTACTTTAAGAGGTGCTGATGCTATTGGCTTAGCTGACCAACCTGTACCTAGCATGATAATTGACCCGCATAACCCACACAAACAAATGTCGTGTAAACCTTTTAAAGCGGTGCCGCTCTTACAAATTGTATATCAAAACGAGCAACAAGTGTCAAAGCAGCACACCGTTGACGAGATAAAAACATACGCTTCAAATCAGTTGAAAAAGTTACCTAAAGAGTACAAACGCTTTGAAAACCCACATCAATACAAAGTAGGGATTAGTCCTGAACTCAAAGTGATTAGAGACGAGTTGTACACAAAACATTACACCTTATAAACATTCATGAGACAATACGTGTATTGTCTCTAAAATCGGGCCGTTTCACAACAATTAGTGAAACGGCCCGATTTATTATAATTTTCGTAGGTATAATTTGTTACCCACGGTATTATTTTCGATAGTCAGCTTCTACTTAAGCTTTATCATCCCAGAGTTCTGGAAAGAATTTGCGCTGTTGATGTTTAGGATGCAAATATTTTTTCCATTCAGACCCGCCTGTTGCAGCTTTGTTTTCTCCTTTTTTATCTAAGTAGTGCGCTGCTGTTTCTAGATGGACTAAAGGCCAAGTGACATTGTAAAGCTTGTCAAACTTGAGCATATTTTCTTTAAGTGCTTCTGATGGATTATTGTGTTTAGCAAATTTATCTTGCAAAGTTTGTCCTTGCATTTTTCTGGCTAACTGTAACAATTCATCTTCATAACGCTCTTCAAACAAACGCAAAGTCAACGATTTTTCACCGGTTTCGCGATTATAGCCTGCATCTTTCCAATATAAATTATCAAAATAATCGTCTATAGTCGGATTTTCAGGAAGGCGTTTTTTACCGGCTTCGTTTACTAAGTTTTCGATTGGGGTACAATACAATTCAATATATCTAAACTGCACACTTTGAAAACCACTAGCCGGTGCTAAAGTGGCTCGAAATACATTATAATCGTCATAATTCATGCCGTTGCGCATAATATCAAACGAGCTAATCAGCATTTCTACATAACGATCAACGCGTCCCAACTTATCAATCCATATTGCTTCGTTAATTTCTTCAGCAGCTTGCATTTGTTTAACTTCATGCAAGAGCATTTTCAAAAACAATTCAATAACTTGATGATACATCACAAAGATTTCTTCATCTTTAAAATTGGTGCGTGGGCGCTGTAGAGACAACAAGGTATCAACTTGAACGTAATCCCAATAAGTTATAGGTTTTGCTTGTAGTAGCCCATTGAGATAAGTTTCGGGATTCTGACCGAGTTTTTGATACTTATCTTCAATAGCTTTAATTAGTTTAGTCATATAAAGGTGGTGTTTTTGAGTCAAATTTTAAGGCCAGTAATTTAAGTTATTTTTTTAAAGAAATCATAAATTACAAGCTGTTTTATGCGGAATCGATTTTTGAAATAGACTGCATATTTTATCGTGAAAATTTCAAAAATCACTTCCGTATTAAAGTTGCCTATTAAAAAAACACCCTCACAAATTTGATTTCACAAACTCTATGAGGGCGTTATCGGTATGGATTTAACTACATAATTGAATTTTCTTGCAAGTATGTTATGCGCATTTCAAACATTTGAGCCATTTTATCGGCTTGCCGCTTAGCGACATACACATTTTGTCCTTCAAAGTATTTATCCAAAGTAGCAAAGAAGAGTTCTATCCAGCGTTCAAAGTGGTGATGAGCCACCGGTAGTTGCGCATGAGGATGAAAAGGATAACCGCGATAAGTGTGTTCTTGCAGCAAAATAGTTTGCCAAAAGCGATACATTTTTTCGAGGTGCTCAGGCCAGCGTCCATCTAAAATTTTGTTGAAAATGGGGCCTATCAATTCATCTTTTTGCACTAATCCGTAAAACTCATCTACCAATAGTTTTACATCGTCAAGGGTTTCTATTTCTTTAGCCATTAGAATGGAGATTTATAGAATTCAGGCGTCCAATACATAACGAGATAGAATATAGCAAAGGCAATCACGGTGATGAGCAACGCCCAAAACCAAGCCGGAATAGGCTTAGGATCTTCAGACCCACGCATCACAAATTGATCGTCATTTTCACTGCCATACGCGTTAATGGTAATGGCGGTTTCCTTATCGACTACTTGATTAGGTTTTAAGCCCATAACGGTAATTTCAGGGCCATTTTTAACAGTAAATGGAATAAGCTTTATCCCTTCAACATTTCCTGATGATTTGGCGACGATTTTTAAAGTATGTTCGCCATCAGGAATTTTTGTTGTATCTAACATAATCTCTATTGGCGGTTTAAACTCGCCAAAGGGTTGTTCTTCATCATCTAGAAAAACTTTAACCACACGATTATTTTCAAAACTGGCTATTTTATTCGAATCCTTCATCCTTGACTATATTTTTAATGTGATTAGGGTCCTTTTCTCCTGGAAAAAAGATGTATTTTAAAGTCAACACTAAGGTTGCAACAACAATACCTACAGAAATCCAAACGAAAGCATTTGCTAAATAAGCACCTGGTTTAGTTAAGGTAAACCCGTGATGATGTCCTGCGGCATGCCCTTTAGCCATTTCTTGAGCTATAGTCATACCACTTCCTATAAAAAAGGCTGCAATTAAATATACGTATTTTTTCATAATCTACGTGTTTTATAATGAAGCTCTTACAGCTTTTACATCTTCCGGAGTAATTGTTTTACCCTCATTACCCCAGCTGGTGCGTTCATAATTTATGATTGCAGCAATCTCTTCATCTGACAATTGATCGCCAAATGGAGGCATAGGACCGTAATCAGGCAAATTATTATAGCCTTCAATAACGATTCTAATGTGCGTACTCGCATCGGGGTTATTGACAATTCCACTACCCACTAACGGAGGGAATGCTCCTGGCAATCCTTTACCAGTAGTTTGATGACAAGCGGCACATGTGCTTTCATACAAACTTTTACCATCTAATCCTGATCCAGCATCTGCGGCTCCCCCAGCGGCTACTTTTTCTTCTTTCTTTTGAAGCGGAATAAACTCTGGAGCTTCCATATCTTCTGGCAATTCAGGTTGTTTTAAAGAAATCAAATAAGCGACTAAAGCTTGTGCATCATCGGTAGCAACGACCACCTTACTCGGGTCTTCTTTATATTGATCTGGAACGCCTTTAACCACCACATCTGATTCTCTGACAAAGGCGGAATCAACTTGTTTAAATAACCAACGATAAGCAGGCATCACTGAAGCTTTAACTACAGCACGTGGTTCATAGAGGTGAAGATATTGCCAAGGTTCAGCAGGTTGTCTCTCCCCAACTTCAGTCAAATCTGGCCCAGTGCGTTCACTTCCTAAAAGCGAAGGACTTTGTGCCCACCAGCTCAAACGTTTTTTACTGTAAGCATAATCTTCAGCCATAGCTGGTCGATCGCCAAACATAGCATCCATTTCAATATTACGCACTTGTTGTGTGTGACACGCCACGCAGCCTTCAGAGATATACACCTCTAGCCCACGGCGTTGTATTGGGGTCAATTTAGGTTGATTAGGAAGGGCTTTGTACTCTTCCATTTGGTAGGCTGGATAATAAGCCACCAAACCTGTCAAGCCAAGGAACACTAAAAACAGTGTCCACACTAAGGCTTTGTGATCTGTATTAAAATCAATCATCGTTAAGCTGTTT
Source organism: uncultured Flavobacteriaceae bacterium (assembly GCA_964451785.1). Classification (GTDB taxonomy): domain Bacteria; phylum Bacteroidota; class Bacteroidia; order Flavobacteriales; family Flavobacteriaceae; genus JAJYSO01. The sequence goes on from CAYVJG010000027.1 coordinate 26,981, forward strand.
TTGTTTTTAATGATTCATTAATGTGCTCGAGCTTTTGTTGTTCCTTGAGTACTTCTGCTCTACTTCTTCTCCCTTTAATCATGTAATAGAAGTTATAAGCAAAAATAAAGTGAGACAACAACATCAATGAGCCACCTACGGCACGCCAAATCCAATATGGTTTCATCAAAATAACAGATTGAATAAATGGATCACCTTGCAACCAGCTGAGTCCTTTTAAAGTTCCGCCTATCATCAACGGAATAGAGTAAGCAAACAAGCCGACAAAAGCTAGCCAGAAATGACCTCCTACTAAAAATTGTTTGGGCTCTTTACCTGTTAAGCGCGGCATGATATAATAGATACACGCCCATAAGATGAACGATATAATACCGTACATCGTCATGTGTGAATGCGCTACGTTAAAGTCAGTAAAGTGCCAAATGTAATTGGTGTAACGCGTAGCTTGTAAACTTCCTTGCATAGAGCCTACCCAATAAAAGATCACCCCTACTAAAAAGAATGGCATCACATAGCTTTTAGCCAAATGACTCCACTTACCGCGCATGGTCATCAAGTAGTTTACAGTACCTGCTGTTACAGGAATTACCATACCTATACTATACACTATAGCAACAGATTGCAACCACCAAGGCAAAGGACTAAAGATAAAGTGATGTGTACCAATCATGGTATAAAACAACATCTGTGTCCACAGGGCAATAACGCCTAAAGCATAAGAGTAAATAGGTTTGTTTAACGAGGTTGGCAAGTAGTAGTAAATCAACCCTAAACAAAAGGTCATAAACCACATTCCAACACCCATGTGCATAAAGTATCCTTCAATGGCAGTTTCACCCAAACCTTCAAAAGGTAAATAGCCGGTGATAGCTACCACAGCTGTCCAAATAATGGAACCGAAAATAAACCAGTTTGAAATGTATATTTCCTTAGTATTTCGATTGGCGACTGTTTTATAGAAATTGTAAAACGTCAAGACTAATGGCACAATAAAAAACGGCACAAATACTGGCCAGATATACTCGCGAAACTCAGCGCCACCATTATTGATACCCGCCATTAAACAGAGGTTACCAAAAACAAGGTTTAAGTTAAACAACCAAAAGGTAATCCACGCCAATTTATGACTGTGTATTTTAGTGTTTGAGGTTCGTGCGATTACAAAATAAGCCAACCCAATCATAGCAAAAGAGCCCCAACCCCAGAACACCGTATTGGTATGTACAGGACGAAGACGGCTAAATGACAACCAAGACACATGGTCTAAAGAAGGCCATACGAATTTCATTCCGATAAATTCGCCTACAAGCGTTCCGAAGACTAACCAAAACACAGAAGCGCCCAAAAAGTAATAAACAATTTTTTTAAGCCCTTCATCGGTTTCTAAAAAGAACTTTGATCGACGCTGTTTTTTAGCGACAAACGAAGGCTTAGGATCATGAGTAATGTCATAGATCATACCTCGTTTATCAACAGGCTTATCCTTTCCTCCTAATTCCTCTCCAGTTAGTTTAAAATTCAACGCTTCTTTGCGTTGGGTTAAGATCTGATCAATTTCATCAGTTTCAAGTGATAAAATTTCTTCATTAAATTGAAGTTGATTTTGATCCAACTTCTTTCGCTTAAAACCACCCAAATACTTGTTAAATCGGATGAGAAGAATAATGACCGGCACGGCTAGGATCAATGCAATCAAGACTAACATCCCAATTACACCGGCTCCTCCAAGCCATTCTTGTGCCACTTCTTCATTTTTCGCAAAACTCGGAAAACTGCTAAAAACTAATAGCAGAAACAACAGCAAACGTTGTTTCGATTGTAGATACCTCATATGTATTAAATAAAGACTAGTTTAATATTTCAAAAACGAACGCTTATCTTCTACATCATGTGCCAGATTAGCGATATTCGTATTAGTCAACATATCGATTAACCCGTCTCTAACACCTTTAAATTTATGGTGCATCGGACAGGGTTTACTCGCATCACATCGCGGCAATCCTAAGCTACAACCCGTAAAGATAGCATCGCCATCTATAGCTGTAACAACTTGAATTAATTTGATGTGTTCCATCTCTTCTTCCTTTATATAAAATCCTCCTTTAGGACCTGTACTCGAATGAATAATTCCACATTTTGCCAGTTTCTGCAGCACTTTTGCCGTAAAGGCTTCTGGCGCTTCTATCTCTTTTGCTATTTCTTTCAAGCGCGCCCGATTACCGTACAGCGACTTTACTGTAATAAACAAAATGGCTCTGATGCCGTATTCACAAGCTTTTGAAAACATTTATTTCTTATTATATGTGGCAAAGATAAGGCGAGATTTAATTATGGACAAATTTATCTTTAATATAATTCCTATAAACTTATCCTAAATTATCACTCCATACATTTCTTACATTTACCTGAGGTTCTACAATTTATAAAATTATAAATTATTTAAGAATACACAAACTAATTCACTTAATTTATTAATACTTATACAGCTTATCACAAGATTATTTAGCCCAATAAATTATTCGCCAAAAACCTTTGATTTATAAAAAAGAGAGACCAAGGCCTCTCTTTTATTAAAAATACTATATGTTATTACTAATCAACTCTGTAGATTTAGAGGCTTAGTAGTCAATACAGGTTTACGCAACTGCTTAAGCACTTTTTCGGTGGTTGATCCCAAAAACAAATTAGCCACTGCATGGCGTCCATGTGTAGCCATAACCACCACATCAGCCTGCTCTCGCGCATAACTAACAATGACGGAGTGAGCAGAAGTACCTCGCTCTACAACAATCGACAGATCAACCGGCTCATGTGTTGCCATCTGTAATTTAAAACTGTCTTTATCTACTGAAGGTTCCCCTACAAAACTTATTCCTTCTGTATTACTTTCTACATATTTTTTTAGCGCTTCAAAGATAAATTCTTTGATTTCAAAATCTTTATAACGGTAAGAACTTGCGCCAGCCAACTTAATGATGCCGCTGTCAAAAACAGACACGCCTAGTAATTCTATTTTCGCTTTATTGCGCTCAGCCACCAACATCGCCCAAGGCAAAGCTTCAAGTGATACGCGCGATGCATCAGTAGGCATAACAATTGTATTGATGGTATTATCAAAATCATTATTAGCACTCAACACCGGTGTCCGCGCTAGCCGAATTAACTTTTCTGTTACCGTCCCCCTACTAAACACCGAGTTTCCTCTACCACGCGAAGCTATTGTAATTAAATCATAACCTTCAGCTTTAGCATGCGCTACAATTCCTGCCGATGGGCGCTGTGCATCTTTTACAAAAACTTTTCCGCGTACAGATTCAGGAAAATAGGTCTCTAACTCCTCTTCGAGTTTAGCTTGCAAAATAGCGTGCACTTGTTTCGATTTCACCTCGTCTGTAAACGGATTATCCATTGCATCAGGACTGATAATTCCAAAATAAGGAATCAAGGGCACAATATGAATCATATCCACCTTTGCTTGATAATTTTCAGCTGTGTCACACACCTGTTGATACACTGAACGCGCGCTTTCTGAAAAATCTGTCGGCACTAAAATCCTTTTAATTTTAATCATAGTATAAGTTTAGTATAATGGTTTTATTTTATTTCAACGCAAAAAACCTCCCACTCAAATCACTCACACCTTAATCCTGTTTTATTGCTGATATAAATATAGTAAAAACATTACAATCACATAAAGGCATAAAAAAAGGAGCAACTTGCTCCTTGTATATTATTTATCTACTCTCATAGACCTTTAAAAACAGATGTGTTGACATTTTCCGTGCGCGACTCCTAGCCAAATCGGCTAGCTCTCCTACAAAATAGTCATCTATAGTTTCATACCATAAATTTAACCACATACCAAAGTGTTTCGACTCAACAGTACCACCTATTTTCTGATCAACTGACACATGCGCCAACATTGGATTTCCATAATACTTGCGCACATAAAAGAGATTACTCTCCCAAAAATCAGTCAACTTTTCTAAATGTTCATCCCAGTCTTCAATTATACCATTAAAAATAGGACCCAAAATTTCATCTTTACGAATTTTGGCATAAAAAGTATGTACCAAAAAAGATACATCCTCCCTATTTTTTATCTCTCTTTTTTCAGGCTGAACAAATGCCATATACTAATTGAGTTTAGAACACCAAGTGTATAATCATAATCAAAATGCTAACTGTGACACTTAAAATACCCCAGTTAAAAATGATCTTGCGTTTTCTATCAGATAAAATAGTAGCATTAAACCCCATACAAACGCATACTAATAGACCCACTTGAAACATCTCCCAAAAACCGTGTCCCTTTTGTAAAGCTAACATTGACGCTGCTCCACCTAAACAACTAGACACTAATACACCTATCATGGCATACATTAAATATTTTTCACGAAAAAGCTCAAAAAGTTTATTATAAAGGCTCATAGTTTAATATTTTATTGGGGCAAAGATAATCAATTTATCCCTCTCTCAATATCTCATATTTCACAAATATCAAGTTTATCCCTAAATCTTTCTTGCTTCTTCTAAAACACCCTAATTCACCCTATTTCCCTCTCCAAAATTCCCTTTAGCTTTCGCACTTAATAATCACTACAACCCCCACTCATTGTGATACTATTAACAAGAGTTCTCACTTATAACCTATACTTTAGCCCTATTAACCTAACAATTATGTATCATGAAAAAATTCAGTTTACTGCTCATCGCCTCGCTCTTTGGCGTACTGAGTACACAAGCCCAAGCCAATTCAGACCTTGTTCAATGGGGAATTAAAGGCGGATTAACCCTCTCCTCTATCTCTGGAGACAACTTTGAAAGTCCCGATTATCGCACAGGATTTTACGCTGGCCTAACCGCTGAACTCCCCTTTACAGAACGATTCTCTCTGCAACCCGAACTCTTATACGCACAACAAGGCTTTAAAATAGCCGACAACAGTTTTGGAAGCGCCAAATACAAACTCGATTACATCACTATCCCCATCCTTTTTAAATACTACCTCGTCCAAGGCTTAAATATTCAAGCTGGCCCTCAAATTGGTTTTAATATCAATGACGAAATCGAATATAAATCTGACTGGGGCTCCAGCAACATTAACAACAATGAATACAGTCAAGTAGAAGATCTTGATTTCGGCATCATTGCCGGTCTAGAATACAAATTCTACAACGGCCTCTTCATCAACGCCAATTACACCTATGGTTTTACAAAACTCATTAAAGACCTGGACATTCACAATTCCGGATTCAGATTTGGAATAGGGATGATGTTTTAAACCAATTTAACCCATTTTTTCCAAAGCACGCTTCCCCCACAAAGCGTGCTTTTTTATGTCCTAATATTTAATTTAGAGCTTCTCCTTCGCGTTCAGCAAATCCGTAAGCTAGCAGCAGTTCACAAGGCTATTGCTGAATAGCTAGCGTCATCGCCCGCTCAGGGCCGGGCTGTCACTAGTCGCTTTTTGTGGCTGATGATAGAACTACAAAAAAAACTGACAGGTCTTCTTCCACTACGCTTAGAGACCTGACAGGGTTATCCACTGATTTGTCATCGTTTTAAACTTTCCTAAAGTTCCGAACTTTAGGAAAGTTCCGCTAGACTCTCTTGTCGCTTATTACCTCTACCGCTTTAAAGCATCTTTTAGCTGATAAAAAAATCGTTCTATAAGACGGACATCTTGGGTGATGATTTCTGCGGTTCCGAGCATCTCTCCTTTAAAATCAATTTCTTTACCATAAGACGTAACCAATTTTTCAGGCATCACTACATTGACGGTATAAAACCGCTGTTTATCCTCTATTTCGGGGATTTTAGAAATAGTTTTTACCCTTCCCGTGAGCAGCCCGAATTCCTGCTCGGGATAGTTTTGCAGCTTGATTAATACTTTTTGCCCCACCATTATTTTTCCCGAATTTTGAATAGGCGTTTTCAACTTGGCAATGTAAGGTGAGTTTTTAGCCGGTAGGACGGTAAATACCAAGTCGCCTTGCTGTACGGTTTGGTGCTTGCTCCAGTGATTAAAAAAGTGAACTTTCCCTTTTATTTCAGCTTGCAAGACATACTGGAATTCCCAATGGCGAATGCTCATCTTCAATTGATGAAACGACTGTATCAGCTTTCTCAAAAGTGTTTTCTCATCGGTAGTTTTATTGATAAACACCCCTCTAGATGATTTTCTGTTCTCCGCTAAAGATTGTTGTAGTTGGAATAACGAAGATTTTAAATTTTTTAAGTCGCGTTGTGCACCGAGGTATTCCATTTGTGCTTGTTCATACTCCTGTGCCGAGATGACGCCCTTATGGTAAAGTTGCTCCGATCGTTCCAATTTTTTCTGTTCAAATCCGAGCTCAGCGGTTTTAAAATCGATTTGGTTGTTGAGGTTTTTCAATTTATTCTCTAACTCATGTTGTATAATTACAACTGCCCTTTTTTCGCTTTTATAAGGGTTTAGGCTTCTATTGAGGACGTAGCCCAAATACGCATTTTCAAAAACTGCATAGCTGGCTTCTACATCGCCTAAAAGCATTAAAGGCATTTTATTCAGCGGAAAATAAAAGCCATTTTTTGTCAATCCGATAGTGTCTAAAACACGTTTAAGATAAACGACATCATCATAATTAGCGGTGTTTTCAAGAACCGCCAAAGTTTGCCCGGAAACCACCTTATCTGATTGATTCACAAAAATACTATCAATCTGCCGACTGCTCTTGGCATACACTTTTTGCGGGGGAATTTTTGTTGTTAGCGTGGCTCGCGCCGTAACAATATCAGGATATTTGATCAACCACGACAAGAACAAGAGCAAAGCAATGAGCCCTAAAAACAACATATTGCCATAGCGAATCATCCAATGCGGGACTTTAGTGAGAATCTCTTGCACTTCCTCACTTCTCAAGTTGATCTGTTTTGTTTTCTCAGGCATTAATTTCCGAGTTCTAATTGATTTTTAACCAGGTTATAATAGGCGCCTTTCTGAGCTGTCAGACTTTGGTGCGTTCCTTTTTCAGTGATTTTCCCCTTATCCAGCACCACAATCTGATCGGCATTTTTAACCGTACTCAACCGATGGGCGATGACCACAACCGTTTTATCGACAAAAAACCGGTCGAGATTTTCCATAATAGTCTTTTCATTATTGGCATCAAGGGCCGAAGTGGCTTCGTCAAAAAAGAGATACTCCGGGTTTTTATAAACTGCTCTGGCAATCAACAAACGCTGTTTTTGTCCTGTGCTTAACCCGACGCCTTCCATCCCTATTTTGGTGTTATAAGCCAACGGCAGGGTTTCAATAAAAGATTTGATATTGGCGGTGGTTGCGGCATTGACCAATTTTTCTTTGTCAATTTCCTCTTCGCCTACGGCAATATTGCGGGCTATGGTGTCATTAAAAATATAGCCTTCCTGCATCACCACACCACATTTTTCTCGCCACGATTGCTGGGCAATATGCTTTAAATCATAGTTTCCTAATTGTATAGCTCCCTCGTAGCTGTCATAAAATTTTAACAGCAACTTCATCAAGGTGGTCTTCCCACTGCCGCTAACTCCCACAATAGCCGTAAGCTTTTTAGTCGGAATATGAAGACTGAGATCTTTTAAAACCGGATTTTCAGAACCGGGATAACGAAATGAAAGCTGATTGACAGCCAATGATAAATTATCGGGAAACTTTTTAGTTTTTTCTTCTCCCTCCTTTTCTTCATTGTCTTTGTTGTGGATTTCTGCCAAGCGATCTAGCGATATGCGCGCGTCTTGCACTTCCCATATAAAATTGATCAATTGACTAATAGGCGCATTTAACTGACCGACGATATAGGAGATAGCCAACATCATCCCCAGGGTGATGCTCCCGTGGATAACCAAAATGGCCGATAACACCGTAATGATGATGTTTTTGAGCTCATTGATAAAACCGGAGCCGACACTCTGCCATTGTTGCAAGGACAAACTCTCGATTGAAATTTTAAACAAATTGGCCTGTACGTGTTCCCATCCCCAGCGTTTTTGAAGCTCGGCATTATGCAACTTTATGGACTGCATCCCGTTGATCAGTTCAATCACTTTACTCTGCTCCTGACTGACCTGAGAAAAATTCTTGTAATCCAGTTTCTTGCGCTTCTTCAGAAAAAGCACAATCCAGCCAAAATACAAGACGCTGCCGCCCAAGAAAACCATAAATATTTGGGGACTGTAATACAGCAAAACAACACTGAAGATGATCAAATTAAACATTGAGAACAGCACATTTAAAGACGAAGTGGTCAAAATGCGTTCGATGCGGCGATGATCATTGATGCGCTGTAAAATATCACCCGTCATTTTGACGTCAAAAAAGGAGATGGGCAGTTTCATCAACTTGATAAAAAAATCGGAAACCAGTGAGATGTTGATGCGCGTACTCAAATGCAATAAAATCCACCCTCGGATAACTTCAATGGCAGTACGCCCAAAAAACAAGAACAACTGGGCTATCAAAATGAGGTAAACAAAGTGAATATCCTGGTTTTTAATTCCCACATCCACCACACTCTGGGTTAAAAACGGGACGATAAGTTGGAGCAAGCTCCCCGCTAAAAGCCCAAAAAACAGCTGCCAGAGGAATTTTTTATACTTTAGCACATAACGCGACAGAAACTTGATGCCCAACGATTTTTCCGCTTCAAACTCAGATTCATAAAACTTGGGCGTAGTGTCTAAAAGCAGGGCAATGCCTTCTTCGGTATCCTCATCGGCATTTTTGCCAATCCACCGGGCTAAAAAATCGGTTTTGTTATAAGTCATGCGACCATAACCCGGATCTGAGATAAAATACGTCTCCTTTTTGATGTTATAAAGCACCACATAATGGTTCTTGTTCCAGTGTAAAATGCAGGGTAAAGGCGCTTCCTTTAAATCTTGAAGATTGATTTTGACTCCTAACGAGCGCAAGCCCATTTTTTCGGCAGCACGGCTAACGCCCAAAAGGTTACTGCCCGACCGCGTGGTTTCACTCCACTCCCGTAGTTTTTGAATGCCAATGGTCTTGCCATAGTGCTTGGCAATAATTTTTAAACAGGTAGGCCCGCAGTCTTTGGCGTCTTTTTGTTTGTAGTGGGGGAAGTTATGCGTCATTTGTCTTCACCAATTCTTCCATCCCATAATAGCTGATAGCTTTTTGTTTTAGTGGGTTTTTGCTCCATTCAGCCCACTTGTTGGTATAAGGGTTGTAGCCACATTTCAAGGGTTTTGACAAGTCTAACCCCTTTTTGTTAAAAGTAGTCCTTTCCGTATAGGCTCTGCAATCGGTACAGATATACCGGAATTCACAATCCCTACAAACCTCGATATCGTCTTTCGTAATGTTCCAATATTTTTTAAATCCGGGTTTGTTTAGGGCTTCTTCAAGTGTCGTATCCTTGATATTCCCATAACTTTCAGGCATAGAAGGACAGTTTTTAATATCACCATTGACGTCGATGGATATTTTCCGGTTCAGGCAGGAATTGTGATGGAGGGATTCGGTGTAGGATTTAATGTTATTGGCAAATAGTTGAGGCGAAATAACACCGCAATGTATTTTAGAGTTGATGTTCTTTTTAGATAAAATAACAAAGCCCCGCTTAGCATCAATAGGTTCTATAAATTCATTCTTTTTGTGTGCGTAGATAGTCATTGAGGAAAGCCTTGCGTTTTTATAGCGTAGTTTATCAATGGCTTCTTTTGTGAAATATTCATTAAAGGGAAAAACGAAATCAACCGAGGTAATGATCGATCCTAACTTATCTAAATGGAAAATAATATCCTCGATATCTTTCACTTTAACTTGCTTAAAAAATCTAATCTGCAAGTTTCTACAGTTTAGACTACCAAGTTGCTCAAGTACTTTTTGTGTTTCAAAATTGGACGCTTTGTCAACATCAATGATTGCATTGGTAATAGCAAACGGTGCATGCCATTGTTCATTCATTTTAGGAAACCATTCGGGAGTATCTGTAAAAAAAGCAAGTTCTTTTTCCAATAAGAATGAAAGACACTCTTCAATTTCCTTGGCGGAAATATCATTTTGTGAAATAGCCTCGATTTGTGTTTTTGTTTTGTTTTCCCATTTTGGCAAGGCATTGGCTAATTCATTGGGAACCATAAATATATCCGTTCTGGACGGATCATAAATAGCACTCCTATTGGCGCCTCTGACGAGAGAACAGTTAGAAATCAATTTAAACTTCATCGGTCAATATCATAATTTTGGAAATCGGACGGTGAAAATTCTCACAATCCACCTGTGTTGAATTTAATTTTTTTACAGAAGCCTTACCCGAATGTATATGCTGAGTCGGCATTTTTATTTTCTTGATTTTGATATGCTGAAAAAGAGGTGGAAGTTCCTTTAAAAATTTTGAGTCAATTTTCTTCATAGCACATTAATGTTTCGATTGATAAGTTGCTCTGCTATATGTTTTTCGATGTAATAATTGCAATTTTTAGACACCCAGTCTAACTGCCCCTGCGGGTTAATTTCCAAAAACACAAATTCGTTTTCAGGAGTCACGATAAAATCAATAGAGCCCTGGTTCATTTGTTTTTGCTTTAGAAACGACTTAATCTTGTTTTTTATTCCAAGCGGCAACTCAAATGGCACGTTTCGATTGGGCTTTTCCCGATTGTAGTTGCGAAAATCGATTTTTGTTTGCTCGTCGTTTTGCGAAAAAATAGCCATTGCAAAAAATTCATTTCCCGTAACAAAAACACGAACTTCGTATTGCTTTTCGGTATATTTCTGAAAAAGCGAAGGGGAAAAATTATCCGACAATAAATCTATATCATTTTTATCGACGACAAAAGTTCCAGGCGTTTCATAATAATAGCTTTCGACATTTGACCGCGGCTCCAAAAAAATACACTTAGATATTATAGGGTTGTTTTCTGAGTAAAACGCTAAAAGATCTGCCTTTTTATTGGTTACCAGCGTTTCGGGAATAGTCAGCCCCACCGCTTTGGCCACGCTCAGGTTTAGGATTTTGTTGTTTAGCGTTTCTTCAAGATAAGAACCTAACAGTAAATTATCTTTTTTCCACTGGTGTTCTAAAAACTCTAAAACCGAGAAGGTTTCTTTATTGACATAACCCGAATATCCCGAATTTCTGACAGATTGAGGTACCAGTTGCAATTTCCCACGGCGGTTCCAAACAATGGTCCCTGTTTCTTTCGAACTTGATTTGTTATCAATTTTTTCAGAAGACAATCTTATTGATATTTCTGCTATATCATTAACATTATGTCTTTGAAACCCGAATCCTGAACCCATAAGCCACATGCAGACCTCGTTGGTGGTTTTATCGTCGTTCTCGGATATGATTCGAATATCTTCAAGTGTAAATGTTTTAATTTCCATCCTCTTTTAAAGCTCCTTCAAAAATAGCAATATTAGTTCTGTAATTAATAGGATGTGGAATTCTCGGGGGCAAACCTTTTCTGCCGTCCAAATGCCAAAAAATATAATCTCGCTCAAATTTTGAAACATGGCCGACCTTAAACTCTTTTGAAATCAATTTTCTAATCTGTTTAAAATATTTTTTGTCGGAATGTACAAATACCAAAAACACAGGCACATCATGGTTCAAATAATCCATTCCTGGAAAACCATATTTTTTAGTGAGTGCAATAAGACTTTCTGTATTTATATCGTCATTTGAAGATAAATGTGCATACATTATATCAACAGCTAGTTTTATTTCTTTATCAAAACCGAGTTGTGTGGCAGACGCAGTATCAGAATCGCAACTATATTCGAGAATTCCTATAATGCGGCGATCTTTTTGATCATTAAAGTATAATTTTTTTACTTTGGTAATCAATTCTTGCTGGTTCAAATCCTTCCTCTTAGACTCTGACTCATCCTTACACGATAGAAATAACCCTGTAGTAAAAAGTAAACTGAGTGTCATAAATACAAACTTTATGACTGTTGAATCAACAACCATAAAGTTTGTTTTAATAGAGGTTATATCAAATCGACTTGTCCTCATTAACAATCTCTAACATAGGTTTGATTAACAAAACCTACTTCATCACAACCTTGAACACCGTCTTCATCTTTATCATAAAAACCATCCTCTTTATGAATTTTCAGGTCTCCTGATTTTGTATCACTGCAGGTGTTTGTCACTTTTTCTCCCCCAAAAATCTGATTTAGAGGGGTTTGATTAGTTTTGAATTCTTCTAATCCTTTCATAATTAATTAGTGTTTTACTGCCTATCATCAAAATAAAATAGGACTTTGGTTAATAAAAAATCCTTGATTATCAAGGACATGTTTTAGTTACAGGAACAAATATAAAACAATAATTAAGAATATTTTATGTTTTCAAATTATTTTTTAAGTTTTTTTTTTGTTTTAGATAAGAATACTTTAAGTATCATGACGGATAAAATAGACCAAAAAACACTAAAAATCAGAGAATTAAAAGGCTTTAATCAACACTATATGGCCGCTGAACTCGATATTTCTCAACGCGCCTACAGCAAAATAGAGCGCGAAGAGACTAAGTTAGACTAGGGACGGCTGCAGCATATCGCTCAAATCCTAAAAATCGAACCGGTAGATTTAATTTCTTTTGACGACAGTTTAGTGTTTACCAATTGTAACCAATCCGGGAAAATCAATCACATCCACAACTTCCCCCAAGAACTGAAAGAGCAATACGAAAACCGTATTAAAAGTCTGACTGAAGAAGTAACTTTTTTACGGCAAATGTTGTTAAACCAGCAGGCAGAGGGATAAAGAATGCTATTAGCCATTAGCCTTTAGCTGTTAGCCAAGGGCAAAAGGCCAAAAGCCCACTTCCTATTTAGTAATCAAGATAAAACCGCAATTTTCATTTCTTGACTAAGGTGTTCTTTTTTAAAATTCTTCAGCCAATTCCACTAATTTATCCAATAACTGAAATCGATGATCTTGTTGTAAAAGTGTTCCGCTGAGACGGTGGTCTTCACAATAAATAAAAAACAAATATGTTTTTTCTGGAGGTATTTTAAGCGTGTTTTGAAGTAAATTGTTATTAAACAGCGGGTCGTCTTTAGTAAATAAATTTTCGAGGTCGTCAGCGATTATAGAGGGAATATATGCTGCTGCTTCTTTAGCCTCTCCACCAAATAGGGCTTTGAGTTTTCGAAATCCAAATAAGACCAGGTTGCCAATATTGCCATGGCTTGGATGGTATAAGTGGTAACGCTTTTGCATATCTTGTGTCAATTGGTTTTGGAAATCCTGCTGATACTGTTTAACATCCAAGGTATCGCGTCCCTCTGCATTAATAACAACCTCATTTAAGCCAAACCGTTTTTTGTACAGGCGAATTTTTGCCGGGTGTTGCAAAATATAGTGATCGACAATAATTTGTCGAGTTTGTATAAATAAATTACTGAAAATAAGCGTATCTCGAAGCTGAGCCTTGATGTTGAATTCTCCTGTTTCTGTGGTGTAAACACTGTGCCCCTGCGTGCTATTTTCTATTTTGACAAGAATTGTTGTTGCGCTGTCCAAAACGACTTTACCCGAAACCTCTTGTGCTGATAGTGCTGTGGTGAGCAAACACGCATTTAGGGTTAAAGCGAATGCAATCACCTTTTTTGAGGCGAAATGACAAGGAGTGTTTGGGAAGTTATTGACAGGCTTATTCAAATCTATATTTTGTTTTAGGGAGTTGATAAGCAATCACTTTTTTCGTTCCATCGCGTAAAATAGTCATTTTCATTTCTGGGCTAAAATGTTCTTTCTTAAATTTTTCTAAATCACATTTTTCTTTTGGCAGCGTATGGCCATTGATCTTTAAAATAATATCGCCAATTTTGAGCTGTTTATTTGACTCTACTCGGGCATTGACATAAAATTGGTGACGATCAAAGTTAAACCCTAAATCAAACCCGTATTTCAACGAGGGATCGACATATTTTTCTTGTTCGTTTTGTGGATAAGGCTTGAGATATAATTTATGTTTGTGCTGGTCTAAAAAGACGTGAAACTGTTTGATATATTGAAACCCCATATTATCTATACTAGCATCGGGATTTACAGACGCCGGCGAACTGGGAAGGAAGATGTGATTAAACCATCCGCCAAATTTAATGTGTAAAGTATCAACTTTATAAGATTTTGCGATATGATGATCTTTCCCGTATAATCCGATACCACCTGAGCTGTATGCTGTGATATGCGGGTGATCTTCGGCGTATTTTAAGAGCTTCTTTTGGGGAGCAAGGTTTAAGACGCTGGCACTTCCGGTATCGAAGAGTACATTATGTTTTTTACCATTGACTTTTAATTTTGCTAAAGGACCATACCAATAATTGGATTTAATAAAACCATTTAATTTTTTCTTGTCGAATTTTTTCGGATTATAAAACTTAATCATTTGGTTTTTAGAATCAATTTCTATGAAATAGCCTTCCATAATATCAATTCCCAAAATCCCATCTAAATGTATTTTACAAATATTTTTATTAAGCGTTTTTAAATTGAGAACGGAAACGGCTAAGGGTTTAAACGTTGTTTCGTCAATCTTTATCCCACTTAGACGTACTTTTACAAGTTGCCTTTTCGCACCATAAATACCAATAACCGTAGAGGAGTCTATTATTTGTAGATTGTTGGATAGTGTTGAATCGATTATTGTTTGCGTAGCTCCGGTATCAAACACAAAGTTGTACGCATCGTTGTCAATATTTATCTTAACAATGGGTACACCTGCTATTTCTCGATAAGGTAAAATTATTTTTTGCGCAAAAACAATTTGCCCCAATAATAAGTTAATGATAAGAAACAAGATATATATATTTTTTTTCATAGTGCATTTTAAATTCATTATACCCTGTTATAAATAATATTTGTTAAGGGTCAATTAATCCTTAACAAACATTATTTAATTGATATGGATTTAATCTATTGAGATTAAAATGGTTACGGCATCGAATCCAAATAATCTTCAGTGGTTCCGCAGCGATTTGAACACTTTCCAAAGGAAATATGGTCATGGCTATCTAAGCAGCATTTTTTATGTTTTGCACTTCCACTTTTACAGCTCGTCAAACAAAGCCCTCCATTTACTTGCTCCATTTCGCGTTTGTTGAGTTTTTGCATAGTTTTCTTGTTTAACTCTAATTTGTTCATAATTGATATGATTTTAATGCCTATTATCAAAATAAAATAGGACTTTGGTTAATAAAAATCCCTGACTAAACAAGGATAGGTTTTAGTTACAGGAACAAATACAAAACAACAATTAAGATTATTTTATTTATAGAGTTATACGTATATTTTCTTATATTAGCAATCTAATTTACAGCATAATGGAAAAATTTGAAGGACAAAATATACTAGACTTTATGAAAGCTTTCCCTGATG
>CAYVJG010000028.1:0-40159 GCA_964451785.1 uncultured Flavobacteriaceae bacterium
ATTATTAAAACCCATATCCCACATACCGTTTTTAAATATACAATTCCCTATAAATACAAATCCGTTCTACTCATGACCCATGATATTGACAGTAAAACGGCTATGGATTCGATGACATATTTTTCAACTTATGAAAAGCAAAAAGGTATCACAGGTTTATATAACATAACAACTAGCTATCATAACAACGGATGGATATCTGCTTTTTATAACAGTAACAGTGCAACTATTCAGCAGCTCATTAATGATGGCCACATAATAGGATCTCACTCTGTTGGGCACTTCCCTGATTTTGGAAATAAAACCCACTTCCCACTAGGCTCAACAGGGAACACCAAATTCAACTACTTCCCCCATTATAATGAGATTAACAACACTACAACTGGAGGATCCGTTTATGGAGAAGTAGAGGTCTCTAAACAATTACTCTATGAAGATTACGGAGTTAATGTAACATGTTTTAGAGCAGGTCACCTAGCTTTTAATGATTCTTTAATCTATGCTTTAGAAAATTTAAACTACAAATACAATTCTACATTGTCTGCAAATAGCATCTTAACCTCCTTCCCTTTCTATAGCATGAAAATTCGATCTTTTAATGGCTCTGAATCATCTGTAATAGAAATTCCTATGACAATATCTGATGTTATGGATAGCATAAACCAAAGTAATTATTCACAAATGGTTGATATTTGGTCAAATACAACAGAACTATATGCTGCCAATCATTCTCCTGTTGTCTTGTTAATTCACCCTAACAGGCTCTGGAAACTTCAAGCTGAAAAACAATTCATAAATGGACTTGATCAGGACATAAAGCCTTTCTCTTTTTTAGAATACGGCCAATTTTGGCGCAAACGAGAAAACTTACAACTTCATACAACACTAACAAATGATTCTCTAATAGTTTCTTTTGACAATGATCAATTACTCCTAAGTCAATCTTTTGCCGTTGATGCTTCCGGGCTAAATACTGTCGTCTTTTTAGATGTAAATAATACCCCTTTAAACTTTTCTTGGATACCTTGGGAAAATGGAACGCGACTATATTACCGCGATGAATATCTGAGTAATGACATAATAGCTCCACAATCATCTCCTTACATTACACTTTATCCTAATCCTACCCAGGACTATATAACTCTAAGAAGAGAAAATAACGACAAAGCAAAACTGATAATTTATAATCTGCATGGACAGGAGGTCTACAAATCAGAACTCGTAGAAAAAGAAAAGACTATTAATTTACAAGGCTTAGAAACAGGCGTCTATTTGCTAAAACTTATCGAGAAAAACCTGGTGAGTAGTAAAAAAATTATCTTGAGAGGTAAATAGGATTTCAAAAAGGAGGACACGCTCTTTCCTCAACAATCTAATACTCCTCATACAATGGAATATAAGACGCTAAGGGATTAGTCTTTTGAGGAAATACCACGATACCTCTACAGAGTTGTGTTGAATCGATCTCGAAAGCTATACCTTGATCAGTGGTAAACAAAATGATTTTCCGATTTAAACTCTTCAAAGTATCTAAGGCCTGCAATTGAAATTGAGCGGCTAAAGCTCGATAAGTACTCCCCACCCCTAGACCGTCTTTTAAACGAAATTGAGCGCAAGTTGTCCGAATCAATTTAATGCGATGAAAATTTTCATTCCCCATATTCATCGTCGTAAATAAGCGCAATTGACAAGGCTCTTTTGTCACTGAGTCCGTCATATACCACAATGCTAAAGCCTTTCCCATGGCCGCATCACCTTTATCAGGACGACCGAGACTGTCATAAACCGGCTTAGCCGATGCGTTGAGTTTTAAAGCTCCTACACCCTGCCCCGGCACTATCAAATACACTGGATTAACCGCCAGCTTCTTTTTGGTTTGACGGCAACTCACTACACTACACAACACTATACAAATTAATAACAAACGCATAACTTACTGTATATTATACCAATTAGGATTATTTTTAGTCCGATTTATAATACCTTTTCTAGGTATAATACCGTGGCTCATAAACTACTAGTACAATGAGAAAAAGTCGAAATTGGACTAGTTGACTAGTTAATTTATCCATACGGTATTAGCTACTTTACCCCTACAAGTTATGCCATTAGAATTAATTTTTAGTCTGATTTATACTATTTTTAGCGTTAGGCTGTTTTGAGAGGGTAAATAAATTACTAAAATTCCGGAGTTATTCTACTGCAATCTTTGTGGTTGAACTACTTCGTAGTTCTGTAAGCTACGGTAACCTCTGCGTCCCGAGTGCACTCGGGGTTAATCATATTCAACCATCACATGGTTGGTTATAACTATAAAACAGAAGTATGTTTTAATACCGTAATGACAATTTTCACTTTCGTATAAAAGGGCGAAGGCCTTTAATGTGATAAACCCTGTGCAAACGGAGTGCAGTACGGGGTAAGATAGACTTCCCCTACTGAACCCCGAAGGGTGTTCAACATCAAAGGGAGTATACAAGCTATTATTAGTTGTAAATTGAGCTATATAGTTGATCATCATATAATACCAATTAGAATTATTTTTTAGTCCGATTTAGAATGTTTTTTATAGGTATAACACCATTTTATGAATAGGACTTACTTTGGTTGTGGAAAACAGCTAAATCTGACAGGTTCACTTCCTAGAGTCTGTTCAAATCTATCAGATTTTTACAAGCGAAATATCACCTACTCTATTCGACATAGAGCCACTTTTTTTACCCCTTGTGTTCTTCTTCATAAAAAAATGATGAACTTTGTAATCTAACCTTTTAAAAAAATATGTTATGAAATTCAAAACCATCTCTTTAAGCTTGCTACTTACAGTAGCCTTAGTGTCTTGTAAATCTGACAAGAAAAAGGCTGACTCGCCAGCTACAGAAAGTATTGAGCAAATGGACTCTACAGCCACTGAAAACAAGCTTATTGATACACACAACAGTCAAAATGCACTCGATTGGGCTGGCACTTACACTGGCGTATTGCCTTGTGCCGACTGCCCTGGCATCGAAACTAGCTTGACGTTAAACAACGACCTGACTTACAGCATGACAATGACTTATCAAGAACGCGATACCAAAAACGAAGAATCGGGCGCGTTTAAATGGCTAAATAACGGTAGCACCATTGCACTTTACAACGATAAAAACGAAGTGATTGCCCAGTATAAAGTAGGTGAAAATCAACTTTTCCAACTCGATGGCGACGGTAATATTATTACCGGTGATATTGCTAAGCATTATATTCTAAAGAAAATACAAGAATAAATTATACCTATATGAATTTAAAAATTATCATTGGAAGTACACGCCCCGGAAGAAAAGGTCCTTTAGTGGCAAATTGGTTTGCGGAATACGCAAAGCAACACAGCAATTTTAATGTCGAAATTATCGATTTAAAGGAAATGAATCTTCCGCTTTTTGACGAGGCTGAACATCCAATGACCCAAAAATACGCGCACACCCACACGCAAAAATGGAGCCAAGCCATTGCTGATGGCGATGCCTTTGTTATGGTAACACCTGAGTATAACCACAGTTATCCCGCTAGCATCAAAAATGCCTTTGACTACTTACACAAAGAATGGAAAGAAAAACCTATGGGATTTGTGAGTTATGCCGGGGTATCTGCAGGTACACGTGCGGTTTCTGAATTAAAACTCTCCGTAGCTACCATGAGTATGATGCCACTTGTTGAAGCGGTTAATATTCCTTTTTTCTGGAATTTTATTACCGAAGAGGGACAATTTAAACCTAATGAGGTCAGTGAAAAAGCAGCTGACACTATGTTGACGCAGCTCACACGCTGGGCTACCGCTCTAAAAACAATGCGCGAAGCTTAATCTAATATCACCTACAGAACTGCAAAAGCCTCGTCAATGTTGACGAGGCTTTGTTTTGATTAAAGAACTTAGCTTTTATTTTACTTGTAAAGCACGTGTCACAACAATAGGTCCTTTTTCGGCATATACCTTTACTTTTCCGGCAATGCTAATCGTCACATTGAGGTTATCTGTGTGTGAATCGTATAAAATGGTAGTGAGGTATCCCACGCAATCATGCGCCTTACAACCTGTCACTTTATATAAACCTGCATCAGTAACAATAGCCGATTGTGTATCAAAATTCTGAAGCATGTTGCTATATTGATCGCCTAACAACGCTTTAACACGCTTATTGATGGCATTGTCCCCAAACAAATCTATATCACGTGGATATAAATCTACATTCTCGGTTAGGATATTGGTATAGGTTTTAGCAGATTCAGCTGCATCAGTAGCTTTAGGAGCATCGTTAAATTTGCAACTCACCACCATTAAGCTCACTAAAACAAGTGCTATAAAGCTGAGGATAGGTTTCATAATGATCATTTAAATTAAGACTACAAAAGTAATAAACTTAAGTCTTGATTGACAAAAACGCCCTTTCTAAAATCAGAAAAGGCGTTATCGGTTCTACACGACTCGTTTTTTTTATAACTGAGCGGCTACCTTTTGAGCGGCAGCAATCGTTTTATCTAAATCTGCATAAGTCAATGCATTGGTGATAAACCAAGTTTCAAAAACACTTGGTGCAATATAAATGCCTTCGTTCAACATGCCCTGAAAGAAGCGTTTAAACAACTCCTGATCGCAGGTATTAGCGGTAGCAAAATCAACCATAGGCTCAGCTGAAAAGTTAACGGATAGCATAGAACCACAGTGGTTAATGGTATGTGCTATGCCGGCAGTGGTCAAAGCTTTACCTAAGCCTTCTGCGAGGTATTGAGTTTTTTCATCGAGTTCTACATAAGTTTCAGGAGCTTCATTTAAAGCCTTCAAATGCGCCAATCCGGCGGCCATAGCTAGCGGATTTCCACTAAGGGTTCCGGCTTGATACACCGGACCAACAGGCGCGAGGTAATCCATAATTTCACGTCGCGCAGCAAAAGCTCCTACCGGAAGCCCGCCGCCAATCACCTTCCCAAAGGTCATGATGTCAGCATCAACTCCAAAATATTCTTGGGCCCCACCTCTAGCTAAGCGGAAACCCGTCATCACTTCGTCAAAAATCAGTAGAGTTTTGTGTTGATCACAAAGTTGACGCAGGCCTTCTAAGAAGCCTTCTGCTGGAGGCACACAACCCATATTTCCAGCTACCGGTTCCAAAATAATACAAGCGATTTCATCTTTGTTATCTTGCAATAGCTTTTCGACACTGGCCAAATTGTTATAATCTGCCAACAAAGTATCTTTAGCCGTCCCTTGAGTCACACCAGGACTGTTAGGCTTACCAAAAGTACTCAATCCACTACCGGCTTGAATCAAAAAAGAATCAGAATGCCCGTGATAACAACCGGCAAATTTGATGATTTTATCGCGTTCGGTATAACCACGTGCCAAACGTACGGCACTCATACAAGCTTCTGTACCACTGTTGACAAAACGAATTTTATCGATATTTGGCACCATACTCACTGCCAGTTTAGCTATTTCGGTTTCTAGTTCTGTCGGCGCGCCAAATGAAGTTCCCAATTCAGCTTTTGCCTTCACAGCATTAACTACAGCTGGATAAGCATGCCCTAAAATCATAGGACCCCAAGAGTTGATATAATCTACAAACTGATTGCCATCTTCATCGTACAAATAAGCTCCTTTGGCTGATTTGATAAATAGAGGATCTCTTCCGACAGCACTAAAGGCACGAACAGGCGAATTGACGCCCCCTGGCAAATAGCGTTGTGCTTCTTTAAACAATTGACTACTACGCGTATAAATCATTTTTTAAAATTTTCGAAAGTTAGGTATCAAAAAAGGACAAATTAAACCCGTTAATTTGTCCTTCAAAATAGTTGTTTTAAAGTGATTAGCGGTTTATTTACCGAATAATTCTTTCAATTTAGCTTCCAATTCTGTGCCGCGTAAATCTGTAGCGACAATCACGCCGTTTTCATCTAACAAGAAATTAGCTGGAATAGCTTTAACGTTATACATTTGAGCAATTGGATCTTGCCAAAACTTAAGGTTTGAAATTTGTTCCCATAACAAGCCGTCTTTTTCAATGGCTTGAACCCATTTATTTTTATCGCGATCAAGCGAAACACCTAAAATATTAAAACCTGCATCGTGATATTCTTGATAAGCTTTCACTAAATTAGGGTTTTCAAGACGACAAGGTTTACACCAAGAAGCCCAAAAATCGACTAAAGTATATTTTCCTTTTGCTAGTGCTTCTTTTAAGCCAAATTCTTTACCATCAGGCGTTTTAGCACTAAAAACAGGGGCTTTAGCACCAACAGCTACGGCTGATGATTGTTTTAAACGATTGCCGATTTCAACACCGATATAGTTACTTTTTAGTTTAGGTGACAAATTATCGTAGAGCTTTTCTAACTCCGGATAAGGCACCATCTTAGAGCGCATTAAATCTGTAAACACAAATAATGTAGGCAACAAGTTTGTATTATCGGCTACCAAGCGTTTGCCAAAAGCAATACGCGCTTCAGCAATATCTTTCTGTTTAGCCATAACTTCTTTACGTACCTCAGGATCTCTCAACTGGTCAGGAGAATACTGTTGAC
Source organism: uncultured Flavobacteriaceae bacterium (assembly GCA_964451785.1). Classification (GTDB taxonomy): domain Bacteria; phylum Bacteroidota; class Bacteroidia; order Flavobacteriales; family Flavobacteriaceae; genus JAJYSO01. The sequence continues at coordinate 6,559 of CAYVJG010000028.1, forward strand.
GTAAGTCCATTGTTTTTTGGTTGTCGTCAAACAATCGTTGTGTGTATTTAGAAAACAACGCATTTGCCGGGCCTCCCTTTACTGATGATTTACGCAAGCTATCTTTATAAACTGTAGCCGTCAACGGTTTATTTTCATTGACAAAAAGCATACTGCCGCGTACACCTTCTATTTTTAAAACATTAAGAGTTTGGAAATCGACTTCTGGTAACGTAACCTCAGCTTTCCCTTGTTTAATGACAACGGTATCAATCGGAAAAGGCGTGTTACCGCGTTTTAATTCTGAGATATATACTTCTGTTCCATCTGCTACATTCGGGATAGTTGCATTAAGGGTAAGCTTGTCACTGTTTGATTGACAAGATACCACGAACAAGCCTAATGCTAGCATTGCTAATTTGCGCATAGTTTGAGTTTTAATGTGTGATTGACAAATATAAATAATTCGCCTTAAGTGCTATTAGTTTTAATCGAGTATTATCAACTGCTCTGCAATTAACTAAATAATAGCGATTTAAGGCTGATTAGATTATTTCTGACTAAATAATTCTTCTAATTTCTTAGCTAAATCTTCAGCTTTTAAATTACTAGCGATAATTTTTCCGTCTTTATCCAAAAGGAAGTTTGACGGAATAGAGGTCACTTTATACATTGCTGCAATAGGATCTTCCCAACCTTTTAGGTTTGAAATATGTTGCCATGTTAAGTGCATATCCTTGATGCCAGCTTCCCATTCGGCTTTATCTTTATCGATAGAAACCCCTAGGATTTTAAATCCTTTATCGTGGTATTTTTCATACACTTTCACCAAATGAGGCATTTCACGTTGACAATCAGGGCACCAAGACGCCCAAAATTCAACCAAAGTATATTCGCCTTTTTCTTTTAAAACATCAGCTAAAGAAATCACATCGCCATTAGGCTGTCTACCACTGAATCCAGGTGCTTTTCCGCCGACAGAAATAGCGTCGAGGTGAGCAAATTCTTGTCCGACTTGTTGTCCTATAAAACTGTTTTGAACAGGCTCAGATAATCCGCTATAGAGCACTTTCAACTCCTCATAAGAAGTCGTTTGGGTATCTAACAAATCGTAAAAAATAAAAATACTCGGCAGCAAATTAGGATGAGCTTTGATCAATTCTTTGCGGTAAGTAACATTTTCACCTAAAATTTTACCCTTTGCTTGATTCACAATTTCTTGTACCGAAGAATCTTTGAGTTGCTCTTCAGTATATTGCCTGTCAATGGCCGCTACAGCTTGGTTAGATTTTGCCAAGTGATTCATATACTCGGTCAACAAATCATTAGCCGGACCTCCAGTTACTTTTGAATTAAAAGGAAATTTAATATCAATTGTTGCTTGTAGAGGTTTATTTTCATTAATAAAGTACACGCGGCCGCGCATTCCCTGAATCGCTAGAGAATTAAACGTTTGAAAACCAACTTTAGCCAAATCAAACTCTACCTTTCCACCATCTACTACAGCGGTATCGCGAGGCGTCAAAACACCTTCTTGCAATTGCGACATAAATACTGGTGTACCATCTTGAACACCGGAAATGGTGGCTTGTAATTTTACGCCTTTATCTTGGCAGGATATCATTAACAATCCTATAAAAAGAACAACTAATTTTTGCATAGTTTTAATTTTAAACACGTTGCCGACAAAGGTAACTTAAGATTTTTGGCTTAGTCTTCATTTTATAGCTTATTTCACACTTAATACTTTAAAATCGAATTATAGCGCGATTCATCTTTCAAAATTTGTACGGCCTCCAAAATATTAGGATTGTGCGTTAAACTGTAGTCATAAAATCCATCGGCATAAAAGTATTGCTCGAGTATAGCTTTGGTCAATTGTTGCTCTAATTGAGGTTTTATAGCCTGTAATTTTTCTTGATAAATACGGTTCAATTGTTGTTGTAAGGCCTGATATGCCGCCGTCATTTCTGCGTTTACCTCTTCTTCTATTGCTGCTTCTTGCACGGCTTTTAAAGCTTTTTCTGTTTTAGAAAGAAATTCAAAGTCTGACGTTTTTACAAACGATAGAAAACTTTGATAGTCTGAAGCGGTGAGTTTAAATGCCCCAGGACTTGTCAATTGATGCTTGTAGCGGTATTGTGTGGCAAAATCAAAAATTATATTTTGTTGCAACAAAGCTTTGGTCAGCTCATCTAATTCAGCCGAAGCGACTTTAACATCCGGCATTATCCCTCCGCCATCATACACCGTCCGGCCGTGTTCAGTTTTAAACGCGCGGTAATCTTTTTGTTGTGTACGCACAGCATGGCCTTCTGCATCGCGATGCCAATAATCTAAGGCCTGAATACAACGTCCGCTAGGAATGTAGTAACGTGAAATAGTCAATTTCATCTGCGATCCATATTTGAGAGGCATGACGCGTTGCACTAAACCTTTGCCAAAACTACGCGCCCCAACAATCACACCGCGATCTAAATCTTGAATGCTTCCCGATACAATTTCACTTGCCGAGGCGCTATGTCCATTAACCAAAACAGCAATGGGCATTTGCGTATCTACAGGCTCGTGTTTGGTGAGATAAGTACGATTGTATTTTTTAACGATAGATTGTGTAGAAACGATTAATTGGTCTTTAGCCAAAAATAAATTAGCAATATCCACTGCTTGGCTCAGCAGTCCTCCCGGATTGCCACGCAAATCAAGAATCAACTTTTGAGCGCCCTGTGCTTTAAGTTCTAACAAAGCATCCTTGACTTCTTGGGCCGCTGTACGCCCAAATTTTGTCAACCGAATATAACCTATCTCATTGCCCAGCAATTTGTAATACGGCACTAGTTTCTCTTTAAACACTCCGCGCTTTAAGGTGCTTGTTTGCGGTTTTCCTTGGCGTGTAAATGTTAGTTTTACTGTAGTTCCCGGAGCGCCTTTGAGTAAAATGCCGGCGTCATCATTAAAATCCTTAATCTGTGTTTCTCCAATTTTGATCAGTTGATCACCAGGCTGAAGACCTGCTTTATCGGCGGGTGAGTTTTTGTAAACCGACTTAATCAAAATGGCCTTTTGGGTCGTTTCAACACTAGCGCCAATACCGGTATAATTTCCTAAATTGACTAGCTGAGCTTGCTGTACTTCTTGTGCATTCCAGTAATGCGTATAAGGATCGAGCTGGTCAAACATGGCTGTAATGGCCACATCCATCAACTCTGCAGGATTGACTTCGTCAACATAATTGATATTAATCTGTTTATAAGCTGCAGTAAAGATTTCGATTTGCTTAGCAATTTCAAAAAAATCATTTTTAAAAGTCGTTGCAGCAGTAGAAATTACACCAAGGATTAGCAGCGGAATAAACAGTTTCTTTTTCATGAGGTTGAAGTTTTAGCTAATTTAAGTAAAATGGATTCAACGCTTTTAGAAACTTTTTCAAAATCTGTTTTTTTATCACCTAGATAAATCCACATCATCGCATAAGATTGCTCTGTAGTGAGCAATTTTTTATTCAATCTATAGCCTTCACGCATCAACCGTTTTAAACGATTGCGATCTACAGCGTGCTTAAATCGACGCTTGGGCACTGACACGCCTACTTTGTTTTGTGATTCATCTTCTAGAGGAAGGTAAATCAATTTTAGTGGAAATTTTTTTAGTGATTTCCCATTTGCAAACAAGGCCGTAATGTGATCGCGTCGTTTGAGTTTTTCTGATTTTCCAAAACCGTTATCCATGTTGTAAAGATAAGATTATACACTTAAAACATTCACTCTCAAAACAGAGATTTATTAAAGAGACAACACCAACAGCCTTAGAGCAGCATGTCTTTGTATTCAACAATGTTTGTATAGCCGCGTTGTTCAAAATAGGTACGTTCGTCTTTTCCGCCTACAGCCAACACAAAATCGCCTCCCCAAGCCCCCAAGCTCTTTACAGCATATGGATAATCTGAAAAATGTGAGCGTTTCACCGGCGGCATGGCCAATACTTTACTCAACAAGCCTTCATGTACTTCAATGAGGTAATTAAAATCCTGCACCGTTTTACAATCAAGAAAAGCTCGGGTCAGCTGTGAGGCTTCTTTTACCCACTGCTGCTTGTCTCCGGGATTTAAGGCTTTGTAATGCGCTACCACTTCGCGTGTATTCTGCTTTTGATTGCGATGTACAAAGAATAAATACTCTTTAAACTCAGGATTAAATTCTACAGATTCGACAACTGGCTTGACCGGATTGGTTCGCGTAAACAAAATAGGCCCATCAGCTTGTGCACAGGCCAAATCATAAGCGCTGCCACCAAACGTTTGATTTGACAACTGATAGGGATTAACCTCAGCCCAACTCGCTAAATTAGACAATAAGGTTGATGAAGACCCCAGCCCCCAAGATTGTGGAAACTCTAATCGGGTATTAAAAATGTAACCGCTTTTATCAAAAACTACAGGATTCAATCGTTGTATTGCCGCAAAAATCACCTCTAGCCAGCGCGATGTTTTATCGGCATCAGTTTTAGCTCGGGCATAAGTGTTTTTGATGCCATCGGCTGTAACCGAAAAAATTCCTTCATACCATTGTTTTCCTTCATCGGTATAGCTATTCCAAATAATTTCGGGTTCAGCAATAGACTGAACTTCTAGGCTTTGTCCGTATTGGCAAGGCGCTGCTAAGGCTTGCGCCCCATCGATAACTAAAAACTCTGCCGTCAGCAACAGCTTACCATGGCTGTAAAAATGTTGATTTTCTATAGAATCCATAACTTATTGCGCTCTGAGTTCTTCTAATTTCAATTTAACCGCACTGTGTGACACAGTATGGTCTTTAAAGAAATTGACCACTGCTTTGCGTTCTGTTTTGGTAGCATCAAATTGATTGAGGATATTGAGCAAATGCATTTTCATGTGTCCTTCTTGAATCCCTGTGGTTACTAATGATTGAATGGCACCGAAATTTTGTGCTAAGCCCGCTACAGCCGTAATCTGCATAAGCTTTTTAGCAGTCGGATTTTGCAAGAGTTCTAAAGCTAATTTTACCAGAGGATGCAAGCTGGTCAAGCCACCAACAGTGCCTAAAGCCAAAGGAATTTCAATCCAAAATTTAAATTGATCCCCTCTAAGTGTAGCATAAGTCAAGCTGCGATATTGTCCTTCTTTGGCGGCATAAGCATGCGCGCAAGCCTCAACGGCTCTAAAGTCATTTCCTGTGGCGAGCACTACGGCATCTATCCCGTTCATAATTCCTTTGTTGTGTGTCACAGCCCGACGCGGCTCAATCTGTGCAATTTGAACGGCGCGTACAAATTTTTCTGCAAACTTTCTCGCTTGATTAATATCAGTAGACAAATCACTTAACTCGCAACTCACCTCAGCTCTCACCAAACACTCAGGAACGTAATTTGACAAGATTGCCATCACAATTTCTACAGAATGTTCTGAAAATGCCTCGTGTTTCTCGCTTTCTGCCTTAAAGGTTTTTCCCAGTTGTTCTAAACATGAATTGATAAAGTTAGCGCCCATGGCATCAACCGTTTCAAAATCGGCATCAAGTTGATAATAGCCCGGCATTTCAGCAGTTTTATCCACAAATCGCAAATCAGTTAATCCGCCGCCGCGTTTTTCCATGTTTTGTGTAATCGGCTTTACCGAAGCTAACAAAAGTGGTTTTATGTCGACAAAAAGCTGTTTAATATCGGTTGTAGCGCCATCAAAAGACAAGTGAACTTGACCACTTTTGATCGTGCTGATTACTTCTGTTTTAAATCCGCCGCGTTTCAACCAAAATTTGGCCGCTTTACTCGCTGCAGCTACCACAGAGCTCTCTTCAACAGCCATTGGGATAGCATACATTTTATCATTAATCAAAAAATTAGGCGCTATACCAAAAGGAAGGTAATAATTTGAAATGGTATTTTCACTAAACTCATCGTGCAGGCGCTGCAACTTTTGGTCGCTATTCCAGTACAACTCCAACACTTCAGTTGCTTTTTGAGGATTAGCAAAATAATGCATAGTCAACCAGTTTATTTTTTCAGCTTTTGAAAGTTTTGAGAACCCCGAAATTTGTGTCATATTTTTTTGATTAATCAAGCGTATTCAGAAAATGCAAAGTTACCATTTAAATTTCAAGTCGGTTATTCTTAATTAAATTAACACTAGTGATTCACTAATCGAATTGATACTCCCAAAACAACCTTTCATTATTTATTTTTTTGACAATAAAAATTAACAAATCATTACTTAACGAATAATTACGTTGCGATTTTTAACGTATTCCAAGGGCTTTTTTTGATGATTTTTTGTTATTCTTGACGATTGGAAAAATAGATGATAGATAAATATGAAGTTCCTTCCTTTTTGCTTAACAATTTTCATGTTAGCGACTACTGTAACAAATGCCCAAAACAAGGAGATCACACTTGACGATATTTGGCACGATGGTACCTTTCGTCAAGAGCGTCTCAGCGCCCTGCGTTCTTTAAACAACGGTAAAGAATACAGCGTAATGAATTATGACGCCAGCGCGCGCGCCATGACAGTAGATGCGTATAGTTACAGAACAGGTAAAAAGACAAGAACCCTTATTAATTCAGCAAAAATTGAAGGCTTAGATGCTTTCAGATCTTACCAATTTAATGCCGATGAAACTAAAGTTATTCTCGCCAACAAAATTGAACCTATCTATCGCCGTTCTACACGTGAATTGGCGTATGTCTACAATCTAAAATCAAACACGCTTACCGCCATTAGTGAGCACAAAATTAAAGAACCTACCTTTTCACCTGACGGCACCAAAGTAGCTTATGCCTATCAAAACAATCTTTACATCAAAGATTTGAAATCAGGAAAAACAACGCAAATCACCCACGATGGTGAGCACAACAAAATCATCAACGGAACCACCGATTGGGTGTATGAAGAAGAATTTGCTTTTGTACGCGCCTTTGAGTGGAATAAAACCGGTGATAAAATTGCTTTCTTAAGATTTGATGAATCAGAAGTACCGATGATTACGATGGAGTTTTACGGCACTTATCCTAATCAATTGTACCCTGAGCCTTATTCGTACAAATACCCTAAGGCTGGCGAAAAGAATTCTGTCGTAACCCTTCACGTTTACGACCTTAATTCTGATAAAACGCAAGCTGTAGATTTACACAAAGATTACGAATATTTACCGCGCATCAAATGGACGCAGAAAGCAGATATTTTAAGTGTACAGGCTATGAATCGCCATCAAAATATATTAGACTTAATTTTAGTCAATGCTGACGATTATAGCGCCGAAGTGGTATTACATCAAACTGATGAGGCTTACATTGACATCACTGACAATTTAACCTTTCTCGAAGATAATAGTTTTATTTGGACCAATGACAGTGATAACTGGAATCATCTTTACCACTATTCAGCAGAAGGCAAATTGATCAACCAAATTACTAAAGGTAACTGGGATGTGACTAGGTTCTATGGTTTTAATGAAGATGACAATCATCTTTACTACCAAAGCACAGAAACCGGTAGTGTTAACCGCGCTATCTACGCTATCGACTTAGATGGTCAACACAAAACAAAACTCAGTCATAAACTCGGCACCAACAGCGCTGCGTTTAGTCACAATTTTAAATACTACATCAACACGTTCAGCAATGTTTCAACGCCTAATATTTACACGGTTAACAAAGCTTCAAATGGCAAGCTTGTCCGCGTGATAAAAGACAATCACAAATTGGTTGATACTTTAAAAGAATTTGACATTGCTCCTAAAGAACTATCTACAATTCACATCAACGGTAACGACCTTAACATGTGGATGATTAAACCTACTGACTTTGACTCTTCAAAAGAATATCCAGTCTTGCTGTATCAATATTCAGGACCAGGATCGCAATCAGTAGCTAATACGTTTATGGGTTCTAACGATTATTGGTATCAAATGCTTGCTCAACAAGGTTATATCATTGTATGTGTTGACGGACGAGGTACCGGATTTAAAGGCGCAGACTTTAAAAAAGTAACCCAACTAGAACTCGGAAAATACGAAGTAGAAGATCAAATTGCTGTGGCTCAAAAACTCGGTGAGCGCGATTATATTGATGAAAATCGCATCGGCATTTGGGGCTGGAGTTTTGGAGGCTTTATGGCTTCTAACTGTATCTTCCAAGGCGCTGATACCTTTGCAATGGCTATTGCTGTGGCTCCGGTAACCAGCTGGCGCTTTTACGATAGTGTTTATACCGAACGCTACATGACCACTCCACAAGAAAACCCTTCAGGATACGATGATAACTCGCCTATTACTCATGTCAATCAATTAAAAGATCCGTTCTTATTGGTTCACGGTAGTGCTGATGATAATGTGCACGTACAAAACTCAATGCAGTTAATCGAAGCACTTATCCAAGCCGGCAAGCAATTTGACTGGGCTATTTATCCAGACAAAAATCACGGTATCTACGGAGGTAATACCCGCTATCACTTATACAAAAAAATGACCGATTTTATTAAAGAAAATCTCTAATTAAGAAAAAGAACTTATGGCGACGACGACTGTACCCGCTCATCAAAAACAACTCTTCGGCCAACCTATTGGTCTGTATATCTTATTTTTTACCGAGATGTGGGAACGCTTTTCTTATTATGGAATGCGTGCCATCTTGGTGTTGTATCTCGTTGAAGAAACACGTAGTAAAAACCCCGGTTTAGGCTGGTCTAACGGCGATGCCTTAATGCTCTATGGCTGGTATACCATGCTGGTGTATGTAGCCTGTATTCCCGGAGGATTAATTGCAGACAACCTGCTAGGGCAAAAGAAAACCGTCATGTGGGGTGCCATCAGTTTGGTGATTGGTCACTCAGTATTAGCCATTGAAGCCATGTGGGCGTTCTACACCGGATTGGGCTTTATCGTTATTGGCGTTGGGATGTTGAAAGCTAACATTTCCACCATGGTTGGTGGCCTCTATGAAAAAGGAGATATCCGCCGCGACAAAGGATTTACTATTTTTTATATCGGTATTAATATCGGAGCTTTACTCTCTGCTATTTCTGTGGGTTATGTCGGTGAAAACATCGGATGGCATTACGGATTTGCAATGGCTGGTATCGCTATGGCCTTTGGGCTTATCGTGTTCTTATGGGGCCAAAAATACATTTCTCACGTTGGCAATCACGAGAAAAAGGTAGTCAAAGCTGAAAAAGAAGAAGCTTCTATCGCTGACTTATTTAAAGATTTATTCAAATCGCCTAAACAACTAGGCGTCACCGGAATTCTTGTTGCTTTCTCATTGTACTGGACTGTTTTTGAATCTATTGCTAACGGATTATTATTCTTATTCTTAAGTGCTGTTGCTGCCTTAATGATGATGATTTACAAAGATTTGAGCACACGGGTGATGAAAGATCGCTACTTAGTAATTATCTTATCTTTCTTACTCGTTATCGTTTTCTGGGGAGCCTTTGAGCAAGCAGGAGGATTGATGAGTCTTTACGCGATGAACAAAGTAGATCGTACCGTTGGTTTATTTGGAGGCGTCACAATTCCAGCCACTTGGTTCCAATCGCTTAACTCATTTTACATTATTATCTTTGGGGTTATTGTAGCCAACTTCTGGGCTAGACGCAAACTTAAAAACAAAGAATCTTCATCGCTATTCAAAATGGCCATAGGAACCATTATCATGGGATTAGGTTTCTTATTTATGGCTGGTGCTGCTTCTCAATTTACCGCGGGTGGTGAAAAAGCAGGTATGTATTGGTTAGCCGCAGCTTATTTATTACACACCATTGGAGAGTTGAGTTCTTCTCCGGTAGCTTTATCATTTGTTACTAAACTCTCTCCTGTAAAATACGCTTCGTTGATGATGGGACTTTACTTTGCAGCTACAGGTTTAGGAAATAAAATGGCAGGATACATCGGTGAGTCTTCACAGAGTGAACCTATCAAAATTGAATTAGCTACCAGTCAAGACAATATTTCTAGATTCCTCAACCCTGCCGATAGTGTTTTTGCCAAAAAGTTAGACTTTACCATCCAAAGTAATGTCTATGTCGACAACGGTAATTTTGAAGCTATCGACCCTGCAACAGGTGAATCGATTCTTGGACTAATCAAATTTGAAAGTCCTGAACGCAAACAAGAAGTTATCAATAACTTAAAAGAATACAAGGCTACAAAAGCCGCGCCTTATCACGCTGATTTCCAATTCAACAAAGTGCCGGGTGTAGACGCTAAACAGTATAAACTCGGGTATTCAGGTTCTTTTATCATTCAAGAAATCCAAACCGAAACTGAATTCAACACCTTTGTTGGTATTACCATCTTCACAGGCGTATTTGGTTTGTTAGTCATCTTACTACTCAAGCCATTAAAACGTTTGACTCACGGTGTTGAAAATGACGAACACTAAGATATAGTTACCGACCTGCAGCAGCTCTGTTGCAGGTTTTATTTACTTTAATACATTAAATATGATGACAAAAGCTGAAGAGCGGAAAAGTTTTTTTGAAAGTAAGGTATTAGGCCATCCTGCGGGATTGTTTATCTTATTTTTTACAGAAATGTGGGAGCGCTTCTCCTATTATGGCATGCGCGCCTTACTCGTTTTATTTTTAGTAAGTTCACTAGGTTTAGGCGGCTGGGATTGGCCACGTGAAAATGCCTTAGCCCTTTACGGTACTTATACCGCCTTGGTATATCTCACCCCAATTGTCGGCGGTTATCTCGCTGACAAATACCTCGGCTACCGCTCTGCAGTAGTTATTGGCGCTATAACCATGAGTTTAGGTCACGCCGCTATGGCTATTGAGTCTATTCACGCTTTTCTCTATATAGGAATCGGTCTTTTGATTGTAGGTAATGGTTTCTTTAAACCGAATATTACCTCTATCATCTCTAACATGTATAAAGATGTTCCTGAAAAACAAGATGGAGCTTACACTATTTTTTACATGGGGGTCAACGCTGGTGCTTTTCTCGGCATCTTACTCTGTGGTTACCTCGGTGAAAAAGTGGGCTGGAGCTATGGGTTTGGTCTTGCAGGCGTGTTTATGTTCTTAGGAATGTTACAATTCTACTTCTCACAAAAACTCTTTGGCTCTATAGGTTCAAAACCTGAAGTTGAGGAAAGCGGCAATAAAGCTGAAATAGAAACTGAGAAATTAGAATTTGAAGGCGATAAATTTAATCCGTTCACTAAGCTTGATATTATTCTAATCGTGCTTTCTGCATTAATTGGAGTTACTTGGATTATCAATGACCCTATTGCAAAAATTAGCGGCACCAATATCTTATCTATAGGTGGGCAAGATTGTTCTAATGCCTTTATCATCACAGGGCTCGTTTTATTCTTCATCTTATTGGTATCTCGTATCTTCCGCTATCCTAAAATCATTAGAGATCGTATGGGTGCCATCGTGCTCTTTGCTGTCTTTACAGTCGTTTTTTGGATGTGTTTTGAACAAGCTGGTGGCTCAATGACCATCTTTGCCAATGCCTATACTGACCGTATTATGACTGGTAATGCTGCCACAATTTTTATGATTGTCAACATTATCATCACTATCGTTCCTGTAGGAATTATCAGCTGGGTATTATTTCAACTCTTCCGTAAAACCTTCAAGAAAATTGCCCTTTCAAATATCATCTTAGCCTCGAGTTTTGTGATTATCTGGGGAATCATTTTTTGGATGATTAACCGCGACCTCAATTCTACTTCATACGTCGTTGAATACAACAGTATTAAAACCGCGCAAATTGATAGTGAAACTAACCAACAAGCGCGCAATGAGAAAACCGGTCAACTCGAGTTTAACTACACCCCGATTACAGAATCAACTACTTTAGCTAATCAGACTACTGTTGTACAACAAAGCACTAAAGTTATTGAACCTATCGAGCTTAAAGTAGGGGACAAAGTTGAGCTGTATGACATTTCAAAAGACGGTAACATTGTGTATCTCGAACCAGATACAGAAGCAGAAATCAGAAAAGTTGATGCCGCTAAAGGCATTCCTTCACAAATTATTCAAGGAACTGTAGTAAAAATCAACGAAAATGAAGTAGAAATACCGGCTACCTGGTTCTTAATCCTCAATTCTTTATTTATCATTACTCTAGCCCCTATTTTTTCTAAATGGTGGGAAAGTAAATACAATCCGAGTGCTGCCGCCAAATACGGTTTTGGACTCATCTTACTCGGCGTTGGTTTCGGCGCATTAGCCTTAGGTTCATCAGGTATTCCTGCTGGCGCCCAAGTGGCCTCAGTCAGTATTATTTGGCTTGTGTTTGCCTATCTCTTCCACACCTTAGGTGAACTCTGTTTATCACCAGTAGCCTTGTCATACATCAGTAAATTGGTTCCTGGTCGCATGATTGCCATGATGTTTGGCGTGTGGTATGTCGCTATTGCCATTGGAAATAAATTAGCCGGTGTGCTCGGTGGACAAATTGATAAAATTACCGCTCAATACAGCATGACGACCTTCTTCCTTATTTTTACGATAGTTCCGGCTATCATTGGTGTGATTGCTATTTGTTTGCATCCACTCATAAAAAAACTGATGCACGGCGTCAAATAAGAATCCTTAAGAGCTGTTTTTATAAGTTAAAAACAGCTCTTAATTTATACAGTCAAATCGACTAGATCCACAAGAGCTATTGATCAGTCAACTCAATATCAACTATTCACTTCACAAAACAAACTCACAAAATGGCTCGTAACAGCGTTAAGCTAATCACTTCTTGCTTAGTCCTTTTATTCTTCTTTATTTCCTTTACGCCATACGCGCAAATTAAAGTGGCTGCAGTTGGCAATTCTGTCACCTACGGTTACGGTTTAAAAAATCCTCAAAAACTTTCTTATCCGGCTCAGCTTCAAAATCTAATTGGCGATAAATACAAGGTACGCAATTTTGGACACAGTGGCGCCACACTCTTAACCAAGGGACATCGCCCTTATATCAAAACAAAAGAATATCAAGAAGCCTTAAATTTTGCTCCGGATATTGTTATCATTCATCTAGGACTTAATGATACCGACCCTAGAAATTGGCCAAACTACGCCGATTACTTTGCTCAAAACTACAGCCAACTCATCACTTCATTTAGACAGGTTAATCCGAAGGTTACAATTTATATCACCACCATGACCCCTATTTTTAGTGGTCATCCTCGCTTTTTATCAGGCACTAGAAATTGGTACAATGCCATTCAACAGTTGATTCCACAAATTGCCAAAGCTAACCACACACATTTAATAGACCTTCACAGCCCTTTAGAAGCTCGCGCAGACCTATTTGACGATAATCTCCACCCCAATAAGCAAGGAGCCGGCATCATTGCGCATCAAGTGGCACTAGCTATTGCTCAACTCAAACAGCCTTTAAGCCTAAATTCTTCGCTTGGATCACACATGGTTTTGCAACGAAACCGCCAAAATCTAATCTTTGGAACAGCTACTCCGGGAGACAAAATCAGTTTAAGCTTTGCGCATAAAGAATATGTTGACACCGTTAATTCATCCGGCAAATGGAGCATTTTACTTCCCCCGACAAAAGCCGGTGGGCCATATACCATAAACATCACTAACGGAAAAGAAAAATTAGTTCTCAAGGACATTCTTTTTGGCGATGTTTATTTCGCCTCCGGACAGTCAAATATGGCTTTTCCTATCGCACAAACTGCTCATAAAGAAAAGTTGTTACAAGCCTCTAAGCCCAGTCGCCAAATACGTGTTTTCAAAGCCCAAAATTTAGTCGGCACTCCTCCGACAGCTTGGGATTCTACCACCTTAAAAAAAATTAATAACCTCCAGTTTTTCAAAGGGAAATGGCAAAGAGCGGATCGCGCAGATTTATCAAATTTTTCAGCTATCGCTTATAGCTTTGCCCTCGATTTAGCCCAGCACACTGATGTGCCCATTGGAATTATAGAAATTGCTGTTGGAGGCTCGACAACCGAATCTTGGATTAAACGCCAAGATTTAGAAAACAATAATCTCTTAGGAAGTTATATCCACAATTGGCGCCACTCCGATTTTATTATGGATTGGGTTAAAAAGAGAAGTGGAGTAAATCTCAAAAATGCGACCGTTAAACACCAACGCCATCCCTATGGTCCGGGCTACAATTATGAAGCTGGCATTAGCCACTGGGTCAACACACAGTTAACAGGTGTTTTATGGTATCAAGGCGCCAGCAATGCCCACAATATCGAATTGTACAAGTTACTTTTTACAACTTTAGTCCAGTCATGGCGGTCTAATTTCAATCAGAATCTCCCGTTTTATTTTGTACAACTCTCCAGTATAAATCGCCCTTCATGGGGTCGATTCAGAAATGCACAACGCCTTCTAGAAAAATCTATTCCTAACGCCCATATGGCGGTGACTTTAGATTTAGGTGATTCGCTAAATGTTCATCCAACGCGTAAAATACCTGTAGGCAAACGCTTGTCTTATCTGGTGAGAACCTTTCAATACCATCAACCTATTCACAGCGAACACCCTACACTAAGTAAAGTTAAATCGACTAAAAAAGGAATTGTTTTAAGCTTTACCAACTTAAAACAATTAACCACTACACCTAAAAAACAACCGGTATTAGGCTTTCAATATAAAGACATCTACGGATTTTATCATCCTGTAAAAGCCCGCATCCTCAATCACAAACAGGTTATCTTAGAGCAACCGTCGTTTCCTATTCAAGAAATAGTTTATGGTTACAAGCCTTATACACATGCCAATTTGCACAACAAACTAGGCGTTCCTGTATCTACATTTACTTATAAAATACAGGTAAATTAAAGTTTTGGAAAAGGTAACAAATTAAAAGTTAAGTAATTACGCGTTTACACGAGTAATATCACATATCCTATTTGTTCGATAATCAGATATATACTTCAATTTACAACTAATAAAAACTTATACACTCCCTTTGGTATTGAATAGCCTTCGAGATTCAGTAAGAGTAAGCCTACCTTGCCCCGTACTGCACTTCGTTTGTACAAGGTTTATCACATTAAAGACCTTCGCCCATTTATACGAAAATGAAAATGTTTATAGACTAAAAACTGATTCCTTTAATTAGTCATACCGTATGTTTACAACCAACCATGTAATGGTTGAATATGAATAACCCCGAGTGCAACTCGGGGTGCTGAGATTACCATAGCCTATAGAACTACGAAGTAGTTCAACAATAAAAATCGCAGTAAGAACAACTCCAAAACTTGAGTTATGTAATAAACACCGGCATATTCACTTTATGACGAACAGCATCAACAGTAGTTCCTAACAAGAAATCTTTAAGCCCTGTATGACCGTGACCACCCAAGACTAACAATTCAAAATCACCAGCATTAACTATTGTCGGAATTACTTTTTTAGGCAAGCCAAAACCTAATTCGATATCTATTGTGTAGCCGCGTTTTTTAAGCTCTGTTTGATAAGCCTCTAAAAAAGCTTTGTCGCTAGCCGATTCATAATCTTCAATATCCTTACCATATAACATTGCTCCGGCAGATTCTACAATGTGAATAAAGGTATATTCAGCTTCCTTTCCTCCCAATTGCAAGGCCGCGCTAATACTCTTTTTATCTGATGACGAAAAATCAATGGCCACAGCGATACGCTTATAAGACAAAGGTTTAGAAAATTCTTTAATAGTTGCCTCCGAAATATGTGGCAACAGCTTGCGATGTTGCTCGTGCGCCCGCCAAATGACAGGTTCAAAGGCCAAATAAAGCAAAAGTAAAACCATGGCTGCCGCTATAGGCATCACAATAGCCCAAATGTAAATAGGTTGCTCTGTGGTGGCTAACCAATTTTGCACTTGTCCCACCACCATACGCGCATTGAGCCCCACAATAGCGATGGTAATCAGCCAAGCTATAACTTGCACCGGCCATTTGATATGAAAACCGTTCATTTGCTTTCTATTACTCACAAAATGAATCAATGGAATCATGGCAAAGCCCAATTGCAAACTCAGCACTACTTGACTCAACACCAACAAGCGACCAGAACTCTCTGGGCCAATAATAACAATGGCAAATAAAGCCGGAATAATTGCCAGCAAACGCGTAATTAAACGACGTACCCAAGGCTGAATGCGCAAATTGATATGCCCTTCCATCACAATTTGCCCAGCCAAGGTGCCGGTAACTGTTGAACTTTGTCCGGCAGCAATCAAGGCTACGCCAAAGAGAATTGGTGCCAATTCACTACCTAACATCGGCTGTAACAGCTTATAGGCATCTTGTATTTCGGCTACATCAAAAATACCATTGTCATAAAATGCTGCAGCGGCCAAAATCAAAATAGCGGCGTTGACAAATAAGGCCAAGTTTAAAGCTATAGTCGAATCGATTAAATTAAATTTCAACGCCTCCTTAATGCCTTTTTTGTCACGTCTAATTTTTCGGGATTGCACCAATGATGAATGCAAATAAAGATTGTGTGGCATCACGGTAGCACCGATAATTCCAATGGCGATATACAAGGCTTCCTCATTGGGGATACTCGGCACAAACCCCGAAAAAATATCGTGCACATCGGGTTGCGCAAAAAACAATTCCACAACAAATGAACCCGCAATAATAGCCACCAAACCTATGATAAAAGCTTCCATCTTCCGAATGCCTTTATTGATAAGAAACAACAATAAAAACGAATCTAAAGCCGTTAAACACACCCCCCATGTCATCGGTAAGCCAAACAAGAGATTGAGCCCTATAGCCATACCTATTACCTCCGCTAAATCTGTTGCTATCATGGCAATTTCAGCCAAAATATACAATACAAAGTTGACAAAGGGATTGTAAGCTTCACGTGTGGCCTGAGCCAAATCACGACTGCGCACAATGCCCAAGCGCGTACATAAACTTTGCAATAAAATAGCGATGAAATTGGACAGGATTAACACCCAAATTAAATCGTATCCAAATTGGCTACCTCCGGCAATATCCGTAGCCCAGTTACCCGGATCAACATAACCAACCCCAACTAAATAAGCTGGTCCTAAAAAGGCTAAAAATCGACGCCACGTCGACTTTTTATTTGAAGTATCTACAGATGAGTGCACCTCATCCGTCAGTGAACGCTTGTGCTTACTCATTGTGTCATACTTAAATTAAGGTATAAATTGACAGCGGTTTTTTCTGAAATCATCTTATCAGCGCCGTTCACTTTAATGGCAAAAGAATCATCAAAACGCTCCCGTCCTAATATTTCTATCTGATCGCCTAAACCGATTTTTTGCTTGTCTAAATATTGCAAAAAGGTCTTTGATGAATCTTCAACTCCTACAAAGGTTCCACTATCACCTATTTGACAATCAGACAGCAATACCTTGTCAAAAACAGGTAGTTTCCCCTCGCGATCAGGAATTAAGTCGCCATGCGGATCCATTTTTGGAAACTCTAAAAAAGCTTCTAAACTATTGGTTAATTTTTCTGATTTTATATGCTCTAATTGCTCGGCTACCTCATGCACTTCATCCCAATTAAAATCTAATTTTTCTACCAAAAAATACTCCCATAAACGGTGCTTACGAATCACTTTTAAGGCGTGGTTTCGTCCTGAATCGGTTAATATAGCCCCTTGATAAGGTTTGTAATATACCAACGCTTTTCCCGCCAAGCGCTTTACCATGTCAGTAGCTGATGACGCTTTTGTCTCCATCTCTTCCGCCAAAGCATTCGTCGGCACGCCTTCTTTGTATTGTTTTTCTAAATGATATACGGCTTTTAAATAATTTTCTTCTGAATAAGTCATCTCTACTTGTTTACTAGAACGAAGATACTAAAAAAATAATTTAAACTAAATATTTTTTTAGACTAATCTAATAATAAACTTAAGAGAAATTAATTCCACTATGTATCAATTCGTTATTTCGCCTTATAGCGCGCTCGAAAGGCTAGTTTTTCAAGCAAGCGCTCAATAATTAAATCGGCTAAAACACTCCCGGCAGACTCACATTCATCACGCCTAGCTAAAGCTTGCCGCGCTTTGGTTTCTGACACATCTATGCGGTAGAGTAAGGCTATCAACTTAGTAAAATTGGTTTGTGTTAAACTTTCTAAATAATCCGCAAGCTGCTGACGTATAGCCTCGGTTGAGGCCTGTTCTGTTATAGTCAAATCACATAAATCTTGGCTCCACACTAAAGCTTTATGCGTATTTTCTTTTTCCTGCATGCCAATCAAATTTTGCTAGATAAGTAAAGGTACGCTATCTTAAAACAAACGACTATTTAAATTTAATCTTTATATAAATTACTAATTTTCAACTAACTACTAAGCACACTTAGTTGTTTTTAGCCTAACTTTAGAGGACACTAAAACTTAAAAGCCATGTCAATACGTTTAGGAAACAGCTGTGTGAATTGTGACAACCTCACCGAAACCAGTCGGTGTAAAGTACACGAGGTGATTGTTAATGACAATTATACCTGTGACAATTTTGAACTCAAATCTGCCTTAAAAAGTAAACACGATTGCACCACTTGTGCAAGACATCACGGACCAACCTGCGCCAATCCAACCAAAGCAGCACCAGGCATGCTGTGTAATCATTGGGCGCCACAAGCACATGCATAATCACTTATCTAACCATCTCAGCAATTGTAAAAACAGGCATCTTGCATGCAAATAGCCCCAAACTCACACGTGAATTTGGGGCTATAATTATATAATTGTAACTACTCTGCTTAGTAAGCGCGATCACGACGACCTTCAAAGAAGTTAATAAAAGCACGGTTAACCACGCGGTTACCACCCGGCGTAGGATAATCGCCGGTAAAATACCAGTCCCCTAAGTTTTTAGGGCAAGCTTTGTGCAGATTTTCAACAGATTGGAAAATCACATCAACCTCTGCTTTAATACTATCAACAGCCAACATTTCAGAAATTTTAGCTGAAATTTGATCATCTGTAAAAGGCGCATAAAACTCTTTAACGTAGTTTTTAACCTCAGTATCAGCCTTGTGTTCTTGCGCTTTACACTTGTCGTAAATAGTTTTTAGCAAGTCTGTTTGACCAGATTCTTTAAGCAATTCTAAGGTAGCTTGAAAGGCAATAAAATCATCAAAACGCGGCATATCTATTCCGTAACAATCCGGATAACGGATTTGAGGAGCCGAAGAAACCACCACAATTTTTTTAGGTGACAAACGATCTAAAATGCGCAAGATACTTTTCTTTAAAGTCGTTCCACGCACAATACTATCGTCAATCATCACCAAATTGTCTGTGGGATTGACTACGCCGTAAGTCACATCATAAACATGTGCTACCAAATCATCACGACTGCTATCTTCAGTGATAAACGTACGCATTTTTACATCCTTAACGGCTATTTTTTCAGTGCGAACCGTTTGCGATAAAATTTCGGTTAAGCGCTCATCCGTCAAGCTTTCCTTTTCGGCTAAAATTCGACGATTTTTTTGACGATTTAATTCAGCTTGAGCCCCTTCAACAAGTCCGTAGTAAGAGGTTTCTGCTGTATTTGGAATGTATGAAAACACCGTGTTTTTCAAATCGTCATTAACAGACTCCATCACTTTAGGCAATAACACACGACCTAAGTCTTTGCGTTCCTGATAGATATCAGCATCATTACCCCGTGAAAAGTAAATGCGTTCAAATGAACAGGCTTTAAATGCTAATGGTTCTAAGATCTTAACAATCTCAACATCTCCACTGCGTTTGGTAATCAATGCATGACCAGGAGCTAATTCCTGAACATCCTCAATAGCCAAATCAAAAGTAGTCTGTAACACCGGGCGCTCAGAAGCTACCGCTACAACTTCGTCACTTTTATAATAAAACACCGGGCGGATTCCCGATGGATCGCGCAAGACAAATGAATCACCATGCCCTAATAATCCAGCCATGGCATAACCGCCATCCCAGTCTTTTGCAGCACGCATCAAGATGGTAGCAATATCTAATTTTTCAGCAATCAAGGCCGAGGCTTCTTGTTTTCCTACACCTTGACCTTTTAAATCGCGATACAAATCTTCAACTTGTGTATCTAAAAAGTGGCCGATTTTTTCTAAAATGGTCACTGCATCCGATTTTTCTTTAGGATGTTGCCCCAATTCAACCAAATGCTTAAACAATTCTGGCACATTGGTCAAATTAAAGTTCCCTGCCAAAATCAAATTGCGGTGCATCCAGTTATTTTTACGCAAAAATGGATGTACATTTTCAATGCTATTGCCACCATAAGTTCCATAACGGACGTGGCCTAAATAAAGTTCAGCTACATAAGGCACCGCGCGCTTCAACTCTTCAGTTGAAATATCAGCAGGCAACTGCTCAACAATCCCGTTAATGCGATTGTTAATTTGCGCAAACACATCTTGAATAGGCTGTTGTTCTTTTGAACGCGCACGACTGATAAAACGCTCACCAGGCTCCATATCAAATTTGATGCTCGCCAATCCCGCGCCATCTTGGCCGCGATTGTGCTGTTTTTCCATCATCAAATACATCTTGTTCAACCCGTAAAAAGCCGTACCATATTTTTCTTTATAGTAATCTAAAGGCTTCAACAAGCGCAACTGGGCAATTCCACATTCGTGTTTTATAGCATCACTCATAATCGGTCTATAAAAATAATTAATTTTATTTGGGCGTGCCCCCTCGCTTATCAGACTCGGGGTCAGGCTTTCGGCAGTCGCTTTTTTTGTCAGCTTTATTGCTACGCACAAGCTGCCAAAAAAGAGCTCCAACAATGCCTCAATCCTTCACGCAGTTGTTTTTAATTTTAAACTTTTGACCTAAAAAAGGAAGCGGTAAAAATAAAGCTTTCCTCAACAATCAAATTCTTCTTCTCACTTTTTTCTACAAAAAAACCCTGAGAAATTTCAGGGCATATCATTTTATTCTATTGTATAGTGTGATAACTCCTTAAAGCGATTTAAACGCCTTTTCACATCGTCATCAGTCAGCGTCAACAAGCGTTGTGGCCCAAACTGCTCCACACAAAACGACGCTAAAGTAGCCGCATAAATCATGGCGCATTTCATATTTTCAAACGAATAGTCATCAGTTTGCGCCAGATAACCTGTAAAGCCACCCGCAAAAGTATCGCCAGCTCCCGTTGGGTCAAATACATCTTCTAAAGGTAATGCCGGAGCAAAAAATTGCTGCTTACCTTGAAACAACAACGCGCCATGCTCTCCTTTTTTAATCACCACCGTTTGTGGCCCCATAGCTTGAATCAATTTGCTGGCTTTAACCAATGATTGTTCTCCTGACAATTGACGCGCTTCTTCATCATTAATCATCAGTACATCCACTTTAGCAATCACTTTTTTCAAATCGTCAAGGGCATTATCCATCCAAAAGTTCATGGTATCTAACACCACTAATTTAGGTTGCTTCACCTGATCCATAACACTCATTTGCACCAAAGGATGTAAGTTGCCCAACATCACCACATCAGCATCACTAAATGCTTCCGGCACTTTAGGAGCAAAGTTTTCTAACACGTTGAGCTCCGTTGCCAAGGTATCACGACCATTCATATCCTCGTGATAGCGGCCACTCCAAAAGAAGGTTTTGCCATCGGCTATGATTTCTAAGCCAGTAACATCTATTTTTCGCTTGGTAAATTCATCAATGTATTCTTGTGGAAAATCACCTCCTACAACAGAGACAACGCTGCTTTGCACATTAAATTGATCAGCAGCCAACGCAATATATGTGCCTGCGCCACCCAAAATTTTGCCGGTTTTGCCTCGTGCGGTTTCTATGGCATCAAAAGCAACACTACCTACAATGACTAATTTACCCATAACGGTCTGAATTTTTTGCAAATATACGCTTAATTACAAAAATTGCAGTTAATCTATTTACATTATCCTTTAAATGTACGTATCCTAAAAAAACTCAAGCTCCGACTCACTTTTAAATCATAATAACCTGAGTTCGATTATTCTTAGATTCAAAAATCATTTTTTTTGTTTATATTTATCCTCACAACTTAAAAATCAACCTTATGGATAAGTCAAACCAAGTACTGTATCAAGCTACTGCTGCTTTTAACCCTTTTGGAGGAAAAAAACCTGAAGTTCGAGATTTTTTTGACACTCACATCAAAAAAATCGAAATTTTAAAAGATATTGAAGAAATAAATAACATTCTTGATATCATAAAAGAAAATGGAGAATCTATTGAAAATCTAGACGCTAATAGCATTCATAAAACATACTTTGACAACTCAGAGATTATTCTATTTACGGTTCCATTTATAAAGGATATTTCAAAAACTATATCCATCTATAGTTTCAGACATCTTACACTGGTCATTCACACAACAAACAGAGAACTATCTGAGAACAAAAGTAGTTTTAATGTCAAGACATTAGACAACAACATAGCATATTCAATGGACACTAGTAAGATTGAAAACAATAAACTAACTAAAATAACCAATATAAAGGTTTACCCTAATTTCATTTTCAATAATTTTAGTAAGGAAGTGCACGACATTCAATTTAACAAGAGAGAACTTATTACTAAAGAAGATTGTTGCAGACACTCTTCTAGCTGGAACGAATGCTTTGAATGTACTGCCTCAGACACTGGAGGTATTATTATACTATCTGTATTCAATGTGATAGGTCTCATAGCCATTGGCGGCTCTTGTATAGGGTCTGGTTCTAATGCAACATGTTAACCTATGAAAACAAATACCTCATATAAATGGGTTTTTGAAGTAATACAAGCACTAGCTTTTTTTGCTCTTAGCGTGATAGCATGGCGAGAACAATCTGACTCTTTAAAATGGTTTTGGCTAATGCTTGGTTTTGGTGTTTACACTACAATTAGAGCCATATATTATTATAAAAAACGCCACAAGAATACGTAACAATAGTTTAACGTAGGAAGTTAGGCTGAGTACAATCAGTTTTCAGTGAAAATCTTGTCTTTTTAAGATTCAAATATCAAACGAAAAACCCTTGTAATGCAAAACGCAAAACAAGGGTTTTTTAATCTATTTTTTAAGAACTTAGACTTACTCTTCGACCTCTTTTTTAGGTTTTGGCTTGATATAGATAGAAGCGATAATTCCACCTGTTAAAGCCAAAGCAATGACAATCAACGAGGCCCAAGATGGCACGTGATAGTAATCAACAATCAGCATTTTGATACCTACAAAACCGAGAATAACCGCTAAACTATAATTGATCAATCTGAATTTTTCGAGCACACCTACAATCAAGAAGAACATAGAACGCAAGCCGAGGATAGCTAAAATATTAGAGGTAAACACAATAAATTCATCTTGAGTAATCGCCAAAATTGCCGGAATACTGTCAAGTGCAAACATCACATCAGTCAACTCAATAATGATCAAAGCAATAAATAATGGTGTAGCATAACGCTTAGTTCCTTTGTGAATAAAGAAATCATGACCACGCATTTCATCGGTAATCGGTAAAATTTTTGATACTTTTTTGTAAATCCACGAATCTTTAGGATCTTTTTTCTCATCGTCTTTAAGCATGCCATAAGCCGTGTATAGCAAGAAGGCTCCAAACACATAGATAATCCAATCAAACTTGTTGATCAAGGCGACGCCAAAGACAATCATCAACGCGCGGAAAACCATGGCGCCTAAAATTCCCCAAAACAACACACGGTGTTGATATTTAGGCGGAATTTTAAACGAACTAAAAATCACAGCAATGACAAATACATTATCAATACTCAATGACAATTCAACCAAATAGCCCGTCAAAAAATCAAGAACTGCCGTACCAGGATCTAACCCTGTTGGATTTTCAGTTAAACCCTCTTTAAACACCCACCAGACAACTCCTGAAAACAGCAAGGCTAAGCTTACCCAAATAGCCGTATATTTTCCGGCTTCTTTAGTACCAATAACATGGTCATTTTTGTTAAACACCCCTAAATCGAGTGCCAAACAAATAAATACAAATACGAGAAAAAGGATCCAAACCCACATAAGAGTTAATTTTAATATTAATTTTTAAATATTTTAATAATTCGTTTTTACTTGTGATTTTTTTGTTATCATTTGCATCAAAACATGAATTATCGGCAAGTTTACACGCAAAAACAAAGCGAAAATATAATTCCATTCTACATAAACAAAGACTTTGGTCTATATTTAACGAAAATCACATAATTTCAGCTGCAAAGATACTTTATTATTCCACACATTTTCATCAATACTATAAACTGCACTCAAATTTTGAGCAGTTTTTAAAAGCTCAAATTTATCTCCCAACCCAAAGCCGATAGCAGATAAAAAACGGCGTCCACCATTTTGGCGCAAATTACAGCGCAAATGCTCTTGTGCCTTTCCCATTTGTTTGGCATAACCTGTATCGGTAAGCCCACGCGCCAAAAATACCGGCTGCATATTACCAGGTCCAAAAGGAGCAAATTGTTTGAGTATGCGCCAAAATTTTGGTGTAATTTGATCAAAATCTAATTGCATATCAATCAACACTTCTGGACGGAGTTGCTCAGGCGTAATCGTTCGTGAAACTACTTCTTCAAATTTTTGTTTAAACCCTTCATATTGATCTTCACGTAAGGTCAATCCTGCTGCGTATTTATGGCCTCCAAATTGTTCGATGTAATCACTACAAGCCTCTAAGGCATTATACACATCAAATCCCTTTACCGAACGTGCAGAAGCAGCTAACTTATCGCCACTTTTTGTAAACACCAGAGTAGGTCTGTAATAAGTTTCGATTAAACGTGAAGCGACGATTCCGATAACCCCTTTGTGCCAATGCTCATCATAAACAACTGTTGTTTGCCGGTCTTCTTCACCTAAAGTTTTGATTTGTCGTAGAGCTTCTTCAGTTATTTCGTGATCAGTTTCTTTTCGGTTAGCATTATTCTGTTCTACACCAGGCACTAAATCATGTGCTCCCTCAGGTGTTTTAGCCATCAACAATTCAACTGCACGCAGAGCATGTTCCATCCGGCCGGCGGCATTAATCCGTGGTGCAATACCAAACACAACATCTGTTATAGTCAATTCCGATTTTTCAAACGCATCGATAATCGCTTTAAATCCCGGGCGCGGTTTTGTATTAATTACCTGCAGTCCATGGTAAGCTAAAATCCGATTTTCGCCTACAATAGGTACAATATCGGCACCTGTTGCGGTGGCTACCAAGTCGAGATATGGTACTAAAGTTTCAAATTTTTCACCGCGGTATTTAGTATGTGCTTGTATCAACTTAAATCCAACACCACAACCACACAACTCTTTAAAAGGATATGCACAGTCTGCACGCTTCGGATCGAGTACAGCTACGGCAGTTGGTATTTCAGCTCCCGGGCGATGGTGATCACAAATGATAAAATCTACACCTTTTGATTTGGCATAGTTCATCTTTTCAACAGCCTTAATGCCACAATCTAATGCAATCACCAAAGAAAAATCATTTTCAGCGGCATAATCAATTCCTTTAAAAGAAATCCCGTAACCTTCAGCGTAGCGATCGGGAATATAAGACGATACCTTATCGGTTAATCCCTGCAAATAAGTGGTCATCAAAGCCACGCTAGTCGTACCATCTACATCATAATCACCGTAAACCAATATAGATTCGTTCTTTTCTAAAGCGCTATTCAATCGATCTATAGCCTTATCCATATCTTTCATCAAAAAAGGATCGTGCAAAGCCTTTAGTTCAGGTCTAAAAAAAGCCTTAGCCTCTTCAAAAGTCTCTATGCCGCGCTGAACTAAAAGCATTGCTATAGGCTTAGACACCATTAAGGATTGAGCTAATTGTTCTACCTTTTCAGGGTTTGGTTGTGGTTTTGCCGTCCAGCGCATATCTCGGTTTCGTTTTGGATAAAGACCCACAAAGGTACGGAAAACTCGCACTCAATTTAAGTCGTTATCTTGATGAACTCTGCTATTTTTTATACCTTTCGCATTCAAAACAAAAACTAATGACTACTTTATTCCGAAATATTAAAGCCTTAATCCAAGTGCGTTCAGCAGAGGTTACCAAATTATCTGGTGATGAAATGAAAAGTTTGCCCTGCATTGAAAACGCCTGGTTGCTAATTAAAGACGACCGCATAGCAGACTTTGGTGAGATGGCCACCTGTCCACAAATTGAAGTTGACCAAAACATTGATGCTACCGGGCGATTCATCTTGCCTTCTTGGGTTGATTCGCACACACATTTGGTTTATGCCGGCAATCGCGAACAAGAATTTGTAGATCGCATCAACGGATTGAGTTATGCAGAAATTGCCAATCGTGGAGGTGGTATTGTCAACAGTGCTAAAAAATTGCAAGCAACTTCAGAAGATGAGCTTTACCTACAAGCTGAACAACGCTTGCAAGAAGTGATGCAACTCGGTACCGGCGCCATCGAAATTAAATCGGGTTATGGCCTGACAACTGAAGCTGAGCTCAAAATGTTGCGTGTCATCAAGAAACTCAGCGACAATTATCCAATCACCATAAAATCAAATTTCTTGGCAGCTCATGCCTTACCCCCTGAATTTAAAGACAAGCAATCAGCTTATATCGATAAAATTATTGACGAGATGTTGCCGCAAGTTGCTCAAGAAGGCCTTGCCGATTACATCGATATTTTTTGTGAACAAGGTTATTTTACTGTTGAAGACACGCATCGCATTCTTGAAGCCGGCAAAAAACAGGGCTTGCGTGGCAAAATTCACGTCAACCAATTTCACGCCATCGGTGGCATTCAAGTCGGCGTAAAACACGATGTCCTCAGTGTAGATCATCTTGAAGTGATGCGCGATGAAGACATTGACGCCTTAAAAAACAGCAACACTATGCCGGTAGCTTTACCGTCTTGTTCTTTATTTTTGAGTATCCCTTATGCTCCGGGACGCAAAATGATTGACGCCGGTTTACCACTGGCTTTGGCCTCTGATTACAATCCGGGCAGCACTCCTAGCGGCAATATGAATCTTGTGGTATCTCTAGCCTGCATCAAAATGCGACTCACTCCAGAGGAAGCGATTAATGCCGCCACCATCAACGCCGCTTATGCGCTTGATCTCAGCGACACACACGGCTCAATTACCAAAGGTAAAAAAGCAAACCTGTTGCTTACTAAACCGATTCCTTCTTATGGATTCTTGCCTTATGCCTTTGGCAGCAATAACCTAGAACAAGTATTTCTCAACGGAAAAAGCTTATAACTGATTTTCAAAACCACTATGGAAGATTTTATTTTTTTCACTAAAGAAGCATGCGCTCAACAGGTTCATCCGCGACAAGGTGAAACTAAATTTGGAGAAAAGCTGAATTGTATCACCTCATTTGAAGACCTGCAAAATAGCAGCGCTCAATATGTCATTTTCGGTATTCCCGAAGATATTGGCATACAAGCTAACTTTGGGAAACCCGGCGCTGCTAACACTTGGCAAGCTTTTTTAGCGGCTTTTCTCAACATACAAGTCAACGCGCATAACCACCCTGAAAACTGTATAATCTTAGGACAAGTAAATTGTGTAGCTTACTTGCAACAAGCGCAACAACTCATACAAAACAATGTGCATCCGCAAGTTGAATTGGGCAAAATAGTAGCTCAACTAGACCAGATTGTGACCAAAGCTGTGCAACAAATTGTAGAAGCCGGAAAAACACCTATTATTATCGGTGGCGGCCACAACAACAGCTACGGCAATATCAAAGGCACCGCTCAAGCTTTAAATCATCCTATTAACGTTATCAATATAGACGCCCACACCGATTTACGAAACACCGATTACCGCCATAGTGGCAATGGATTTAGCTTTGCTAAACAAGAAGGCTATTTAAAACGCTATAGCATGTTCGGCATTCATAAAAACTATACGCCTCAGTATATTTTTGACCAGTATCAAGATGACCCGGATGTTAATATCTATTTGATGGAAAATCTAATCAAACAAAATATGGTTCAAAAACAACACTCTTTTATTGATAGTTTAGCTTATACTAAAGGAAAGTTTGGACTTGAAATAGACTGTGACGCCATTGCTAATTTTTCGAGTAGCGCCATGACACCAAGTGGATTTAGCATAAACAGCATTCGCATTTTTATTGAGCAAGCCAAATCAAGGCAAGTCCATTACTTACACCTTGCCGAAGCAGCAGACTGTGGCGATGGACAAGTTGGCAAAGCCTTGAGCTATTTTGTGTCTGATTTTATACGCCAGCGTTAATCGTAAAAGTATATTCCATTATTCCACAAAATTTAATAAATTTGAATTTACTATTCTATATGCATTGGGTATTAAATATATTTTATGAGTATAGCTATAAAAAAAAATAGTAGATTTAACCCCTTAACCATTACCGTTTAGTATAAATTTTTAATACAAGCTATCAAATCGTCAATTACGATAAGCTAGATTAATTACTAAATACAACTTAAAGCGCTCTCCATATGAGGACATACAGATTTATGAAGAAGAATTCAATCGTTTTTTTATTAGGTATAATTTTAGCCGTTGCCTCTTGTAGCTTTACCACCACTAAAATTGACCCCGGTGATAACACTAAAGAAGAAGTACTCTCTGAGTTAATCACTTTTGTGTTGCAAAATTATCACTATTCCCCTAAAGCGATTGACGATAAATTTTCAGAAAGTGTCTATAACGATTACATCAATAGTCTAGATCCACGCAAGCGCTTTTTCTTAGCTAGCGACATTGAAGAATTTACTAAGTACAAAACATCCATCGATGATGAATTGCGTGATCATAGCGTAGATTTTTTCACCCTTACCTATTCGCGTTTGCAAGAACGTATGCAAGAAATGGAACCGGTGTATAAAGAAATTTTGAGCAAACCTTTTGATTTTGACAAAGAGGAAACTATCAATACAAACTACGAAGACGCCGATTATCCTAGCACAAAAAAAGAACGTCATGAACGTTGGAGAAAGCAAATAAAATTTAGCGTGCTCGCCTCTTATTACGATTTAAAAGCTGATCAAGAAAAAGTAAAAGAAAATAAAGAAGACGAAAAATCTTCAGCTGACACTAAAGAAGAAGACAAACAACCTAAATCTGACGTTGAATTAGAAGAAAAAGCACGTGAAACTACGCGTCATTCACTTGAACAGTTTTACGACTTAACCAAAGATCTAAAGAAGAAAGATTGGTTCTCGATTTACCTCAACTCCATCGCCAAAGAATTTGATCCACACACCGGATATTTTGGTCCGATGGACAAAGAGAACTTTGACATCACCATGTCAGGAAGTCTTGAAGGTATCGGTGCCCAGCTTCAAAAAGACATGGATAACATTAAAGTGGTCAAACTCATTTCTGGCGGTCCGGCTTGGCGTCAAGGCGAGCTCAAAGTGGGCGATGTTATCAAAAAAGTAAAACAAGAAGATGAAGAAGCCCCTGTCAGCATTGTAGGAATGTCAATTAACGACGCGGTACAACTCATTCGCGGCCCTAAAGGAAGTGTAGTAACCCTCACTATTAAAAGTGTTGACGGCACTACTAAAACCATTGAAATTACACGCGATGTTGTTGAAATTGAAGCCACTTACGCTAAAAGTGCACTCACCACAGTCAATGGGAAATCATACGGCGTTATCGACTTACCGAGCTTCTATTTTAACATGGAAGACTATGACAAACGCAACGCGGCCACCGATGTTAAGAAAGAAATTGACCGTCTTAAAACACAAGATGTTAATGGACTTGTCATCGATTTGCGCAACAATGGCGGCGGCTCATTGTCAACAGCCATAGACATTGCCGGCTTCTTCTTCAAAAAAGGACCTGTCGTTCAAGTGCGCTCTGGTAATAACCAACACGAAGTACTCAACGACCGCAATGCCTCTATAGAGTGGAATGGTCCATTAGTAATCTTAGTCAACGAACTTTCAGCATCAGCCTCTGAAATTTTATCAGCTGCTATGCAAGACTACGGCCGAGCTGTCATCATTGGCAGTGAACAAACTTATGGAAAAGGCACTGTTCAGCGCTTTTTAGATCTCAATCGCTTTATGCGCAGTGATGAACTAGGCGATATGGGCTCAATAAAAATCACCACTCAAAAATTCTATCGCATCAATGGCGGCGCCACTCAACTCAAAGGCGTACACAGCGATGTTGTTGCTCCA
The DNA here is from genome assembly GCA_964451785.1 of uncultured Flavobacteriaceae bacterium. Taxonomy (GTDB): domain Bacteria; phylum Bacteroidota; class Bacteroidia; order Flavobacteriales; family Flavobacteriaceae; genus JAJYSO01. Next base: position 36,647 of record CAYVJG010000028.1, read on the forward strand.
GACCGCTATAGTTTTATCGATATTGGTGAGCGCGATATGGAAGCGCCTTTACCTTGGGACGAAATAGCCCCTGCAGACTATCAAAAATGGAACGGCTACACCAATTTTGACGAAGCTATTAAAGCTAGTCAAGCACGTATTGACACGATCAAACAATTCGATTTAATACGTCAACATGCTAAGTGGATTAAAGCCCAACGCGATAAGGATATTTACCCATTGAGTTATACAGCTTATAAATCAACTGTAGAAGAAAATGAAAAACAAGCCGATCGCTTTGAAAAATTATCTAAGTACAAAACAAACTTGTCATTCACCTCTACTCCACAAGAACTAAAAGTCTTTAAAACAGATACAACTTTAGCGGAAAAACGCGAACGCTGGCATAAAAACTTGAGTAAAGACGTGTATATCGAAGAAGCTATTCACACCTTACAGGATTTAAAATTAAGTCCTGAGCAACAACAAAAACTAGCAAAAGCTAAAGAGTAAACGTGAAAAAAATCAACTCACAATCACTCACTCAATTAGCGCTCTATAAGTTCAAAAAGAACTTGTGGGGCGTTTTGAGCTTTTGGTTTATTATAGTCAGCATTTTAATTGCCGTTTTCGCCTATTGCCTCGCCCCTGACAATTCAGAAAATGCCAATCAAATGCATTTGGCTATTCATTCTGAATCCCCTGGATTTAGTGTAACAATGCTCAGTATTCCTAATCTTAACGCTCCCCCCACTTCGCTTGTACATCGCTTCTTTTTTGGTAGTCGGGCGATAACTGAAGAAATTCCCATTACAAACTATCGTTTTACTCAAGATAAACTCATCGTTACCCCTTATACCAAAAGTCAAACCCCTGCAGATGAGCAAACTTTCAAATTAAGTGAAGTTTTCCCTCCAGGACTATCTCCTACTGAAATTACATCTCAATACATAACCGAGCACACTTTTTGGCTCGGCACAGATAAATACGGACGTGATTTCTTAAGTCGCTTACTCATCGGCACGCGCATATCTTTGTCAATAGGGTTTATTGCGGTATTGATATCTTTAATCATCGGGATTAGTTTAGGCGCCCTCGCCGGCTATTACGGCGGAAAAATTGACAACATCATCATGTGGTTTATCAATGTCACTTGGTCTATACCTACATTGTTACTGGTCATTGCCATGGCTTTAGCTTTAGGCAAAGGATTTTGGCAAGTTTTTATCGCCGTAGGGCTCACCATGTGGGTTGAAGTAGCCCGAGTTGTGCGCGGACAAGTAAAGAGTGTCAAGGAGATGCAATACATCACCGCTGCACGTGCTTTGGGTTATAAGAATTTACGCATTATCAAAACCCATATTCTCCCCAATATTCTCGCCCCTGTCATTGTTATATCAGCGGCCAATTTTGCCTCAGCCATTTTAGTAGAAAGCGGATTGAGTTTTTTAGGTATTGGTGCACAACCCCCTATGCCCAGTTGGGGCGTTATGATTAAAGAGCACTACAGTTATATTGTTCTTGGTCAACCTTATCTTGCCATCATTCCGGGACTAGCCATCATGAGCTTGGTTTTAGCCTTTATGCTCATCGGCAATGCCCTTCGTGACGCCCTTGATGTCAAAAATTAATCTTAAAAAAAATTATCGCATTAACAGGATTAGAAAAAACACATTTCTTGTGTAAATTTTAATTGATTTTCCTTTATATTGCTCATCAAAATAGCTTTATCATTAAATTAAAAGGTAAATTTATAAACAACTTTAAGCATAATATTTACCGTAATTTCACGATAGCTATTTTAACAATAACAGCTTACTTAAACATCTTTTTATGTCACAACCAACTGCAACCCCTACTCCTGTAGCATCCATGTATGACAACGTGATGCGACAGTTCAACAAAGTAGCCGATATTATGGATTTAAATCCTAATATCCGCAAAATCTTATCAGCCACTAACAACGAGGTCACTGTAAGTTTTCCTGTACGCATGGATGATGGCCATGTCGAAATATTTAAAGGATTTAGAGTGCAGCACAACAATGCTTTAGGACCGTATAAAGGCGGATTGCGCTATCACCCTACAATTAGCTTGTCTGACTCGCGGGCACTTGCTATGTGGATGACCTGGAAAACCTCCCTAGCCGGTTTACCCTTTGGAGGCGCTAAAGGTGGAATAGAATTTGATCCGCGTCAATATTCTACAGCCGAGCTCGAACGCATTACACGCCGCTTTACCTTTGCTCTAGGCCCAAATATTGGCCCTAACATTGATATTGTTGCTCCTGATGTCAACACTAATGCGCAAACCATGGCTTGGATATTAGACACTTATATGCACACCCAAGCCTTTACAGAGCGTAGCCAAAGCCAAAATGTAGCCACAGGAAAACCCGTAGAAACAGGAGGGCTCGCCGGGCGTGATCGCGCTACCGGATATAGTGTTTATCTTTCTGTTAAAGGCTTGATGAACCTTCGCGGAGACACCCTAAAAGACAAAACTTATATTGTCCAAGGCTTCGGTAACGTCGGACAATGGTTTGCCCATTTTATGGAAAAAGAAGGCGCCAAACTCATCGCTGTTCAAGATGCCTACGCTACGCTGTATAGCGATGAAGGCATTGACCCAAATCGCTTATTAGCTTATGCAAAATCCAACACCAATTCTATTAAAGGCTATTCGGAAGCTACAGAAATTGATTCAGGAAGCTTCTTTGGAATTAAATGTGATTTTATTGTACCGGCAGCCCTGGGCAACCAGATTACTTTAAACAATGTAGCCGACATTAAAGCCAAAGTGATTGTTGAAGGCGCCAATGGACCGACCACGGCAGAGGCTGAAGAAGTTTTACTAGAGAAAGGCTGCGTAATCATGCCCGATTTTTTAAGTAACTCAGGTGGCGTTATCGGCAGTTATTACGAATGGTTGCAAAATAAAAGCGGTGAGATTTGGGATTTAGAAGAAGTGTTGCCTAAAATTGAAACTAAATTCAATAAAAGTTTTAATCGCGTCGCTAAAATTGTAGAAGAAAAAAATATAGATTGGCGAACCGGTGCCTACATGCTCGCCATTTCGCGTATTGAAACCGCCTATACACGCCGCGGTATTTTCCCATAAAGCACACAAACTCAATTACAGTGAAGCCATTTAAACTTTTTCTTGTTTTTGACGACAATTAAAAAGTTTAAATGGCTTCTGTTTTTAGCGTAAACAGTGTCAGTTTTAGCCGTTTTTTCAAAAAAAAGGAACGGTTTGACCTAAAAGAGCAGCATGGTCAATTTGAGATAGCGACTTTATATTTGTGAAGTTTTTTTTAATCTCCAATATTCCCAAAATGCACATAAACCTGCGATAAAATTTATAAGCGATAAACTTTCTGAATAATTATGAAAAAAAAGTACATTTCCCATACCAAAAACTAAAAATATTGATAATGGTATTTTTAAAAAAGTAGTTTTATCAGTTAATTGAAATTTTTTGGGGTATATCAATGTACTGCTTGTTAAAGTAAAAAAGGTAACAAAATAAAAA
>CAYVJG010000029.1:0-35648 GCA_964451785.1 uncultured Flavobacteriaceae bacterium
TTGTTAGACCAAGCGTTTAAAGGGAAATTATAATTGATAATGAAGAATTGATAATGATGGATTATCCATTAAAAATCTTGCGCTCTTTGCGTGAAAACTTGGCGTTCTTTGCGTGAAATAGAATGCGATGTCTTGAGGGAGCCGAAGGGAAGGATTTTTTATTTTTCACTTTTCGTTTTTCATTCAAAAGCTTGTTGGATCGGGCTTTTAAGAGAGATTGTAAAGACAATTAAAGCTTTATGGGTAGAAAAACTTATGAATGTAATAATAACATATATGTTAATTGTCTTGGTTAAAAAATAGATTATGTCTAATTTTGTACTTGAAATATTTGATGATGAAGGTGAAGAATGTTCTTTTTATACCGTTAAAAGACTGGATGAAGATATTTCTGAAACAGAAAAGTTTTTCGCCAAATATATTCAAGATGAAAGACTGAAACCTTATGTGGAAGAGATTGCAATCTTACTCTCAATAGTAATTGGAGAAAAATATGGCGCTCGTGATGAATATTTTAGAGATGAAAGACAAGCTCAGGCATTACCTCCGAATCCTAAAATAAAAAAGAATATAGTTGAGATAAGTATTTACCCAAATTCACCATTGCGGTTATACTGCCTGAAATTATCTAATGCTTGTGTAGTGCTATTTAATGGAGGGGAGAAAACGAGCCAGACAGCGCAAGAAGGTAAAACGAGTATGAGTTTCTATGAAGCAAATGGATATGCAGAAAAAATATTAGGCGCCTTAAATTCATCAATCAAATTGACAGCAGACGAAAAATCAATTGTGGATTATTATGAATCAGATGATATTTCTGATATCATTTTGTAAAAGAATAATATGCGTAATAAACTTCTTCAACAAATATTAGACGAAACCCCCAAGGAAACTAAAATCTTTGTAGAAAAATATGGAGATTTGGTAGTTCGTATCAACGAAATATTGAAAGAAAAATCCTTGAATCAAAAGGGGTTTGCCGAAAGAATGGGGCAAAAGCCTTCTGCTATAAGTCGATGGCTTAGTGGTTCAGGAAATCTTACGCTGCGTACTATTGCTAAAATGGAAGCTGAACTTGGAGTAGATCTGATTCAAATTTCAAAAACTACCGGTTTCAATTCTGCTGTAAAATCCATTGAAATTCAAAATCCAATTACTAAAACCCGGGATAAAAAAGGAAATAAAGGGGTTATTCTGAAAAGCCAACCGAAGTCGGTTTCTTTCCCTTTAAAACCGGAAAAGGATGCACAAACTGAATTATTTGTAAATAAACGCCGTGCTCAAAAACAGTTAGTAGCGTGAAAAAGAAAGAACAAAGTTTACCGATTGGTTTTCAATTAGCCCGAATTGATACAGAGCAATTTGCTATTCTGGAGGAAGTCTATAACCCGGAATCAGAGACGAGTATTAATGTAGGCCTTCAATTTTCCGCCCACCCGCAAAAAAAAGGAATAGGGGTGCATTTCGGGATTCAGTTTAAGCATAAAAATGAGTTTTTTTTATTGCTTAAAACAGCTTGTTATTTTAAAATCGACCCCGATAACTGGGGTTCCTTGGTGAATGATAAAGAAGAGTCTATTACTTTGCCTAAAGGCTTTGCGGCGCATCTTAGTGTTATTACAGTAGGTACAACTCGAGGTATCTTGTATGAAAAGCTTAAAGAAGAACCTCTATTTAATCAATTTATTTTACCGACTATAAATGTGAGTCGAATTGTAGAGGAAGATGTTGAATTGGAAATAGCCTGATATAATTTGAGATGATAAGCAATTTGCTTTTATAAATTAAATGTTCTCTTCTTATACTTGAAAAATCTGTTTTTGTGCTGCATTTGGTGTTGTTAGGTGCAGATTTGTACCTTTTTATTTAATGGTTTTGTTCAATAGTTCACTTGCTCATAAATTACTAGATTATACAGTTGGGGTTTACTATAAAAAGGTAAGCAAATCATTAAAAAATGAATCGAGCCCATAGCATTTGGACAATTGGCAAACAATATTATGAGTAAAAACAGAAAAGTATTTTTAATGGGTGCGGGAGCCGCCTTAGACTGGTGTAGTGCACCAAGTACAAAGTTGCTTACTGATGTTATTCGTAAATCAGGATTTAAAAATGCTCAAGATGAATATGTGACGGAGAAGATTTTTCAGTGGCTTTGGATAAAGAATGAAAAAGAAAATCGACCTGAACCTAATTTTGAAACCATTTTAAGTGCCCTCGAAGATTTTTTACAATTTTGGAGCAGAGGCGATAATGATTGGCCTGGGGGATTGCATTATTTTATCAATAAAAAAGATAAAAAATGGCGAGATTTTATTGATCTCGAGAAGAATCAAAAATTAAAAGAAAAAGGAAATTTACTTAAAGTAGTTATCCCTGGAGATGTAAGTTTAACTGCATTTGGCTCAATAAAAAACGGAGAGCACCCAAATGCAAAATATTTTGAATTATTGCTAATCGATTTGTTTCAAGTGATAAGTGCGAAAATTTCAAACTATTCCTTTTATACAAAATCCAATAAGGGATTTTATGATTGTAAATGCAATAAAGAAATTAACCAATTAGTGCAGTCGTATATAAAACGAGAGAGTAAAAACAACTTGCTTAGAATGTATTCGCTGAACTATGACAAGATTTTACAAGTGCTATTTGAAAAAGAAAATATCCCAGTAATTCAAGGCTTCGAAACTAACGGGAAAAATGTCATTAGTCGTTTAGATTTAGACGGAGCGAAACCTTCTCCGAAATCAGTATTATTTGAACGCGACAAACATTGTATTTACCATTTACACGGCAGTGCAAATTGGAAAATAGATGCATACAATAATAATGGAATAGAGGCTTATGAATATCGATTATTGGGGTTTGAAAAGTATAATAACAATAGTGCCAATATGGGTCTGAAAATAGAACAGGGAAAACCTTTGTTTTTAACCAATATTGTAACCGGATATCAAAAAACGCAACGGACGAGTTTATCGCCATTGCGACAAATGATGAGCGCTTTTGATATGGATTGTTATACCGCCGATGAGCTGATTATTATAGGCTATTCCTTTGGAGATGAACATATTAATGATATTATTCGTCAAGCCAAAAAGGTGAATACCGAACTTAAAATCAAAATAGTTGATCCTAGCTTTGATATTGGCTATTTTGGATTGGAATTAGCCTCAAATTGGGGAAGGTATAATAATTTTATATTTAAATCTATAGGTGACAATATTTTAAAAAGTGAACAATATAACGTTGAAGTTTATAAAGTTGGTTTTAAGCAATTTTTAAACAGATAAAAGACAGAACAGATCGAAAATACTGAAGGCAAAACACCCAACCCGAGCAATTAGTATAAAACCTTGCATAGACTTATGTTCTTAATCACGAGCTCTGCCATTTGATCCATAAAAACCACTCCAAATCTTTTTTTGCTTTACAAACCAAAGCAATGCCTGATTGGAAAAAATGAAAAGTGAAGTTGAATAAACTCTAATCCTTCAAGCCTTTACGTACGGCTTTAATAAATTTCCAACGTTGTTCAGATAACGCTTGCGAAGTCGCTTTAGGCCAGGCTGCAATTTGGGCAATAACGAGTTTTTCTTTGGGATTAATGTAAATCAGCTGTCCAAAAATACCCACAGCAGCATAGCTACCATCGGCAAACACCCACCATAAATAACCATAGCCGTTGTCTTGGTTGTCAATGGTATAAAGTTTTTTGGTGGCGTGCGTCAGCCATTCTTTGACAAAAATAGATTTGCCGTTAATTTTTCCGTGACTCAGCATCAACTGCCCCAGTCGGGCATAATCGCGAAGACTGACTGAAAGTCCGCTGCCACCAATGTTTAAACCGCTGCATTCATCAGCCAACCAATAGGCGTTTTGCTGCATTCCCATAGGTTGCCAAATTTTCTCAGAAAGGTATTGGGCCAGTGTTTTGTGCGTGGCTTTTTGAACTAGAATGCCGGCCAAATCGATTTCTCCGGTGCTGTAATGCCAAGGATGCTTTCCGTTTTGTAAAGGTTTTATCGACTTAATGTAGGTTAAAATATGTGATTCATCTCCTCGGCAAGGCGCTAGGTACATTTGGGCGACATCAGATTTTGGGTCGGCATAATCTTCATTCCAATCCATTCCTGAGGTCATTGTGATGAGCTGTCTGATGGTAACTTTTCCATAAGCATAACCCCGAAGTTCAGGAATGTATTTTTGTAGTGGGTCATCTAAGCTTTTGATATAGCCGTCTTTTAAAGCCGCACCTATCAACATAGATGTAACAGATTTTGCTACCGAAAAGGAAGTCCATAAAGTGTGGCGCGTCGCATTTTTGCCGTAACGTTCAAGACGTATTTTTCCATTTTGCAGCACAATAATGCCTTCAATATGGTTAGCGGTCATATACGATTGTAGCGTAGTGTTGTCCTTCCATTGAGGAGTGATAGGGGTTCCTTCTTTTAAGGAATAACGATGCGTGCCTGCAGCCACTAATTTACTAGGAAAAATTTTATGCATTAGTGGAAAGCGGCGCTCTTTTTCCGCTTGATTCCAAAAGAGTAAACTTTCTAATTTTTGTCCCATAGTTTCTCCCGAAATACGTGCTCGTATTTCGCGTATAGCCAATGAATCAGTTGATTTAAGCTCAACTTCTTGACTGTAAATCGTGTAAAAACTGAAAAAGAGCAGGCATAAAAGGAATAAACTGTAGCGCATAACGGATGTATTTTAGGCGAAAGTAATTACTCAAGTTTCGGAGTTATTCTACTATGATTTTTAGTGTTGAACTACTTCGTAGTTCCGTAAAATATGGTAACCTCAACGCCCCGAGTTGCACTCGGGGTTATTCATATTCAACCATTATAGGATTGGTTGTAACTATAAACAGAAGTGTTTTTTAAAAGGTCGAAGATCTTTAATGTGATAAACCCTGTACAAACGAAGTGCAGTACGGGGTAAAGTAAGTCTGCCCTTACTGAACCCCGAAGGGTGTTCAATACCAAAGGAAGTGTGCAGGTTGTTATGAGTTGTAAATTGAGATATATAGTTGACACCAAATAAATCACATAGTGTTGCATATCCCAATAAATTATTCACTAACATTCCATTTGTTGTCACCTCCGAAACTTTAGTAAAATTATAAATCCATTGTGAAACTATAATAAACGCGTTTCAATCTTCCACAGTTTTAAAAAGGAGAAGAATTATCAGCAGAAACGTAAATCGACTTGTAATCTTCAATCACTTTGTTAGCAAGACTGTAATCTTGATTTTTAGAATGTTTGCTTTTGTAAGCTACACAGTAAATACTGGCAGAATGAGCCGCTTTTATGCCATTGGTAGAATCTTCAATGACGATGCAGTTGGCGCGAGCTTCATTTGCTTTTTGTGCGGCGAGTTCAAAAATTTCAGGATGCGGTTTAGAGGCGGTTAATTCTGCGCCACTAATCTTTCCGATAAAATATTGATCGAGGCCGAAACGTTCAAAAACCCAATTAATCGTATTGCGACTAGCCGATGAAGCCAACACCATTTTAATGCCGTGTTGATGATAGTTTTTGATTAAATCGAGTACCCCGGGAATCAAATCGAAATCAGGATCGTTGTCAAAAAGGTCTTTAAAGCGTTCTCGTTTTTTGTCTATTAGGGTTTGTGGATTTTCATTAAGATTAAAATGAGCCACTAATTCTTGGCAAACCTTAAGGGTTGCTTTTCCGGTAAATGAATCGTAGAGAGGCTGGTCAACTTCTAATCCAAAGTGATCAAACATTTCAAAATAGGCTTTACGATGCAGTGGTTCAGTATCCACAATTACACCATCCATATCAAACAAAGCCGCTTTAAAAGTCATAAAATGAGGTTTAAATTATAGCTGCAAATGTAAGCGATTAAAATTTATTTATGTCTTGATGTTGATTATAGTAGGAGAGTTGCTTTTAAGGGGTATAACTGACAGGTTTGAATAGTCATCAATAAGCAAACCTGTCAGTTTTGTTTTCTAAGAATTAGAAACAATAAGCATTGGCAGCAATAACGCGATCGGCAATTGTGTTTTGAATGTCGGCAACATTAGGATAGTGTCGCTGTTTAGTGAAACGTTTAAGACCTAACAATAGCATTTTTTGTTTATCACCAGAAGCCATAGAAACAATGGCATTTTCAGCTTTTCCTCTACTCAATTGTACCGCGCGATAAACGGCTAATTGCGCCATGGCAATTTGCGCTTTAGCTTGCTCTTGAGATTGAGTTGTTAACAACTTTTCAACACGAAGCACAACTGACTCTGCATTATAAGTGGCGATGAGGATATCGGCAGCATCCATCAGTACATGTTGATGCGTGGTGAGTTGAGTGCTGTATTCTTTTACGGCACTGCCAGCCACCATCAAAAATAGTTTTTTTAGGTTTTCAACTAGACGTTTCTCTTCTCCTAGAGGGCTTGTGTCATCTGATTGGTTAAAATCTGGAATAGCAGTAAGTTCGTTTTGCACTGCTTTGGTGGCTGAGAGTAAATCGAGTTTACCTTTGAGTGCCTTTTTGAGCAACATCCCTACAGCGTGCATGCGGTTAATTTCGTTGGTGCCTTCATAGATACGAGGAATTCGAGCATCGCGCCAGGCGGCTTCCATCGGGCAATCTTTTGAATAACCAATGCCTCCAAAAATTTGTAAGCCCTCATCAGCACAATCTTGTGAATCTTCTGAACAAGACACTTTGAGTAGGGAACATTCAACAGCAAAATTTTCAACAGCTTTAAGCTTAGCTGCTTCAGGCGAAAGTTCTTTTTCGGCTTGTAATTTTTTAGAGTGTAACTCGATGAGGTGTGCTAAGCGATACACAGCAGATTCTCCTACATAAGCACGTGTAGCCATAATGGCTAGCTTGCCTTTAATAGCTTCAAAGTCGGCTATTTTTTGTTTAAATTGTTGACGTTCGTTAGCATAAATTACGGCCTGTGAAATCACGCGACGTTGGGCATCTAAACAGGCGGCTGCCAAACGGATACGTCCTATATTTAAAATATTCATGGCTATTTTAAAGCCTTTATTGCGTGTTGCTAACATGTTTTCAACAGGTACTTTGGTATTGTCAAAGAAAACTTGTCGCGTTGAAGAAGAATGAATTCCCAATTTCTGCTCTTCTTCGCCTAAGGTGATGCCATTTGGTGCAGATTTGTCGTATTCAACGATAAATGCAGAGAGGTATTTGTCATCTTCAATACGGGCAAAAACGATAAAGGTATGGGCAAATCCTGAGTTTGAAATCCACATTTTTTGACCGCTGATGAGGTAGTGTTTTCCGTCATCAGAACGTACAGCTTTAGTTTTTCCGGAGTTAGCATCGCTTCCGGCGCTAGGTTCTGTCAGTGCATAAGCTCCAAACCATTCGCCAGTAGCTAATTGTGGGAGATATTTTTGCTTTTGTTCAGCGGTACCGTAAAGTACAATCGGTAAGGTGCCGATGCCGGTGTGTGCACCAAAAGCGGTGCCGGCTGAGCCTGTAGCTCCGGAAAAGTAATCGGTAACGAGCATAGAGGATACAAAATCCATCCCCATGCCTTGATATGCTTCGGGAACGGCCACCCCGAGTAAACCGAGTTGACCGGCCTTTTTTAAAATTTCTTGTGTGAGGTTGTAATCGTGCTCTTCAAAACGTTTTTTGACGGGTACAATCTCGCGGTCTACGAAATCTTTTACTGTATCGCGCATCATGATTTGTTCTTCAGTAAAATCTTCGGGTGTAAAAACGTCTTGACAGTTAGATTGACGGATAAGGAATTCACCACCTTTTAAAAGCGCATTTTTGGTCATAGTTTAGTTGGATTAAGGAGGTTAATATAAATTGAAGTTACATATATTATCGCAGTTAAACAAGCCGATTAGAATACTTCATAAATGCCGGCAGCACCTTGACCGGTGCCGACACACATGGTCACTAATGCGTGTTTGTTGTGCAGATTTTGTCTTTGCATTTCGTTTATGATTTGCACCGATAGTTTGGCGCCGGTACAGCCCAGTGGATGTCCTAAAGCGATGGCGCCACCATTGACATTGACGATAGATTCATCTAACCCCAACTCACGAATAACCGCAACAGATTGCGAAGCAAAGGCCTCATTGAGTTCAACTAATTCGATGTTTTTCAGGCTTAAGCCTGCTTGCTTAAGGGCTTTAGGAACTGCTTTGGTTGGGCCTATACCCATAACACGCGGCTCAACTCCGGCAGGGGCATAGCTTACTAGTCGAGCAACAGGTTCAAGATTAAGTGATTTGACAAGGCGTTCACTCATCACTAGTGTAAATGCGGCACCGTCACTCATTTGTGATGAGTTGCCCGCTGTGACACAACCGCCTTGGGCAAACACCGGACGCAGCTTAGCTAAAACTTCTAAAGACGTGTCGGCACGCGGCCCTTCATCTCGAGTCAAAGTGTAAGCCTTAGTTTGCTTTTGACCAGCTTTATCGAGGTAGGTTTCCTGTATGTTGATAGGTACAATTTGATCATCAAATCTATTTTCAGCTTGTGCTTTGAGGGCTTTTTGATGTGAGTTATAAGCAAAGCGATCTTGGTCTTCGCGAGAAACTTTGAATTGCTTAGCCACCTCTTCGGCCGTTAAGCCCATGTTCCAATAATAATCTTTGTGGCCGGCTTGTGCCAGTTCATAACTCGGCACGGGTTTATAGCCACCCATTGGGATATAGCTCATGCTCTCAGCTCCACCGGCAATGATACAATCGGCCATGCCACTTTGAATTTTTGCGGAGGCAATAGCGATGGTTTCTAAACCGGATGAGCAATAACGGTTGACAGTCATTCCGGGGATATCCACGTTGTTAAGAGCCATTAACGAAATGAATCGCCCCATGTTTAAGCCTTGTTCGGCTTCGGGCATGGCATTGCCAACAATGATATCATCGATTAGGTTTTTGTCGAGTGCAGGGGTTTGTTCAAGTAAATATTGAATGGTTTCGGCAGCTAATTCATCAGGGCGTTTAAAGCGAAACATGCCCCGAGGCGCTTTGCCGACAGCGGTACGAAATCCTTTGATTATATATGCAGTATTCATAGGTTAAGTTTTTTAGAAGAGGTGAGATTAGTGAGTTGTTAAGCTTATACACTAACTTTTCTCATCTAGTTTAATTTTATGGTTACAGGCGATTTAATTTCGGAGCGGTTTTCCTGTTTTGAGCATGTGTTGCAAGCGTTCTAAAGTTTTGCGTTCACCACAAAGCGATAAGAAAGCTTCGCGTTCTAAGTCGAGTAAATACTGTTCACTAACGAGCGTATGTTCTGATAAATCACCTCCAGCCATGACGTAAGCCAATTTGTTAGTAATTTTTTCATCGTAAGCACTGATGTAATTGCCGGTGAGCATTTGATTAGTACCTACAATAAAAGGCCCTAAAGCTTGTTTGCCTAAGACTTTGATGTCGCGGCGTTGTAGCGGTTGGGTGTAACCGGCTTCAGCTAAGAGAAGTGCTTGCTGTTTAGCGATGGCTAGTTGCCGATCTTTGCTGACAACAACGATATCCTTTCCGGGTTGCATAATTTTTAAATCATAAGCTTCATGAGCAGATGTCGATACTTTGGCCATGGCAATGGTGAGCAGGTGATCGCGCAGACGATTGAGCTCAACATCGCCTTTGGCAAATGAATCACTGGCGCGCAAAGTCATTTCTTTAGTGCCGCCACCACCGGGAATTAATCCGACACCGACTTCAACTAAACCGATGTAAGTTTCTGCCGCAGCCACAATTCGGTCAGCGTGTAATGACAATTCACAGCCACCGCCTAGGGTTAGGGCATGTGGAGCCGATACCGTTGGAATTGACGAATAGCGCATACGCATAGAGGTGTTTTGAAAATAACGAACCGCATAATCGAGTTCGTCATAATCTTGTTCGGCAGCCATCATAAGAATTAAGCCGATGTTGGCGCCGGCAGAAAAATTGTTACCGTCGTTATACAGCACTAAACCGCGGTAATCTTTTTCGGCAATGTCAATAGCTTTGTTGATGCCATCGAGCACATCGCCGCCGATGACGTTCATCTTACTGCGGAATTCGACGTTTAAAATGCCATCGCCTAAATCTTCAACCACCAGATTTTCATTTTCAAACACACTGTGCTTCTCGCGGATGTTGTTGAGAATGATAAAACTGTCTTGTCCGGGAATTTTAACATGTTCTTTTTGACGACTGTCGTAATAGTAAGTTTGACCTTCCTTTACGGTGTAAAATTGTTGTTTTCCGGCAGTTTGCATGGCTGTAATCCAATCGGATACTTGGAAACCTTCATTTTTTATTAGCTGAATGCCGGCATCGAGACCCAGTGCATCCCAGATTTGAAAAGGACCGTGTTCCCAACCAAAACCAGCCTGCATAGCGTGATCAATTTTATAGACTTCATCACTGATTTCGGGAATGCGTTGTGCGGCATAAGCGAGCAGAGCCGCAAAATGCTGACGGTAAAATTTTCCGGCTTTCCCTGAATCTGCTAGCAGTAATTTATAGCGATTACTGAGCTTAGAAATAGCTTTTGTTTTTTCGAGTACATCAAACTTTGCCGATTGACGTTTGCGGTAAGTCATGCTGGTTAAATCGAGTGTTTTGATTTCACTTTGACCATTTTTACCTTTAATTTTTTTGTAGAAACCTTGCCCGGTTTTACTGCCAAACCAGTTGTGTTCAATCATTTTTTTAATAAAATCAGGGAGAGCAAAAACAGAGCGTTGTTCATCTTGTGGTAGTCCTTGGTATAAGCCGTTGGCTACATGAACTAAAGTGTCTAACCCGACAACGTCCACTGTGCGGAAGGTGGCTGATTTTGGGCGTCCTATAGCTGGACCGGTAAGCTTATCGATTTCTTCAACAGTCAAATTAGAAGAATGGACGCTGTGAAAAAGATGCATAATGCTAAAAATACCAATACGGTTGCCGATAAAGGCAGGGGTATCTTTAGCGATAACTGTTTTCTTCCCCAAAAAGTGGTTGCCGTAATCGGCTAAAAAATCTATGACTTCTGTAGCAGTATCGGGACTAGGAATAATTTCGAGAAGACGCAAATAACGCGGCGGATTAAAAAAATGAGTTCCGCAAAAGTGTTGTTTAAAATCATCACTTCGACCTTGACTCATCAGGTGAATAGGGATTCCAGAGGTGTTTGAAGTAACCAGAGTGCCGGGTTTGCGATGCGCTTCAACCAAATCAAAAACCTGTTGTTTGATTTTTAAATTTTCAGTAACCACCTCGATGATCCAATCGACTTTGCTGAGTTGGTCACCATCATCTTCAAGATTGCCAGTGTGAATGCGCGAGGCAAATTTTTTGTGATAAATCGGTGAGGGGTTGCGTTTTAAGGCGACTTGTAGGGCTTGGTTGACAATGCGATTTCGTACGACTTTATCTTGTAAACTCAGTCTTTTTTTTTCTTCATCAGGAGTGAGTGAGCGCGGTACAATATCGAGTAAAGTGACTTGCACGCCAATGTTGGCAAAGTGACAGGCAATGGCGCTGCCCATAATTCCTGACCCAATAACGGCTATATGACGAATAGATCTTTTCATAAGTTTGGTTTTGCGGGTTTAGTTTAAGTTATACCAATTAAAATTGTGTTTTAGTCCAATTTACAATATTTTCTACAGGTATAATGAGCTAATTTACTAACTTTTTTTCACTAGAATTGATTCTTTTTAAACAAAAACAGATGAATTGGTGTAGAATCGAAACATGTGATTTAGTGTTAGTTTGAAAGCATTAGCTATGGCACAATTTACTAAAAAATCTATTCTTTTTAATCTTTTATAAACGTTTTTTAAGAGCCGTTTGAGCGTGAAGTTTTGGGTTTGAAGTTAGAGGAAAGGAATAATGGAACGAAACAGTTGTAAGTACAAAGAAACCGTTATTTTTGTTGTTTACTTTCAAATTAGGTTTACATGAAAAAGATAGTCATTGCCATTGACGGCTATTCATCGACAGGGAAAAGTACTGTAGCGAAAGCGTTAGCGAAGGCTTTAGGATATGTTTATGTAGATACAGGAGCGATGTATAGGGCGGTGGCGCTTTTTGCTTTGCGCGCGGGTTTGGTGACAGACAAAGGCGTGGAGAAAGAAGCTTTGATTGCGCGTTTGTCAGAGGTGAAGCTTCGCTTTGTATTTAATGCGGCATTAGGCTTTGGAGAGATGCACTTGAATGGTGAAAATGTAGAACAGGAAATTAGAGGAATGGCCGTATCGCAAGTGGTGAGCAAAGTGGCGCAAATACCTGAGGTACGTGCTCTATTGGTGGAGCAACAACAGGCTATGGGAAAGGATAAAGCTGTGGTGATGGACGGTCGCGATATAGGGACGGTGGTGTTTCCTGAAGCTGAATTAAAGTTGTTTATGACGGCATCGCCAAAAATTAGAGCTGAGCGTCGTTTTGCAGAGTTGACTGCTAAAGGAGAGAAGGTCAACTTTGATGAGGTGTTACAAAATATTGAGGAGCGTGACTATGTAGATACTACGCGTAAAGATTCACCTTTGGTTAAAGCTGAAGACGCTGTTGAAATTGACAATTCAAATCTATCACGTGAAGCGCAATTTGAAAAATTATTAACCTTGGCTAAAGCGCGAATGATAGCTTAGATGAGCTTGTCTAAAACTTAAATAAAATTCGTATTATTGTGTGAGTTAGAACTTTAGTTGGTTCTGTTGATAAAAACAATCAATCTTAAAAACACAATTATGAAACGAATTTGTTTAACACTATTACTTTTTGGAGGGCTGAGTATAGGCATGGCCGCTCAAGAATTTCACATGCCCGCTGCGAGTCCGAGTGTGTCGCTAAATCAACAATTTTCCACATCTTTTATACAGATTGATTACAGTAGACCCGGGGTGAAAGGCCGGTCAATTTTTGGTGAGCTAATTCCGTATGGGAAAGTGTGGCGTACCGGAGCAAATGCAGCTACCAAAATTACTTTTGGGGAACCTGTGATTATCGATGGCAAAGAAGTGGCTGCCGGGAGTTATGCTTTATATACTATTCCGGGAAAAAAGCAGTGGGAAGTCATTTTGAATACAGGAATCAAAAACTGGGGTGCTGCGGGATATGATGCAAAAGACGATGTGGTACGTGTTGCTGTTCCGGTAAAACAACTTTCTAAGTCGCAAGAAAGTATGCGGATTAGTCTTGAAGATTTGACTAATAATTCAGCTAACTTAGTGATTACATGGGCTGATACTAAAGTAGAATTGCCTATAAAAGCCGATAATAACGCGCGTATTTTTGCCCATTTAGAAAAAGCCTTAGAAGGAGATAAGCCACCTTATGCTACAGCGGCGAAGTATTATTTAACGACAAATCACGAGCTAGATAAAGCCTTGAGTTATGCGCAAAAGGCGATAAATCAATCGCCAAAAGCTTTTTATCTGTATTGGCTGGAGGCGCGTATTTACGAGCAATTGGGGCAGCATACAAAAGCATTAAAATCGGCTAAAAAAGCAGCAGATATGGCCAAAAATAATCCGGCATTTGCTTATGAATACCAAGCACACTACGAGCAATTAAAGGCTAAGCAGTAAATTGTTCAGGGGAAGAAAGGTTTTTGAAAATTTAAACACTTATAATTAAGCAAGTTGAGTGTTTAATATTTTAGTTTTTATGAATAGATATTCTAATTTTAGTTGTATCTTTGCACACTCTTTTTCACGGCCTTAAGAAAATTGGAAAAGAGTGAAAACTACTATTTTAAACCTCTTCTATGTGCTGGCCGGTTGTATTTTCTAAATGCATATGGAATACAAATCTTTAATCAGCTATGGCTGAAGAAAAAGAAATCAAACAAGCTGAGGGTACTGAAGCTAAAGTTTCAACTCCATCTTACATCAGCGAACAACAACAAAATCCTGAACAATTTTTAAATGATTTTGACTGGCACAATTACGAAGAAGGAATCGATCGTATTGAAGATGACAAGTTGCATGAATTTGAAAAATTAGTTGAAGATAATTTTGTTGACACTTTAGATAATGAAGTGGTACAAGGTAAAGTTATCAACATCACTGAACGCGATGCTATCATTGATATCAATGCAAAAAGTGAAGGTGTTATCTCATTAAACGAATTCCGTTACAATCCGGATTTAGCTGTGGGTGATACTGTTGATGTTTACATTGATGTTCGTGAAGATGCAACCGGTCAATTGATTTTATCACACCGTAAGGCTCGTGTAATCAAGGCTTGGGAGCGTGTCAACAAAGCTCACGAAGAAGAAACTATCGTTAACGGAACAATCAAATGCCGTACTAAAGGCGGTATGATTGTAGACGTATTCGGTATTGAAGCCTTCTTGCCAGGATCTCAAATTGATGTTAAATCAATTCGTGATTACGATGCTTACGTTGGTAAATCAATGGAATTCAAAGTGGTTAAAATTAACCAAGAATTCAAAAACGTTGTGGTTTCTCACAAAGCGCTTATCGAGGCTGATATCGAAAAGCAAAAGAAAGAAATCATCAGTCAATTGGAGAAAGGACAAGTCTTGGAAGGTGTGGTTAAAAACATCACTTCTTACGGTGTATTTGTTGATCTTGGTGGCGTTGATGGATTGGTACACATTACTGATTTGTCTTGGTCTCGTATCAACCACCCTAACGAAATCGTTGAGCTTGACCAAAAACTTAACGTGGTTATCCTTGACTTCGACGAAGCCAAAACACGTATCCAACTTGGTTTAAAACAATTGAAAAAACACCCTTGGGAAGCACTTAGTGAAGACTTGAAAGTTGGCGATAAAGTCAAAGGTAAAGTTGTAGTTATTGCTGATTACGGTGCATTTGTTGAAGTTGAAGAAGGTGTTGAAGGCTTGATTCACGTTTCTGAAATGTCTTGGAGTACACACTTGCGTTCAGCTCAAGACTTCGTAGAAGTTGGCGATGAAGTAGAAGCTCAAATCTTGACTTTAGACCGCGAAAACCGCAAAATGTCTCTTGGTATCAAACAATTAACTCCAGATCCTTGGACAGATATCACTGCTAAATATCCAGTGGGATCACGTCACAAAGGTATCGTTCGCAACTTCACTAACTTTGGTGTTTTTGTTGAGTTAGAAGAAGGTATAGATGGATTAATTTACATCTCTGATCTTTCTTGGACTAAGAAAATCAAACACCCATCTGAGTTCTG
Organism: uncultured Flavobacteriaceae bacterium; assembly: GCA_964451785.1. Taxonomy (GTDB): domain Bacteria; phylum Bacteroidota; class Bacteroidia; order Flavobacteriales; family Flavobacteriaceae; genus JAJYSO01. The sequence goes on from CAYVJG010000029.1 coordinate 15,159, forward strand.
TAACTTAGGCGATGAGCTTGAAGTTGTTGTTCTTGAATTGGATGTTGATGAACGCAAATTGAGCCTTGGTCACAAACAAACCCTTCCTAACCCTTGGGATAAATATGAAGAAGAGTTTGGCGTAGGTACAAAACACACTGCTAAAATTGCTGATTTAATTGGAAGTAAAGGTGCTACTATCGAATTTAACGATGATATCACTGCCTTTGTTCCTAAACGTTACCTTGAAAAAGAAGACGGTTCTAAATTAGAAAAAGGTGATGAAGCAGAATTTGTAATCATCGAATTCAACAAAGAATTCAAACGCGTTGTGGCTTCTCACACTTCTATCTTTAGAGCAGAAGAAGCTAAAATCGTTGAAGATGCTGCAAATAAAGCAAAACAACAAAAAGAGGATCACAAATCTACTCTTGGCGATGCTAATGCTGAATTGCAAGCCTTAAAAGACAAAATGGAGAAAGAAGGTAAATAAACTTTCTGACTCTTAAGTCATTTAAAAAGCCCGCTCTTGATTCGTCAAAAGCGGGCTTTCTTATGTTCAATGTTTAGTTTTTATAAACTGTGCATAGAGACGTTGTCAGGAGGTGTTGATTCTTGTTTGTCAGACGATTTAGGTTGTGGTGTATTTGTTTTAGGAGCTGGAGCTTCTCTAGGGATAAATCGCGGCGAGTGCTGAGGTGTGACTTGCCCAAATTGTTGTTGCATGGCTTGCATTTGCTGTAACATCTGTTGTTGTATTTTAGCCATATTAGGAAAGCCATTTTGACTGAAGAATTGCTGGTGTAAAGAATCAATACGCATAGGTGTATTGGAAAAAAAACCACTCGCAAAATTAGGCATATTACCAAAGTGTGCTTGCATTTGTTGGCGCATCAATTGTTGTATGCTGTCCATTTTCTCCGGCGATACTGGCTGACCATTGATAGAGGAGTAACTGTAGGTGTAAGTAGAGTCTTTAGAAATGAGATTACCGTTAGCGTCAAAGCGCTTGTGAACGGTCCAACTGCCGTGAGGGGTTTGTTGAGTGATACTTGTTTTAGAACCGTTTTTCGATTGTTGTTCTTGGGAGTGACAGGCTGTAAAGCTGAAGAGTAGTAAACCGAGAAAAAGTAGTTTTTGCATGGCTTTAGAATTTATGGTTTTGTGAATTTACCACAAAAAAAGTGCCTTATGACTTTTTTATTTATTAAAAAAACCATAATAACTTACTGAATCCCTATTTTATAAAAATACAATAGTTCGGTTTGTGAACAAGCTGTGAAAAATTAAATGCTTTTTGAATGTAGAGCAGGGTTTCTTTGGCGTAAAAGAAAACGTGCGTAGGGTCGTTTTTATACCACCAATTTTCGAAATCAGCTTTTCTTTCAGGGGTTAAAAAATTGGTTTTACAGTATAGGCTTCCTCCCGGAAAGAGGAGGTGGTGCAGTAATTTAAACTCTTTTTCTGGTTGATAGAAGTGTTCAATAACCTCACAGGTGATGATGTAGTTATAACTAAATAAGAGATGCTTGTTAGCCTTGTAAAAAAATGGGTCATATAATTTGATGCGGAAGCCTTGGTCTGTTAAGAGTTTGGTGATCACCGGTTCGGGACCGCAACCGTAATCTAAACCTAATTGATTGAAGGAGTGTCTTTGCTCAATATCGTGCACTAAGGGTTTTACAAAATTTTGAAAGCCGTTATCATTGACATCGTTTTGATGCAAATGATAACGGCTTTTTTCAGCTTTTGCCGATAAGTAATCTTGTGGTGCTCTGCAAATAGCCTTGCAGTGCGTGCACTCTAAAAACTGTTGATCAGCAATAGATTTCCAATTTGTTAAGGGATGGAAACACAAAGGACACTGATCGGGCTGTTCCATTTTAAATTTGTTTAAGCTTGTTGAGCTTAGCTTTCCAAGTTTTAAGTTGTTGCTTGAGTCTATCGATTTTTTTATAAGAATCTTTTAAAAGCGGATTGTCTTTGTTGGCATTACTAAAGAATTGAAGGTTGGTTTCTAATTGGCGAATCTCATCTTTAGTTTGGTCAATCTTTTTATAAAGAAAGGCAGCTTCACGTCTGATTTGGTTGTCGTCATCGGCTTCTTCTAAAGCTTGTAATCTGTTTTCATACTTCAGCATTTCGGCTTCACTTTTATTCATATCGAGTTTAGCAAACAGACTGTCGAGTACTTTTGTAAACTTAGATTCGATATTCTTTTTATTGCGTGGCACTCTGCCGAGTTGTTTCCAAGCTTCAATTTGCGCTTTAATTTTAGGAAGATCCGTGTCGCGATTGCCAGAAAGTTCAAGTTGTTCTGTAGCTTCTAACAGTTCAACTTTCTGGTTGTAAACCTCAAGTGCAGCTTGATCTTTTTTATCTTGTGACTGGTGTAAGCGGTCAAAGTAATGATTGCAAGCTTTTTTAAAACGCGCCCAAATTTTATCACTTTTATTGCGTTGTACGTAGCCAATTTTTTTCCAATCGCTTTGAATTTTCTTCATCAACGGCGTGACGGTTTCAAAGTCATCGCTGTCTTTGTTGTCTTCGGCAATTTTAACGAGTTCTAATTTTTTTTCGTAATTGAGTTTATGGTCTCTTTTACGGGCTTTATAGAAGTCGTTTTTCTTGTGATTAAAGTCGCGTGTGGCAGCTTTAAAATCATCCCAAATACTTTGATTGTCTTTTTGAGGGACTTTTCCGGCTTTAAAGAATTGATCTCTGAGCTCTTGGAAAGCTTTGATGGCTTTTTGAACTTGATGATGCGATTTAAGTTGTTTTTTTGTCAGCGCTTCAATTTGCTCAATAAGTTCTTGTTTGTGTTGGAGATGTTTTTCGCGTTCTTGATCACGTTCAGCAAAATAATTGCGTCTATTTTCGTGAATTTGTTTTGTGGCTGCACTAAATTTTTCCCAAATGGCATCGCTGTATTCTTGTGCAACAGGACCGACATCTTCTTTCCACATGCGGTGCAGGTTTTGCAACTCTCTAAAGGCGCGATTGATGTCTTTGTCTTGAGCGAGTTCTTCAGCTCGGGCAACCATTTTGAGTTTTTGCTCTAAGTTGTGTTTGTAGTCCATTTCACGAAACTCACGGTCGAGGTGTAAGAAATCGTAAAAGCGCTCAACGTGGTGATGGTAAGTATTCCAAGTATCTTTATAATCATTGCGCGGCACTGGGCCGGCTTTTTTCCAACGCTCTTGTATTTGTTTAAAAGCGCTAAAGTTGGCGTTCATATCGTTGCCTACTCCAGTAATCGCTTTGAGTTCTTCGATAATACTCAATCGACGCGCAAGATTTTCTTGTAAGTTTTTACGAACCTTCTTGTAGTAATTGTCTCGCTTTTCTTTGTATTCAAAATAGAGCTTATTGAATTTAATTTCTGCTGGTATTGAATAAGAAAAATCGATGATATTCCCTCCTTCGGCTAAGAATTTCTCTTTTTCGAGTGTGTGTTTTTGATCAAACTTGGCATCGAACTCCATTTTTATTTCTCGGACGTGCTGACGGATGTGTTTGACTTCATGAGCGCGTAACAGGCGTTCTAATTCTTCACCTAGAGCATCGAGGTTCATCTCGTCATAATCCTTAACAGGAATGCCATAAAATTCATCTTCAACTTCGTTGTGGTCTATGCTGTCTTCATCTTCGTCAGATGAGGTAACATCATCTGAATTCTGTTCGTCACGCTCAGCAGTTGATAGGTTATTGGTGGCGCTAGCAGTGTTTGGGGTTTCGGCTGAAGTTATATCGTTAGAAGAATCGTCACTAGTTTCTTCAGCTGATGAACTTACAGTTGGGTCTTGGTTTATATCAGCTGGAGCATCAACAGTTTCTTCAGTTGAAGAATTAAAGGTTGAATCTTGATTTTCTATTTCGGAATTGTGATTAATTTCTGCCATATGTCATAAGCTTTTACCACGTCTTATTCGTATTGATTTAAAAGACGGGAGAGGTTCATTTTAATTTTAGTGAAAGATAGTAAGTCAAATTTAAATTGCCAAGAAAATAATTAGTCTTAACGTTCTTGCCAAATTTCCCAGCTACGCTCGGCTTGATACTCTAACATTTTTTGACCGTTAAATATTTTGCAACCTTGTTGTTGACCATTGGCTAAAAATTGTGTAACAACAGGGTTATAGGTCAAGTCGTATAGCAAGTGTTGTGTAGATAATAGATTATAAGGAATATCAGGAGCTGTTTTGACATTAGGGTAGGTACCTAGAGGGGTACAGTTGATAATTAAGTGGTAATCATCAATAAGTCTTGGTGTCAAATTGCTGTAATTTATTTGGTCTTTTTGCGGGTTGCGCGATACTTTTTTATAAGTAATTCCTAATGAAGTTAAAGCTTGCGCGACGGCTTTTGAAGCTCCTCCTGTACCTAAAATTAGGGCCTTGTCATGCTGCTGTTCTAATAACGGGAATAGTGATTTTAAGAAACCAAAACAATCGGTATTGTAACCAATAGTTTTGTCAGGCGTGATTTTTACGGTGTTTACGGCGCCAATTTTTGCGGCTTCGGGATCAATTTCATCGAGTAGAGGAATAATATTTTCTTTATAAGGAATGGTGACATTTAAACCTTTGAGTTCAGGTTCTGAATGCAGTAAATGGCGTAAGTCTTCAATTTTTGCGAGTTCAAATAAATGATATTGCGCCGAAATAGCTTCAGATTCAAATTTTTTAGAAAAATATTTTTTAGAGAAAGAATGCGATAAGGTTTTACCTATAAGTCCGTAAGTTGTCATGAATGTGAATTTTTGCGTCCGTAATATTCTAAAGCTGCGACAATGAGAATACCGATTATGATATAAAAGAAGGCCCACCAGGTGGTGGCATCTGTAAGTTGAGGCCAATAGCGACCATAATCAACAATTATGGGATTGCCACTGCCGTCTAAGATGAGTTTGCCGAGGTCATTAGCTAAGTAAATTTCGTCTTTCCAAGGCCAAACAACGCCTAATGAACCAGTAATGAATCCGATGATTAAGGCGTAAGTTAAGTCTTTATAATGTTTTAAGATATAGCCTAAAATATGAGATAAGGTGACCATACCCACAAGTGATCCTGCGGTAAATGAAGCTAATACTTGTAGTAATCGCAGGCGTTGATCATTGTGGATAAAGGAGAAATCACCTACAAATAGCTGTGCAAAAGTGTCGTAAAGCGCATTGACAGAATCGACAAGTAGCAATACATAATTACCTATAAGCATCAAGATGAAAGAGCCCGATAATCCTGGCAAGGTCATCCCTACAACACTGATGACCCCGCAGATAAACACAAACCAGAGGTTGTCATTTTCGCCGGCTGGTTTTAGTAAACTGATGGCTAAACCTGCGGCAATACCTAAAAGGATGAAACCTATGTTTTTAAAAGATTTGAGATTAAAATCCTTAGCTACAAAATAGATAGAGCCGATAATCATACCGAAAAAACCGGCCCAGACATAGAGTTCATAGTGGACAATTAAAAAATCGAGCACCTTAGACACACTAAAGTAACTAATGACCATTCCTAAGATAAGCAGACTTAAAAAACGCCCGTTAATGTAATTAAAAAAACTTTTAAAGCGTCCGTTTAGCAGGAGTTGAAAGGCTTTTTTATTAACTTTTTTAAGTGAATAAATGAACTCTTCATAAAAGCCGGCAACAAAAGCTACGATACCACCTGATACACCGGGAACCTTGTTGGCCGCGCCCATGGCGATACCTTTTAGTACCAGAAATATCCGATCTCTAAGCGTTCGTGTTTCCTGTTTTTGCATGAGGTGTAGATTTATTCGCTAAGTGTTCTAAAATAAGGATTAATAAAAAGCCTATCACAAAGGCAAGGCTAGCTTGCACAAGCATAGGATCGCCTTCAAATTGAGAAGGCCAAACTGATTTTTCGGCTAAAACTTGTTCATGACCATTGATGAGTTTGGTTTCTAATACTTTTTTCCACGGCCAAATTTTGTTTAAGGAGCCCGCAATAAAGCCTGTCAATACCGCAAGGGTTAACATTTCATATTTAGCAAAAAGCCACTTTAGGAACCGTGAAAAACTCAGTAGCCCTATAACAATACCACAACCTACAACGAGTAATTTTTTGAGTTCAAACTCGCTCACAGCTTTAGTAACTTCTTGATAAGCGCCTAATAAAACAAGTATGTAGGCGCCGGATATGCCTGGCAAAATCATGGCGCATACCGCAATAGCTCCGGCAAAAAATAAAAACCAATAACTGTGCTCAGAAGCACCAACAGCAGAAAAGGTGGTTATCCAATAAGCTAAGACAGCACTGACAATAAGCGCGATATAGGTTGACCAGTTCCACTGTTTGATTTGTTTGCCAACAAACCAAATACTCGCCAAAACAAGACCGAAGAAAAATGACCAAACAATAGTGGGATGGTGTTCTAATAAATAGCGTGTCAGTCGCATGATGGTAAACACGCTAAAGGCAATGCCCGAGAGTAAAGCGATTAAAAAATTGCCATTGAGCTGTTGCCACATGGCTTTAAACCCGTTTGCTTTCCAGGTTTTAATTAAGCTGGGATCAATGTTGCTAATGGTCGAAATCAATTCTTCATAAATTCCGGTGATAAAAGCAATTGTCCCTCCAGACACTCCGGGAACCGTATCGGCAGCTCCCATAGCTATGCCTTTTGCCGCAATAAAACAATAATCTTTAAAAGTACGTTTCATAGATCTAACAGTGGACAGAAATTTCCTGTGTTTCCAAAAGTACAGAATTCAATGCTAAATACAGTTTAAGAATCGATAAAAGCATACGGAAAAGTAAGAAGACGTGTTTTAAGGTGATTTTGTCTGCTTGAGCCAACAATTCTAAAGCTCAAATTAAATCTTTTGTCATGGCTATTCACTGGCAAGATTTATTACTTTTGTCAAAAAGCACTTTTAATATGCAACTCAATCTTACTAAACCGATTTGTTTTTTTGATCTTGAAACTACAGGGACGAATGTGGCTAATGATCGCATAGTTGAAATTTCTGTACTCAAGATTTTTCCTAATGGCAATAAAGAAAGCCATACCTGGCGCGTCAATCCAGAGCGCCCTATTCCCAAAGAAACATCGGCTATCCATGGAATATACGATGAAGATGTGGCTAATGAACCCACCTTTAAAGCGTTGTCAAAGACCATTTATAACTTGATTAAAGGCTGTGATTTAGGTGGGTATAACAGCGATAGGTTTGATATTCCGTTATTAGCCGAAGAAATGTTGCGCGCTGAGGTAGATTTTGAACTCAAAAATGTATCGGCAGTAGATGTGCAGACGATATTTCACAAAAAAGAAAAACGAACATTAGAGGCCGCGTATAAATTTTATTGTGATAAAGATTTAACCGATGCCCACACAGCAGCGGCCGATACTAATGCTACTTATGAAGTGCTGATGTCTCAACTAGATCGCTATCCCGATTTGGAAAACGATATGAAGTGGTTAGCTAATTTTAGTTCGCATAAAAAGAATGCCGATTTTGCCGGATTTATAGCTTTTAATAAAGAAGGGAAAGAAGTATTTTCTTTTGGTAAGCACAAAGGAAAACTAGTTGAACAAGTGTTAGATGAAGAGCCGGGTTATTTTGGATGGATGCAAAATGCAAACTTTCCCTTGTACACTAAAAAGATTTTGACACAGATCAAACTGCGTAAACTTTCAGATAAACTCAACTAGATGAAAATAATTTGTGTTGGTCGCAATTATGCGGCACATATTGACGAGCTTCAAAATGAACGCCCGGCCGAACCGGTGTTGTTTGCTAAGCCAGAAACGGCTCGCTTGTCGGCAGAAAATGATTTTTACATTCCTGATTTTTCAAAGGATGTGCATTATGAAGTGGAGTTGTTGGTAAAAATTTCGAAAGTAGGAAAGTACATTCAACCTAAATTTGCACATAAATATTACGACAAAATAGGTTTAGGAATCGATTTTACAGCGCGTGATGTACAAACTCAATTAAAAGTAAAAGGCTTGCCTTGGGAAAAAGCAAAAGCTTTTGATGGATCTGCCGTAATTAGCGATAAGTGGCTAGATAAATCTACCATTGAAAATCTTCAGCACATCGATTTTTCGCTAAGTAAAAATCAAGAACTCGTTCAGCAAGGTAATACCCAGTTGATGTTGTGGTCTATAGATGAATTGATTGCGGAAATATCACGTTATTTTACCTTAAAAATGGGGGATGTTATTTTTACAGGAACGCCATCTGGAGTTGGTGCTGTCAAAGAAGGTGATCTGCTAGAAGGATTTATAGGTGAAGAATCTATGTTTAAAGTAGCTGTTCGTTAAATTATGAAAGCCCAAATTATCACTATAGGGAATGAAATTTTAATCGGGCAAATTGTCGATTCTAATTCAGCTTATATAGGAAAAGCCTTGACGAAAATCGGGGTTGATGTTGTTGAAATAAAATCGATTAAAGATCAGCGTCAATCCATTTTGGATAGTTTAGAAGCCGCTAAAGCAGCAGTTGATTTAGTAATTATAACCGGTGGATTAGGACCGACAAATGACGATATTACAAAATCTACATTTTGCGAATTCTTTGCCGATACATTGGTAGAAAATCCAAAAGTGTTACAGCATATAAAACAGCTTTTTGGTGCTACAAATGAGCCGATATTGCCCGCTAATATAAGTCAGGCTTTACTACCGTCAAAAGCTACTGCATTACACAACGCTTATGGTACAGCTCCGGGCATGTGGGTAGAAGAAAAGGGCGTTGTTTATGTAGCTTTACCCGGGGTGCCTTATGAAATGCGCGGTTTGATAGACAATGAAGTGATTCCGCGATTGAAAAAGCAATTTAAGCATCCGTTTATTGTGCAAAAAACGGTATTGACTTACGGGGTAGGTGAAAGCCGTTTAGCAGCAAAATTAGAGACTTGGGAAGCAAATTTGCCACGCAAGATGGAGTTGGCTTATTTGCCGGCACCGGGCAGTGTACGGTTGCGCTTAACAGATAGAGGCGAAGATGAACAGCAGCTTCGTCTTGAAATGACTCAACAGTTAGATAATTTGCAAGCGTTGATAGGTGATTGCATTAAAGGTTATGAAGATGACAAATCTTGGCCGCAATTGTTAGGCGAGCGTTTGGCGCAAAGCGGAAAAACCTTAGCTATAGCAGAAAGCTGTACAGGAGGAAAGTTAGCGAGCTTATTTACAGAAATTCCAGGAGCATCAGCTTATTTTAAAGGCGGTATAGTGGCATATGATACGGCTATAAAATCAACAGTGTTAGGCGTGTCAGAACGATTGATTGCAGAATACTCTGTAGTGAGTGCTGCGGTGGCTCGGGCTATGGCAAAGCAAACATGTTTATTATTTAATGCCGATTATGCTTTAGCAACAACCGGAAATGCAGGACCGACAAAAGGTGATAGTGATGCAGAGGTAGGAACGGTGTTTATTGCACTTGCCACGGCTGAAAATGTAGTTGTTAAAGAATTCCACTTGGGAAATTTGCGTAAAAAAGTAGTTGAAAAGGCCTTAGTCAAAGCGCTGCAAATGCTAGATGAAGCTAGTGTAAGCCGTTAAGCAGAAGAATTGTGTGTTAAAAATGATGAAGAATTGCAGAAACAGTAGAAAAAAGATAAAGAAATTGTATCTTTGCAATCTGTAAAAATAATTTTGTCGTTTTGTTTAGCAGGTGTGAGCTGTTAAAAGCAGTAGATAACATACTACTTTTCGACAGATAAACGTTTAAGAAGTAACTAATTAATAACGATGTAGGTTAAAATTGCTCTGTATAGAGTGAAGATTATATTTTTAGAAAGACTATGCTTATTTCTAAAAAATAATCATTAAATTTGCATCCCGATTTAATAAAAAAATTTGAATCATGTCGAGAGTTTGTGAACTTACCGGAAAAAAGGCGATGGTTGGCAACAACGTGTCACACGCGATGAATAAAACCAAACGCAAGTTTAAAGTCAACTTAGTAAAAAAACGTTTCTACCTTCCGGAAGAAGACAGTTGGATTACACTTAAAGTGTCAACAAGAGCGTTGAAAACAATCAACAAAAAAGGAATTACAGCAGTAGTTAAAGAAGCTCGCGAAAAAGGGTTTTTGAAAAAATAAGCTGACTTAAAAAAAAACTGGTATGGCAAAAAAAGGTAACAGAAAACAGGTTATTTTAGAATGTACTGAACAAAAAGGCACTGGAGTTCCAGGAATGTCTCGTTACATTACAACTAAAAACAAAAAAAATACGCCAGACAGAATGGAGTTGAAAAAATACAACCCTTATCTGCGTAAAATGACAATTCACAAAGAAATTAAATAGTAATACATTATGGCAAAGAAAGCAATGTCCCGCGTTCAGACTGGTTCAAAACGTTTGACCAAAGCTGTAAATATGGTCAGATCTGAAAAAACCGGTGCTTATGTTTTTAGAGAAGCCATTATGGCTCCTGAAGAAGTAAACGACTATTTCAAAAAGAAATAAGTTTACCTATAAACGCTTTATATTAAGCCGTTTCGCTCTTTGATATCTCTTAAAGACGAAACGGCTTTTTGTTTGTATATTTGTCTCAGTTTCTATTATCACTTCAACTTGTTTAGAAACTGTTTTAAGTAGAAACCTCAATTTATTTAAACTCTATTGTAGATTATGGGCTTTTTTAAAAAAATATTTTCAAAAGAAAAAAAAGAAACGCTTGATAAAGGATTAGAAAAATCTAACCAGAGCTTCTTAGGAAAACTCAGTAAAGCTGTTGCTGGTAAATCTAAAGTTGATGCTGAGGTTTTAGATGATTTGGAAGAAGTCCTTATCTCTAGTGATGTGGGTGTGGCTACTACCATTAAAATCATCAACCGCATTGAAGAGCGCGTGGCGCGTGATAAATATCTAGGCACTGCTGAACTCGATACAATTCTGCGCGAAGAAATAGCAGGCTTGTTGAGTGAAACTGGGGCTGAAGATGGTACTCAATTTTCTGTGCCTGACCATAAACCTCATGTGGTAATGGTTGTTGGGGTTAATGGCGTAGGAAAAACGACTACAATAGGGAAGTTGGCTTATCAATTTAAAAAGCAAGGTAAAAGCGTTGTTTTAGGCGCTGCTGATACCTTTAGAGCTGCTGCCATTGAACAATTAGAAATCTGGTCAGAACGCGTTGACGTACCTATCGTCAAACAAAAAATGGGAAGTGATCCTGCCTCTGTGGCTTTTGATACTCTGCAGAGTGCTGTGAGTCAAAATGCCGATGTGGTGTTGATTGATACGGCCGGACGTTTACACAATAAAGTAAACTTGATGAATGAGTTGTCAAAGGTGAAACGCGTGATGCAAAAAGTAGTTGGCGATGCGCCACACGATGTGATGTTGGTGTTAGATGGTTCTACCGGGCAAAATGCCTTTGAACAAGCTAAGCAGTTTACAGCTGCTACTGAAGTAACCTCATTGGCAGTCACTAAACTCGATGGTACCGCAAAAGGGGGAGTGGTGATTGGTATCAGTGATCAATTCCAAATTCCGGTGCGTTACATTGGGGTAGGTGAAGGTATAGAAGATTTGCAAGTGTTTAATAAAAGTGAATTTGTCGATTCATTTTTTAAACGAGTATAATATGAGTGATTCACAAAACACTTCCGAAACGCAGCCTAAACCCTTTTCAAAAGAACGGACGAAAGCAATTATCTGTAAGGTGATTTACTTTTACAGTTTGTTTTTTGTCATCATGAAATTTATGGCGGTGATGCAAGGCCATAACCTTGCGGCTAACATGTTGATAGCTGTGCCGTTTATGGTGTTTACTTGGTTGGGGTTTAGAATGGAAAAAAGAAAAACCTACTCATGGCTTTACGTGATAGTCGGTGTAATCGTTATTTCTGTATTGCGCTATTATGAGTTAGATTTATTAAATTATCTCAGTCAGCGTCTTTAAAAAAATACATCGTTAGATGTTTTAATATTGAAAGCAGCCTCTTGGCTGCTTTTTTTATGCTTACTAATTAGGTGTTTCTTTGCTAAATATATAATTTTGATTTTGTAGTTAACAAATAATTAGTATTACTAAATTGATAGTCTGCATATTATATGTTGGTAATAATGTGTTTTATCGACTCGATTATTATTAAATGAATATTTATATGTTTATTTATAAAAAAAATGTTATATTTGAACAAATGGAAATATAAACTAAATTTAAAAATTCATTATGAAAAAAATTACTCTTTTAGCAGCAGCGTTTATCTTTGCTGCTGGTGTGCAAGCACAAACGACTTCTTTTGAATCGAGCGAAGGTTATTCTGCTGGAGCTCTTGATGGGCAAAATGGCTGGGCAATTCCTGTTGACTTACAAGGACAAGCTGTAGCAGGAACTATCGCCGTGGATAATGGTGAGGCTTCTGATGGAACTAGTGCAGTAAAATTTAATACAGGTAATTTAGGCTATGTTGAATATGCTGCGGCAGATAGTGTTGGTGCTGGTAACACTATTGATATTTCATTTGATGCGTATGTTAGTTCAACTGTAACAAGTACAGATGATGATGCAGTTCGTGTTAACCTAGGATCTGATATTGGAGCTGGAGTATATTTAGATTTTTCAGAAGGTGGTCTTCAACTTTTAAATGTTGGTATTGACCAAGCAACTCAGCAACAAGGCTTATATATTTTGAGCGATACATATGATACTCCAGAAGACCAGTGGTTTACAGTTAATTTGGCTGTTGATATTGATCAATCTACAGCGACTGTTCTTGTGGCAGGAGATACCGTGGGAACTGCTGTTTTTGGAGGGATTATTGTAGCTGGAGGTAGCATCGCAAATATCATCCCAGCAACCAAAGCTGCAGGCCTTAATTTTGTAACTTTTGGTGGACGTGAGGCTTATGTAGATAATACTTCATATACGGTTACTTTAGGTGTTGAAGACTTTCAACAACAAGCTGCTTTTACACACTACGTGCAAAACAATCACTTGTACTTAGAAAGCAAAACAGAAATCTCTCAAGTTGCTGTTTACAACATGCTAGGACAAGAAGTAGCTAACTCTGAAATTAATAACACAAATGGTAGTTTAGATTTATCTAACTTGACTACTGGTGTTTATTTAGGTAAGGCAGCTGTTAACGGTCAAGCTAAATCGTTTAAATTTGTGATTAAATAATCACGAGTTATTTTGATTAATATGAAAAGCTCCTCATTTGAGGGGCTTTTTTACGTTGGAGGTGTTATACCATTAGAATTATTTTTTAGTCCGATTTAGAATATTTTTTATAGGTATAATACCGTGGTTCATAAATTACTAGTACAATGAGACAAAGTCGAAATTGGACTATTTAATTTATACATACGGTATTAGTTAAGGTGACAATTGTTTAATGGCGCATAAACACCTTAAATTGTCCAATTTTGATAGTGCTTCACTACTCTGAAGAGTTTATGATTCGCAGGATGATGCTATTGAAACTAGTGTGATAAGTCTAAATAGTATAAAAGAGAAAAGCCACACTAAAAAGTGTGGCTTTATACTTGTGACCTCGGCAGGATTCAAACCTGCAACCTCCTGAGCCGTAATCAGGGACTCTATTCAGTTGAGCTACGAGGCCTTTTGTTTACGGATGCAAAGATATATCTTTTTTAGGATTGCACAACACTTTTTAGACTAAAAAAATCATTTATTTTTTTGATAATTTATAAGTGGTTGACTTTAAATAAGTTGTTTGTAAAAATATTTTTAGATTACCTAGATAATTTGAATGAGTACCCTAATTGTAGGCTTCTTTTAGTTACTTTTGTGTTTTTAATCAAGTTGTGTTATGCACTTAAAAGATTTTATACGCTCCGTTGAAGACTTTCCTAAGCCTGGAGTAACTTACCTCGATATAACGCCTTTATTGCAGGATTATAAAGCCGTGCAGGTTGCTGTAGACGAGTTTGTGTTGCGTTTACCTAAGGGGGTGAAAATAGATAAAGTAGTTGGCGTTGAATCGCGTGGATTTTTCTTTGCAACGCTGTTAGCTGAACGTTTGCAGGCTGGATTGGTATTAGTTCGAAAAGCAGGTAAATTGCCTTATGATACTATAGCCGAAGATTACGGTTTAGAATACGGCAAAGATAGGATTGAAATTCATCGCGATGCCATTCAGCCTGGCGAACGTGTATTGATTCACGACGATGTTTTGGCGACAGGAGGAACGGCTTTAGCGGCCTGTAAACTCGTAGAGATATTGAAAGCTGAAATTGTTCAAATCAACTTTTTAATTGAAATTGATAGCCTTAAAGGACGTGATAAACTGACAAATTATTCTATTGAAGCTTTGATGAATTACTAATACTGTATGGAAAATTTATTGTTCAATCAGGACAGTGTCGCATTTGTGACTTGAATCCGCCATTCTAATTGATATAAATCAACTAAAATCCCCTTAGAAATTAATTTAAGGGGATTTTTATATAGAGTTGTAGTACGTTTTAAACGTGATTAGAAAACAAGCTTTACATTTAAAAGTTTTGTCTTAATAAGTTTTCTTCAGGATCTCTGTTTAAAATTTCCCACAATTTATCTTTGAGTTGTTGTAAGCCCTTTTGACTAGCCGAAGAGATAAAAAGATACTCTACATCAGTAAAAGCCTCTTTTAATTCGCGATTTAATTCTTCTTGAAGTTCATCGTCTAGCAAATCAGATTTTGAAATAGCCACTAAGCGATCTTTGTCGAGTAGCTCAGGATTATAACGTCTCAGTTCATCTACCAGAATTTCGTATTCTTTTTTGATATCTTTCGTATCGCTAGGGATGAGAAAAAGTAGACTTGAGTTACGCTCAATATGGCGTAAAAAGCGATGGCCTAAACCTTTTCCTTCGGCAGCACCTTCAATAATTCCGGGGATATCCGCCATGACAAAAGTGCGGTGATCGCGATATTTGACAATCCCTAAGTTAGGTTTTAGGGTTGTAAATTCGTAATTAGCAATCTTAGGTTTAGCGGCAGTAATAACCGATAATAAAGTAGATTTACCGGCATTTGGAAAGCCTACAAGTCCGACATCAGCAAGAACTTTGAGTTCTAAAGTGATTTCTTTTTCTTCACCAGGAAGTCCAGATTGGGCGTAACGCGGTGTTTGGCGAACAGCAGTTTTAAAATGCCAGTTGCCTAAGCCACCTTTGCCGCCTTTAGCGATGATAAATTCTTCATCGTGTTCTGTAATTTCAGCGATAATCTTTTGAGTGGCTGTGTCGCGAATAACAGTGCCTAGTGGAACTGTGATAATTGCATCTTGGCCGTCAAATCCGGAGCTGCGTTGTTTGCTGCCGTGACCGCCGTGTTCGGCTCTGATGTGACGTTTAAAATTAAACTCGAATAAAGTCCATAAATCTTTGTCTCCACGGATGATTACATCACCTCCTTTACCGCCGTCTCCACCATCTGGTCCGCCTTTTGGAACATATTTTTCACGACGTAAATGAGCTGCGCCCTTTCCGCCGTTTCCAGATTGTACAAAAAGCTTGACGTAATCTATAAAATTCCCTGTTTTCATGGGATTTGTCTGTTTAGAGTTTAATTATAGAGTTGTTTTTAGGAAACCACTTTAAGGTTGTCAATCACTTGACTAAGGCGCTCGGTGATTTCATCGATTGAGCCTTCACCATCAACTTTATAAAATTTGTTGTCTTTTTGATAGTAAGTTTTAACGATATCAGTTTGCTCGTAATACACTTTTATACGCTCGCGAATGATAGATTCGTCAGCATCATCTTTTCTGCCAGAGGTCTTGCCGCGTTCTAAAAGGCGTTCTACTAAAATTTCGTCTTCAACCTCTAGCGCAAGCATCGCATTAACTTGTGATTTTTTTTCTTGTAAAAGTTCATCTAGCGCTTGTGCTTGAGCAGTAGTTCTTGGGAAACCATCAAAAATAAAACCTGTAGCATTTGGATTTTTTTCGACCTCTGAAGCGAGCATATTGATGGTCACTGAATCAGGCACTAATTGACCTTTATCAATAAAACTTTTGGCTTTTTGACCAAGTGGGGTTTCGTTTTTGATGTTATATCTAAAGACATCACCTGTTGAGATATGAACCAAGTCATATTTGGTCACTAAACGTTTGGCTTGTGTTCCTTTGCCGGCTCCGGGAGAACCGAACAGTACTATATTTATCATTAATTATGAATTTTTCCGAAATTAGAACTCCAAGAAATAAGGTGTGGAGTGAATTGAAAATCAATCCACAAATATAAGGGATTTTGAATAAATTATTTGGGTAAATGCTTTATAAAGATTTATTTTTGTAGAAAATTGTAATCTTAAATTACACCAAATGCACAATTATTTTTCATCAGACTTTAAATTAGGAATACTCGGCGGTGGTCAGTTGGGTAAAATGTTGCTTTATGAAACGCGTAAATACGATGTGCAAACATGGGTGTTAGATCCCAGCGATGAAGCGCCTTGTAAAATAGCTTGTAATCATTTTCAACAAGGAGCGCTAACAGATTACGATACTGTTTTAGAATTCGGTAAGCAAGTTGACGTTCTGACTATAGAAATTGAAGCGGTTAACGTTGATGCTTTAGCAGCTCTAGAACAACTCGGAAAAACAGTTTATCCATCGAGTGAAACCTTGCGAACCATTCAAGATAAAGGCACGCAAAAACAATTTTATAAAACCCATAACTTACCGACGGCTGATTTTAAAACTTATCCTAACAAGGCAGAGATGACAGCCGATGTTGTGCGCAAGAAATGGGATTTTCCGTTTGTTTGGAAAAGTACCACAGGTGGCTATGACGGTAGAGGAGTGGCTATAATTCACCGCGAAGAAGATTTGGTAAACTTACCTGATACGCCTTGTTTGATAGAACTAAAGGTGCCTTTTAAAAATGAATTAGCGGTTATTGTTGCCCGTAATCCAAGTGGAGAAGTAAAAACCTTTCCGGTTGTAGAAATGGAATTTCACCCTGTGGCCAATCAGGTGGAATATGTGATATGTCCGGCTAGAATCACAGATGCTGTTGCTGATAAAGCCCGCGCCATAGCTGAGCGTGTGTCTAAAGCTTTTGGGCATGTGGGGTTATTGGCAGTAGAGCTGTTTCAAACTCAAGAGGATGAAATTTTGATTAACGAAGTGGCACCACGCACACATAATAGTGGGCATTATAGCATTGAAGCGGCTTACACTAATCAATTTGAACAACATTTACGTTCTGTACTGGATTTGCCTTTAGGTCATACCGATAGTAAAGTGGGCGGCGTGATGGTTAATCTTGTCGGGGCTGAAGGGCATACCGGTAAAGTGCATTATGAAAATATAGATAAAATCATGGCCTTGCCTGGTGTGACGCCACATATTTACGGCAAAAAACAAACACGTCCATTTCGAAAGATGGGACATGTGACCATCGTGAATAAAGACTTAGCCGAAGCGCGAAAAATTGCAGAGCAGGTCAAGCAAATGATTAAAGTAGTTAGTGAATAATTACTTTAGAAAGAACAGTTTTTAAGTAGAAGAAGATTCTTCAGCTGAAATACCTATCTTTAAACTCTAGATGAGCTGTAAATTTATATGATACTAATATATACCCAAAAAGTAACCCCGCGTATAACCTATACTTTTAGGCAGGTCATAGGGCGTATTTTGGGGGTCAAGATTAAATTTGCTTCTAAGATAGAAGAGTTTATAGCTCATTCTGGTGCTAAATTTTCATACGGTGATAAACGTATGGGAAACGAGTTTTTTGTAAAAAGTGCAGGTCTGTTAACTGAACAAGGCACTACTGAGTTAGAAATCACCGTCAAAAAATGGGATGAAGTTGCTTGTTTTTTTAAGGTTGGAGAGGAAAGTGATGTTCCCTTTGATATTTTTTCAGCGGCTTTTTATCTTTTGTCGCGTTACGAAGAATATTTACCACATGTCAAAGATGCTGAAGGACGTTATCCTGTAGAGGAAAGTTTAGGCTATAAATTTGGATTTTTGCAGGAACCGGTTGTTGATAAATGGGCTTATAAATTTAAAGAAATTATAAAAACTCACTTTCCGGATCTTGAATTTCCTACGCGTCGGTTTAAAACCATTAATATATTGGCGGTAGCAGAAGCTTATAAATACCAAAAAAAAGGAGTGAGTAGAAATATAGGCGGAGCCGTTCGCGATTTAGTGCAATTGCGTTTAAAAGATTTTTTTGAACGCGTTCACACTCAGGTATTTTGGGCACAAGATCCGTTTGATATTTACAAAGAATTACTGCAATTTAGCCGACAACGCAAGATCCGTTGGCGGTATTTTTTTCAGTTGAGTGATTATTCAATTTACGATAAAAACATAGGCTATAATCGTCAAGAGTACCATTCTTTAATCAAATCTATGGGAGATTATGGCAAGATTGGATTATTGGTGGGGCACGATGCTATTTATGAATTTGCCAGCTTAAAAAAAGAAAAGAAACGTTGGGAACACATTGTCAATCGCGATTTGAAAATGTCTTTAAAAACGAATTTTGGATTAAATCTTCCTACACTTTACAATAATTACGATACCCTCGAGATAGGACATGATTATTCCATGGGCTATGTGCGTAAAATAGGCTTTCGAGCGGGTACTTGCACGCCTTTTTTGTATTATGATTTAAACCTAGAGCGCATTTCACCTTTGGTGCTTCACCCTACAGCATTTAATTCAGAAGCTTTTAAACCCAATTCATTTTTTGAGGTTAAGAAAACCGTAGAGCGGGTTAAAGCTAATGTGCAAGCGGTCGATGGGCGTATGGTTATGATTTATAAAAACTCAGATTTTGCTGAAGGGGGCGATAGTCAAAAAAAATATTATCAACTTTTAGAAAATCTCAATGAATACTAAATCGATTACAGACCTATTTTTTGACCTTGATGATACGCTTTGGGATTTTCAAACCAATTCAGCTGCTGCCTTTGCGGCTATTTTTGATCAACATCAACTGCCCTTTACTACGGCTCAGTTTTTACCACTGTACCGTCCTATTAATGAACGGTATTGGCAATTGTATCGCGATGGAGAAATCAGCAAAACTGAATTGCGTTTAAATCGCCTTTCGGATACTTTTCGCGCGATGGAGGTTGAAGTGTCAGCAGATTTGGTTCAACAAATAGCTGACGATTTTAATCGCAACTTAAATAATTATACCAGCTTAATGCCCGGAGTGATTGATACACTAGATTACCTCTATCCGCGTTATAATTTACATATTTTGACCAATGGGTTTACTGAAGTTCAGGATACAAAATTAAAGAATTCTAAACTCAGCCCTTATTTTAAAACGGTGACAGCCTCAGAAGAAAGTGGTGCCAAGAAGCCGGATCCTGCTATATTTGCTCAAGCCTTAAATCGCGCTCAAGCCGATAAAGCCACGAGTGTTATGATAGGCGATAATTTGCAGGCTGATATTCATGGAGCCTTAAAATTTGGGGTGCAAGCTATTTACTTTAATCCTAATAGGCTTAATTATTCTGGAACGCACATTCAAACTATAACACAATTAAAAGACTTATTTAAATGAAAAAAATCCATCAATTCATTTTGTTTTTGCTCACAGTAATACTGATTCAAAATTACAGTTTTGCACAAAAACAAAATGCTGAACGTTTAAATAATTATAAGTATATCGTGATTCCTATTCGCTTTGAATTTCAAAGTAAAGACAATCAATACTTAATTAATTCGCGGGTGAAATACTTACTCGAGCAACGCGGATTTAACACCGTTGTTAGTGTCGAAAAATTTCCTACTGACTTAGCGTTTAATCGTTGTTTAGGACTCAATGCAGAACTCAAAAGCTTAAGTGATGGATTTTTATCGATGCATACGGAATTGCAATTGATTTTAAAAAATTGCCACAATGAAGTGGTGTTTAAATCTGAAATAGGGGAGAGCCGCATTAAGGATATGGCCGATTCTTATAAAGATGCACTACGCGAAGTGTTTAAATCTTTTGATGGTATTCAATATGCTTATAATGGAAGTGGAGGAGTAGAAAATCCTTCAGAAGATAAAACCTCAGTAAGTGAAAGGCTGGTAAAAACTAGTTCAGCTATAGATCAGGCGCTTAAAAATACGTTTTGGTCAAAAGGAGAGTCTTTTAAGCTTAAAAAAATTGAAGCGGGTTATCTTTTGTACAATGCAGAAACGGAGGTTCGTATAGCACTTTTACACAAGACCGAAAATGGCGCTTTTCTGTACAATTCAAAATCGATTAACGGGACTGCAGATATTTCAAAAGAAGGCAAGCTGATTACAGTTGAATATTTTGATACAGATTCAGGGAAACTAGCAAAATTGCTCTATAAAGCTCAGTAAATTATACCATAAGTTTGTAAAAATGACACCGCTACCGCAGGATTGTATCGTGTGGTTGCGAGGTTCCTCTCTTACGGAGTTTTGTAGTTCTCATTCATTAGATTTTAATGTGGAGGAGAAAGTTGAACCCGCTTCGGGGTTCGGTGTTCCGTTTTTGTGCGCGCCCCAAACTTCGCTTCGCTTGTATGGGGTTAATCATGGTTGAACTCCTTCGGAGTATTGT
>CAYVJG010000029.1:35748-38956 GCA_964451785.1 uncultured Flavobacteriaceae bacterium
CTTCGCTTGTATGGGGTTAATCATGGTTGAACTCCTTCGGAGTATTGTGGTTGCTACAGCAGACTTGTGTCGTGCGGTAGCGAGGGTCAAACCTGTCAGATTTTTACGAGTTATCGCCTTAGTAATTGTATTTATCTTTCCAGCGCGATTTTAAAAACTCGCGCAATCCGTATTCACGCTTGTTGTTTCCCGGATCAAAAAACTTAGTCTCTTTGATGGCATCGGGTAAAAATTCTTGGGTAGCAAAGTTGTTAGGATAGTTGTGAGCGTACTTGTAGTCTTCACCATAGCCTAGTTCTTTCATCAACTTAGTAGGGGCATTGCGCAGGTGCATAGGCACAGGAAGACTTCCGGTTTGCTTCACTAAAGCTAGTGCTTCATTAATTGCTTTATAAGCGGCATTGCTTTTAGGTGATGTGGCTAAGTAAATGGCACATTGGCTCAATATCAATCGTCCTTCAGGATAACCCACAACGCTAACGGCTTGAAAAGTGTTGTTGGCCATCACCATGGCAGTAGGATTAGCCAGACCAATATCTTCGCTAGCCAAAATAAGCAAACGTCGCGCGATAAATTTAATGTCTTCTCCACCTTCAATCATTCGTGCCAGCCAATATACGGCGCCGTTGGGATCGCTACCACGTATACTTTTGATAAAAGCCGAAATGATGTCGTAATGTTGGTCACCACTTTTGTCGTATTGAGCAATATTTTGTTGTACTTTTTTTTCAACTAGGGCATTGGTGATGACAACTTGAGGTGTGTTTTCAGACATCACCAAGAGTTCAAACATGTTGAGCAATTTTCGAGCATCACCACCACTGAGGCGCAAAAGGGCATCCGTTTCTTGTAAGCTGATATTTTTTTTGGCTATAACTTCATCCTCAGTCATGGCTTTGTGTAAAAGCTGTAATAAATCAGTTTTACTAAACGGCTCAAGGGTGTACACCTGACAACGCGACAATAAGGCACGGTTAACTTCAAAACTCGGATTTTCAGTAGTGGCGCCAATTAAGGTAATCCATCCGCGTTCTACTGCAGCCAAAAGCGAATCTTGTTGTGATTTGCTAAAACGATGAATTTCATCAATAAACAAAATAGGATTTTTAGTGGTAAACAATCCATCTTGTTTTTTGGCTTTATCTATAATTTGACGCACATCTTTTACACCACTACTGATGGCACTTAAGGTGAAAAAAGGACGTTGGGTTTCGTTGGCAATAATATGTGCTAAAGTGGTTTTGCCCACTCCGGGAGGTCCCCAAAAGATAAGTGAAGGCACCATTCCATTTTTGATTTGCGTGCGCAAAGGACCGTTGTCTCCTAAAAGGTGACCTTGACTCAAATAGCCGTCAAGGGTTGTGGGGCGTAATCGTTCTGCTAGTGGTTTGTTCATACTGCAAAATTAAAACATCAAACTGACAATATAACCTATTTTTTACTGTGGTACTCTATTTGAATGGGCTCTTGTATAAATTTTATGATGCTTGATTTTTTTTTCATCGCTGGAGTGATTTATTCACTGGTGAAATACGTATCTTGAATTTTTAAACCAACTCCTCTATGTCAACGAAGTCGACTTTGCAGTTTAGTGCGCGCACCTTACTCTTTCCTTTAGGAATGGTGTTGGTGATATGGATGGTGTTGTGGATAGAGTTGACTTTTCATTATAATTTTAATGACTGGGGCATCAAACCCTTGAAAGCTGTAGGGCTGCGTGGTATTATTTTTTCGCCTTTTATTCACGGCGGGGTAAAGCACGCTTTGAGCAATACAGTACCTATTTTATTATTGGGAACGGCTTTATTTTATTTTTATCGCAAAATAGCTTGGCGAGTACTGTTGTTTGGCGGCTTGTTAACCGGATTGTTAACTTGGAGTATAGGGCAATATGGTAGTACGCATATTGGTGCTAGTGGTATTGCTTACCTCATGTTTAGCTTTTTGTTTTTTAAGGGATTGTTCTCTCGAAACTATCGTTTAATAGCCTTGTCGCTGGTGGTGGTGTTTATGTATGGCAGTTTGGTGTGGGGTATGTTTCCGGGAAAACCGAACATTTCATGGGAAGGTCATTTATCAGGATTTATCAGCGGAGTGATTTTTGCGCTTTGGTTTCGTCATTATCAAATTGAAGCACCAGCCGAAGAGCAAACGATTCAGACGCGTCCTGTTGCAAAGTGGGAACAAGAATTTTTGGCACATTTTGATGAAGATGGCAATTTTGTACCGACATCAGAATGGGAACGCCGTAAAAAGGAGGCACATCAAACCTCTACAGTTGACTGCGCGATAGAATATGAATTTGTGCCGAAAGTATCTCTTCAAAAGAAAACCCCTCAAAAGGATTGAGCTTTTGAGGGGATATGTTTACAAAAGAAAGGGGGGGTGCTTTGCTATCGCGCCCTTTCAGAGCTGTCTTTTATTGAAAATTACTTCAAGTTTTGGCGAACAGCTTCGTAGATGAACAAGGCTGCGGCCACAGATACATTGAGGGAATCAGTTTGCCCAATCATAGGCAGTTTAGCTTGAACATCACACATCTTTAGGATAGATTTTGACACACCTTTACCTTCATTACCCATAATGATGGCTGAAGGTTTTTTAAAGTCGACATCGTAAACTGAAGTACCTGCTTTTTCACTAGCGGCCACTAATTGTACATCGTAAGATTGGAGGTAAAAAATAGCATCTTTTAAATGGTTGGCACGAGCAATAGGAATATTAAATAAGGCGCCGGCAGAAGTTTTAGCAACTTGGTCATTGATGGCGGCACTTCCTTGTTTAGGGATGATGATGCCTTGCACTCCGGCACATTCAGCTGTACGTACAATAGCGCCAAAGTTGCGCACATCGGTGATTTCATCACACAACAAAAATAGAGGAGTAGAAGTTTTTTCGAAGGCTGATTCAATAAGCGCTTCAACACTGATAGTTTTGATGGGTGCAATGCTAGCTACAACACCTTGGTGGTTGCCATGTGCGAGTTTGTCTAACTTTTGTATAGGGACAAATGAAAGCGCTATTTTTTGATTGCGAGCTTCTTGAACAATGTTTTCAAGAGCATCGTTATCACTTCCTTTTAGTACGAAAATCTTGTCGATTTCCTGATCGCTGGCCAAAGCTTCCTCGATGCTGTGAATGCCAAAAATGCTGTTTTTTTTCATGGTGTAAAATTAAAAAAAATCCCGCTCTTAAAAAAGCGGGATTT
>CAYVJG010000030.1:0-37583 GCA_964451785.1 uncultured Flavobacteriaceae bacterium
CACAGGCATAGCCATAGCTATGACGCGCATTTTTAACGCAGAGATTTGTAATTTTAACAGGAAGATTTGTCTATTTTGAATGTCACTCCCGTATTAGATAGCTTTTAGCAATATAATTGCAGATAGCTTACCTCTTTAATTAGAGCTAAAACTCACCTTCTTTTTACGCTTTATCTTCTTGTTTAGTAAGTTTTAATGTTTGAATGGTACTTTGTCCATCAGTAGATTTCAACTCTTGTGTTTTACTGCTACCAGCAGAGATAATCCAAATTTTAGCAGCTTGCGTACTATCATTTTTCATCAATACATAATCACCTTCTTTCCATGACCATTTAAATGTTGTGCTATTGTTTTTTTCTATGCCTAACAATGAGTAATTGAGTTGTTGAGAACCTGTTCCATCTTTTGCAAAATTGATGGTTCCCACATTATTCAACATCACATTATTTGCACCAGGAGAAGTAGCTTGATACTGATGAACAGTCCAAGTACCCACTAATTTTGGAGCGCAAGAACTCAGCGCACATATGGCAATAATACCTAATAGATTAGTAATTTTTCGTGTCATGATTTTAGATTTTATAGATTAGTTAATCACATTGAATGTTCAACAAGGATATTCTTCAACTAGCACTAGTTGAGCGGCAAATATAACTGATTTTGCTATAAGTATAGTGCTAAGTGCTAGCTCTTATACGGAAATGATTTTTGAAATAGACCAAAAATTTTGTCATGAAAATTTCAAAGGTCAAGGCAAAAAGCACAGGCATAGCCATAGCTATGACGCGCATTTTTAACGCAGAGATTTGTAATTTTAATAGAAAGATTTGTCTATTTTGAATGTCACTTCCGTATTATAACTGACAAGGTTTAATAATAACAAAGCGTCCAATTCTTTGTTGAATTGGACGCTTTATATAGAAATAAAAATCAATTTTATTACATCATTCCCGGCATACCGCCGCCCATTGGAGGCATAGCAGCTCCTTTGTCTTCTTCAGGAATATCGACTAAAGCACATTCAGTAGTCAAGATCATACCGGCTACAGAAGCGGCATTTTCAAGCGCTACACGCGTTACTTTTTTAGGGTCAATAATACCAGCTTCCATCATGTCAACAAAGACTTCGTTTTTAGCATCATAACCAAAACTATCTTGATGTTCTTTTACTTTGCTAATCACTACAGAGCCTTCACCACCAGCATTTTCAACAATAGTGCGCAATGGAGCCTCAACGGCACGAACAACAATATTAATTCCTGTTTCTTCGTCAGCATTAGCCGGCTTTAAATCAGCCAATACAGCTTTAGCGCGCACTAAAGCCACGCCACCACCAGCAACAATACCTTCTTCAACAGCAGCACGAGTAGAGTTCATCGCATCGTCAACGCGATCTTTTTTCTCCTTCATTTCTACTTCAGAAGCAGCTCCTACATAAAGAACAGCAACACCACCAGCAAGTTTAGCTAGGCGTTCTTGCAGTTTTTCTTTGTCGTAGTCAGAAGTGGTAGTTTCGATTTGCGCTTTGATTTGGTTGACGCGATTTTTGATTTGCTCATCGCTTCCGGCGCCGTTAACGATAGTGGTATTATCTTTATCAAGACTTACTTTTTCAGCAGTACCTAATTGATCAACAGTAGCGTTTTCAAGGGTAAATCCGCGTTCTTCAGAAATAACAGTACCACCGGTTAAGATAGCGATATCTTCAAGCATAGCTTTACGGCGATCACCAAATCCTGGAGCTTTTACGGCTGCAATTTTAAGAGCACCGCGAAGTTTATTAACGACTAAAGTAGCCAAAGCTTCGCCATCGACATCTTCTGCAATAATCAAAAGTGGTTTCCCAGTTTTAGCAACTGGTTCTAATACCGGCATAAGATCTTTCATTGTAGATACTTTTTTCTCTACAATCAAGATGTATGGGTTTTCGAGATCAGCGATCATTTTTTCGCTGTCTGTCACAAAATACGGAGACAAGTAGCCGCGGTCAAACTGCATACCTTCAACAACATCAACATAAGTTTCGGTACCTTTTGCTTCTTCAACAGTGATAACACCTTCTTTTCCAACTTTAGCAAAAGCTTGAGCAATCAAATCACCGATAACCTCATCGTTATTAGCAGAGATAGAAGCAACTTGTTTAATTTGTTCAGAAGAACTACCAACTTCTTTAGATTGTTTTTGTAAGTCTTCAACAATGGCAGATACAGCCATGTCAATTCCTTTTTTCAAATCCATTGGGTTAGCACCTGCAGCTACATTTTTAAGGCCTTCAGCAACGATAGCTTGAGCCAAAACTGTAGCAGTAGTTGTACCGTCACCAGCTAAATCATTGGTTTTAGAAGCAACTTCTTTCACCATTTGTGCGCCCATGTTTTCAAGTGGGTTTTCGAGCTCAATTTCTTTTGCTACAGAAACACCATCTTTGGTCACGTGAGGAGCACCAAATGATTTACTAATAATTACGTTGCGCCCGCGTGGACCAAGCGTTACTTTTACAGCGTTAGCCAATGCGTCAACACCGCGTTTTAAACCGTCGCGAGCTTGTACATCAAATTTTATATCTTTAGCCATTATAGGTTAATTTTAGAGTTATAAACTTATTTAATAATTAGAGAATTCCTAAGATTTCGTCTTCTCTCATAATCAGGTAATCTTTACCGTCGAGTTTTAATTCTGTTCCTGAAAATTTACCGTAAAGTACAGTGTCATTTTCTTTAACAGTCATTTCGTGGTCTTTAGTTCCTTTACCAACAGCAACGACAGTGCCTTGATGAGGTTTTTCTTTAGCAGAATCAGGGATATATAGGCCAGATTCAGTTTTAGTTTCAGCAGCTGCCGGTGCAATGAGCACACGATCAGCCAAAGGTTTGAATGTCAACGCCATTTATTATTAATTTATGGTTGTTATTAGGTTTTAAAATCTGAACTAAAACATGGCTAAAAGTGTGCCAATCGACTAAACCTGTCAGGTGGGGATAAAAAAATGCCAACTTGTCACAAAGGCAAGTTGGCATTTTAAAAGATTGAACGAAGTTTCGTTTATTTAGTTGAATCTTCTTGTTCAGTAGTTTTTTGAGTGGCTTCAAATGGAGTTGCTTGATCTTGAGTAGCAGCAGGAGCTGATACAGGAGTTCCTTCCATAAGTCGTGATTGAGGAGCTGTTGAGTTACTGGTTCCTGTAACGTTATACAACAAGATTAAAACCAATAAAACTGTAGCTAAAGTCCAAGTACTTTTAGTTAAAAAGTCATTGGTACGTTTGACACCTCCTGAAGTACCCCCTGCGCCGCCGCCAAAAGAAGAAGATAAACCTCCACCTTTAGGATTTTGAACCATAATAACGACTACTAACAAGAAGCAGACAATAAGGATAAGTGCTAAAATTATAACTGATGTGCTCATTATTTATTTTTATTTTCTCTAAGATTTTCTATTTCCCGAATACGGTCTGCAAATAAAGCACTTTTTTCGGGATTTTTCAAAATTAATATTTTATATGATTGTATAGCCTTGTCAAAATTTTTCTGTTCAGCGTAAATCTTTGCCAGAGTCTCAGTCATCAAATTTGTTTCAGAGTTGCTATTTTGACTAATTGTGACTGCCCCTACCTTCTCTGAAGGTTTTATTTTTGGGGCTTTTTTAATAAATGCGTCAATAATTTGCTCTTCGCGTTTTTGACTGGGTTTAGCAGGTGTTTCTTCTATGCGATCTATTTTTTTTACAGATGTTAATTTTAACCATTCTGCAAAAGAGTGCTGTTCAGATTTATCAAAATTAACCGGTTCTGGTTGCAAAGATACATTTGTATCAGCAGATTCCACCTCTTTTTCAACATTTTCCGCATCCAAATCTACGTTTTTATCGGGCACAACGGCCACTGGCGTTAAGTCGGCTTCGCTTTCTTTAAAGAGTTGTGGATCAAAAACCTGTTCAGCTTCATGTTTATTCATTTGCACTGACAAATCCCATTCTTTTTCTTGCTCAGCTTTCAATTCATCGGCATAGCGTTTAGTAATGCGCTGTGAAATCCGATTTTGTTGAAATTCTTCGGAAGTAATATAATCAAAAAGCACGCTGCGGTCTAGGGTATAAGCAGCGGTTAATCTTAAGGCCTTATTATATTTAAAATTATGCAATTGATAATAGCCCTTTAAACGCAAGGCTCGTGCAGCCTGAAAATAAGGAAATTCATCCAAAAGGGCACTTAACTCTTCTACTTGATTTTTATCAAGGGAGTTGTTTTGCAGGAGAATTTCATTAAATTTTTGAAGCGTCATCAACTTAGTTTACCAATCTGTCAAAGATTCATTAAAAATTTCTTGTGTAATTTGTTCAAAGATAGCATCTAAAGCGGTATCTAAAATCTGACCTGTGAGCTGTTGTGCGCCAGGGTAGTCATAATAGAACGAAAA
The DNA here is from genome assembly GCA_964451785.1 of uncultured Flavobacteriaceae bacterium. Classification (GTDB taxonomy): domain Bacteria; phylum Bacteroidota; class Bacteroidia; order Flavobacteriales; family Flavobacteriaceae; genus JAJYSO01. The sequence continues at coordinate 4,416 of CAYVJG010000030.1, forward strand.
TTGTTTTTCAAAATTTTTCTCAGGCTCCAAATTATTATAAAAACGCACATTAACAACCACTGTTAATCGGTTTTGAGCCGCAGTACTATTAGAGGTCGCGGTCATTGGTGCAATGTAATAGCGCGTAATCTCGCCTTCATACACGAGATCTCCATTAGTATTGGTAAGTCCTAAGCTGGTTTGATTTTGAATCAAATCTTGCAAACGCAGGGTAAATGTTCGGTCTATCCCCGGTTCAATCAAATCTGCCATGTTTTGAAACTGTCTCACTTCAAACGTTTTTGCAGCGCCCACATCAGCTCCTGTAAAGGAATATATGCCACAACCTGTCATCAGCGTTAGCATTAGCAATACCGCTAAAGGTTTAATAGCTTTATTATTTAAAATTTTACGACTCATCACAGGTTATACAGTTTAATTTTTCGGTATAAGGTTCGCTCGCTAATTCCTAGTTCATCAGCTGTAGCTTTGCGTTTTCCACTATTGCGCTCGAGTGCCTTTTTTATCAACTCAATTTCTCGTTCTTGTAAAGACAGGGTTTCTTCTTCTTCCACATCTTCCACATAATGGTAATCTTCTTCTGATTTACGTTCAGAAGGATTAAGGTGCTGGGCGTGTTTTTCAGGAATCTGAAGGATCTCTAAGCGTTCATTAAAATCGTCGTGATGTTCACCTTCGTCATCACTATCGCCATATATTTTTTGAATCAATCCACTGTGTTCTGATTTCACATCTTCACTACTGTCATTCTTCAAGAGCTCTAGGGTTAATTTTTTCAAATCATTGATATCGTTTTTCATATCAAAGAGCACTTTGTAAAGAATTTCACGTTCGTTACTAAAATCGTGAGAATCTTTTTTATCAGAAATCACAGCCGGTAAATTAGATCTATTTTCAGGCAAATATTCTCTTAATGTATCGGCATCAATAGTCCGTTTTTTCTCTAAAACAGAAATTTGCTCTGTCACATTACGCAATTGACGAATATTACCTTCCCATTGATTGCGCATCAACAAGCTTTGCGCATTTTCATCAAGACGGATGGTCGGCATTTTGTATTTTAATCCAAAATCAGAGGCAAATTTCCGAAACAGTAAGTGAATGTCTGTTTGGCGATCACGCAAAGGCGGCAAATGAATATCTATTGTGCTCAAGCGATAATAAAGGTCTTCTCTAAATTTTTCCTTTTTAATCGCCTCGTGCATTTTTATATTTGTAGCGGCTACAATGCGCACATTGGTTTTTTGTACTTTAGAAGAGCCTACTTTTATAAACTCGCCATTTTCTAAAACACGCAATAGGCGTACTTGAGTGGTCAAAGGCAACTCCCCGACTTCATCTAAAAAAATAGTACCACCGTCAGCCTCTTCAAAATAGCCATTTCTGGTTTTAGTGGCTCCTGTAAAAGCGCCTTTTTCATGTCCAAACAATTCGCTATCTATAGTTCCTTCAGGAATAGCTCCACAGTTAACAGCTATATATTTATTGTGTTTGCGATGTGATAAGGCATGAATAATTTTAGGAATACTCTCTTTACCTACTCCACTTTCTCCAGTTACCAACACTGAAATATCTGTAGGGGCTACCTGAATAGCTTTTTCAATAGCACGGTTCAGCCCCGGATCATTTCCAATAATTTCAAAACGTTGTTTTATAGCTTGTACGGATTCCATAGATAGCGTAAAATAAAAAAATGTGATCAACAGGTTATAACACTTTTGACCTCAACAGAGCTTGTGCTTAAGTTAATTGTTGTCAGAGTAGCCTACAGCCTCGCCTATAAGGGTTGCTGAAGTACAGTCTGTAATTTTCACATTGACAAAATCACCAACTTTATAATTCCCTTTAGGAAAGACAACTGTCGTATTTTGTGAGCTGCGGCCTGACCAATCTTGAGCTGATTTTTTAGATTCTTTTTCAATCAACACCTCTTCAACTTTTCCTAAATGCTGTTGCGTGCGGTAATGAGAGTGCTTTTGTTGCAGGTTAATAATTTCAGTCAATCGGCGTTTTTTCACTTCTTCAGGCACGTTATCTTCCATTTTTCGGGCGGCCATAGTTCCAGGGCGTTCAGAATAGGCAAACATATATCCAAAATCATACTTCACATACTCCATCAATGACAAGGTGTCTTGGTGATCTTCTTCTGTTTCAGAAGGAAAACCAGTCATCATATCATGTGAAATTGCACAATTGGGAATACGTTTAAGGATATTGTCAATTAAGTCAAAATATTCTTGGCGGGTGTGCAAGCGATTCATAGCCTTTAAAATACGATCACTACCACTTTGCACCGGCAAGTGAATATAATTACAAATATTTCTGTATTTAGCCATGGTATCAATCACATCTAAAGTCATATCTTGAGGGTTAGATGTTGAAAAGCGAATGCGCATTTTAGGTTGTGCCAAGGCTACCATTTCGAGTAAGTTAGCAAAATAAACAGCATTTTCTTTTTGCTCGTCAGTAGCGTTTTTAAAATCTTTCTTCATGCCACCGCCATACCACAAATAGCTATCTACATTTTGCCCTAACAAAGTAACTTCTTTATAGCCTTTTGAAGCTAAATCATTCACTTCACGCACAATACTAAATGGATCTCTACTGCGTTCACGACCACGTGTAAATGGCACTACACAAAAGGTACACATATTGTCACAACCTCTAGTGATAGACACAAATGCAGACACACCATTAGATTGTAAACGCACAGGCGAAATATCACCATAGGTTTCTTCTTTAGATAAAATGACATTTACGGCATCACGACCTGATTCGATTTCGCGCACTAAATTAGGTAAGTCTTTATAAGCATCAGGGCCGGCTACTAAATCGACAATCTTTTCTTCTTCGAGAAGCTTGTGTTTTAAACGTTCAGCCATACAGCCTAGAACGCCTACTTTCATTTTAGGATTCTCTCTTTTTACGGCATTATATTTTTCAAGACGTTTACGCACTGTATCTTCAGCTTTCGCCCGTATCGCACAAGTGTTGACTAATACCAAATCAGCTTCAGAAAGCTGGTCAGTCAGCCCAAACCCATCTTTTTCTAATATAGAAGCTACAATTTCACTATCGCTAAAGTTCATTGCGCAGCCATAGCTTTCTATATAGAGTTTACGCGCTCCAGCAGGAACAGGTTTTTTCTCTTTGCTATTTTTTTTCACCAATGTTTGCCCTTGTCTGCGTTCGTCAATAATATTTAGCACGCTCTTCATAGTCGAAATTCTTTAAATCAATAGATTGCAAAGATACCAATTTCACATTTATGACAAACTGACAGTAACGCATTTTTCGCAGTTTATCTTCTTTTGAATAGGCTAATACGAATTGATAAACTTTAAAGATATCAAACTCGAAGCGGTTATAAAGAAGTATCAGTTTCATTTTCAAAAACACTATCAAATAATGCTTTACCCCAGTTTCAGTACTGATTTAGCTTGAACAGCTCTGATAAATACAGGTGAATTTAAGGGGGATTTAAAGAATTCAAAATAAAGATTACAAAAAAATCACGTACTTTGCACACAAAATTTTTTTATTATGGCGAAGAATTTAGTAATTGTAGAGTCTCCTGCTAAGGCTAAAACGATCGGAAAATTCTTAGGGAAAGATTATATTGTAAAGTCTAGTTTTGGACATATTGCAGACTTACCAACCAAAGAATTAGGGGTGGATGTCACAAAAAATTTCCAACCTAAATACCGCGTTAATTCTGACAAGAAAAAGGTTGTCAAAGAATTACAAGCTTTAGCAAACACCGCTGAAACCATCTGGCTAGCCAGTGATGAAGACCGCGAAGGAGAAGCTATAGCCTGGCATTTAGCGGAAGAGTTAAATCTTAAAGACAAAGCTATCAAGCGTATAGTTTTTCACGAAATCACTAAACAAGCTATTCTTAATGCCATTAAAAACCCGCGTCAAATCAATCAAGATTTAGTCAACGCTCAACAAGCAAGACGCATTCTTGATCGCTTAGTGGGCTATGAACTCTCTCCTATATTATGGCGTAAAGTCAAAGGCGGCTCTTCGGCAGGAAGGGTTCAATCCGTAGCCGTAAGATTAATCGTAGAACGCGAGCGTGAAATTTTAAACTTTAAACCACAGGCTTCTTATCGCATTGATGCTGAATTTGTCACTAAAGATGAGAAACGCTTTAAAGCCAAGGTTTCTAAAAACTTCAAAACCAAAACTGAAGCAGAAGATTTCTTAAAACAAAATATAGAGGCGCAGTATAAAGTAGCTGATTTAATTAAAAAACCAGCTAAAAAAACACCGGCTCCTCCGTTTACAACTTCAACCCTACAGCAAGAAGCTGCCAGAAAACTATATTTTCCGGTTGGCAAAACCATGATGCTAGCGCAACGCCTTTACGAAGCTGGACACATCACCTACATGAGAACGGATAGTGTCAACTTATCTGAAGAAGCTAAAAAGGGAGCTGCAAAAGAAATCACAACCGCTTATGGTAAAGAATATGCCAAAACGCGTAACTATAAAATGAAAGCTAAAGGCGCTCAAGAAGCACACGAAGCAATTAGACCTACTGATTTTTCACACCATAGCATCAGTGCAGATCGCGATCAACAACGTTTATATGAACTCATTTGGAAACGTGGCATTGCCTCACAAATGAGTGATGCTCAACTTGAGCGCACCACTGTAAATGTCAGTGCCGACAAACACAACACCTTGTTTATCGGCAAAGGAGAAATGATCAAGTTTGATGGTTTTTTAAAAGTCTACCTCGAAAGTAGTGATGATGAAAATGAGGAACAAACAGGCTTGCTTCCTGCAATGCAAGTCAATGACGCCTTAACCAACAATTTTATCACTGCCACAGAGCGCTTTACACGTGCTGCTGCGCGTTTTACCGAAGCCTCTCTAGTTAAACAACTCGAAAATTTAGGCATTGGCAGACCGTCAACTTATGCGCCAACAATCTCTACTATTCAAAATAGAAAATATATTACCAAAGGAACAGTTGACGGACAAGAACGCGCCTATACGATCTTTACCTTAAAGAACAATAAGCTCACTGAAAAATCTAAAACCGAAAAAGTTGGCAGTGATAAGGGAAAACTGATCCCTACTGACGCCGGCATGGTGGTCAACGATTTCTTAGTCAAGCATTTTAGCCATATTTTAGATTATAACTTTACCGCAGAAGTTGAAGAAGATTTTGACCGTATTGCTGAAGGAACTGAGGAGTGGACTAAAATGATGCGTGCCTTTTATGACAAGTTTCACCCCACTGTTGAGGATGTAGCCGAAAATGCAGAACGAGAAGTTGGCGAACGCATTTTAGGCACCGATCCAAAAACCGGAAAACCCGTCAGTGCACGCTTAGGAAAATTTGGCCCCATGGTTCAACTCGGCTCTGTTGAAGATGAGGAAAAGCCAAAATTTGCAAGCTTAGCAAAAGGGCAAACCTTGGCAAACATCACTTTTGAACAAGCTTTAGAGCTATTTAAACTCCCTAAAGAATTAGGCGAATACAAAGGCGAAACCATCGAGGTTAACAACGGGCGCTTTGGTCCATACGTCAAATATGGTAAAAAGTATGTTTCACTCGACCGCGATGAGCAACCCGCTGACGTAAGCTTGGAGCGCGCCCTAGAGCTTATTGAAGCTAAAGAAAAGGCTGATGCTCCAATTTATGAATACGAAGGCATGCCTGTTCAAAAAGGAGTAGGGCGATTTGGACCGTATTTAAAATGGAATGGCATTTTTATAAATGTCAATAAAAAATACGACTTTGACAATTTATCTGTCAATGATATCGTTACTCTTATTGAAGACAAAAAACGAAAAGAACGCGAAAAAATAGTTCACAATTGGGAGGATGAAGGCATTCGTGTAGAAAAAGCACGTTGGAAACGTCATAAAATCATCCAAGGAAAACTAAAAATTGAACTTCCTAAAGAAGTTGATGCACAAGCGCTAACCTTAGAAGAAGTAAAAGACATCATTGCTAAGCAAGCGCCTAAAAAGAAAAAAAGTACGCGCAAAAAAACAAGTACTAAAAAATCACCTTCTAAAACGCGTTCGAAAAAGAAGTAAATTATGCCATTTGATTTTCTCACCCCCATCGATAAAGCTCTTCTCGCTCAAATTGAAGGGCTTCATCCCTCGTGTATAGGTCGTAAAATAAAGTTACACTCCTCAGGAGAACTACCAGACCTATCTGATGTGAAAATCGCTTTAATTGGAGTTCAAGAAAATCGCAGAGATTCAAATTTCACTCCTCAAAATTTTGATTTTACTAAAATACGCTTAGCGTTTTACAAGCTATTCAGTGGAAATTGGCACCTCAAAATAGCCGATTTAGGAGATATTTCTGCCGGCAACTCTATTGAAGATACTGAGTTTGCCCTACACGAAATACTGACACACTTGCTCAACCAAAATATTATTCCGGTTATTATTGGAGGGAGTCAAGATTTGACTTATGCCCAATATCGTGCTCACGATCATTTCGGCAAAATGGTAAATGTCGTTAATGTAGATGCACGATTTGATATTGGAGACACCGAGGCGCCCATAAACGCACATTCCTATATCGGCAAAATGATTGTTAATAAACCCTTTAATCTTTTTAATTATGCCAATATCGGCTACCAAACCTACCTCAACCCTCCAGAGGAAATTAGCTTAATTGAAAAACTTTTTTTTGAGGCTTATAGATTAGGAGAAGTCTCTAAAGACATCCGTATAGCTGAACCGGTGATGCGAGATGCCGACATTGTCAGTTTAGACATAGATGCAGTAGCCTCAGTTTTTTCTGAATCTGTTAAAAATCAACCCAATGGTTTTGACGGCAAAGAAATCTGTGCCCTAGCGCGCTATGCCGGCATTAGCGACAAGGTCAAATCCTTTGGTTTATACAATCTTCATTATGTTAATAAAACTATAAACACCCCGCTTTTACCTGCCGAAATACTGTGGTATTTCATCGAAGGTGTCAATTTTAGGAAAGATGAAGAAAATATTTTCGACAAAAATAATTGCTTAAAATTTAACGTACCCATTGATAATGAACTACTAAGGTTTTATCAGAGCAAAAATTCAGGACGTTGGTGGTTAGAAATTCCTACAATTGTTAACAATAAACTAAAAGAAGTTGCGTTTTTACCCTGTAGCGAACAAGATTACCTAGACGCCTGCAATCAAGAGATTCCGGTACGTTGGTATAAAGTTAAACGCCGAAATGAACTGTAAAAATCAATCAATTATTATATTTTAATAAATATTTATTGTTTGTTTGCAAATAATTAAATAGGTTTACGCCACAAAAAAAATCGACATAGCTCAATAGATAAAATTATGAAGAAAATCGTAACCATTATTGCGGCCATCGCCTTGCTAACTAGCTGTGGGAAGAGCGATCGCGGGCAGCTGGTAGGCGCAAAAGGACAAAAATGGCATCCTGTCAAACCCCTTGGAATGGTATTAGTTCCCGGTGGTTCTTTTGTGATGGGTAAAGCAGCTTATGACCTTGCTGGTCTTAAAAATGCACCTACAAAAACCGTAACGGTACGTTCTTTTTATATGGACGAAACAGAAATTACAAATGCCGAATACCGTCAATTTGTCAATTGGGTTCGTGACTCTGTTATCCGTCAAAAACTTGCTGAAGAAGCAGAATTTTCAGGTGGTGGAGATAGTGGCAACTCAGGAAAAGGCGGATCTATTCAAGATTACGCATTTTTAGGATCTGCTGAAAATGAAGAAGATAAAACAGCTTATCAAAAATACTCTATTCATTATGACCCTACAAACCAAGCCCTTAATTGGGATGTTGATTTGATTTGGAATAAATCAGAATATCCGGATGAAGGTTATGTTCGTGTGATGGATGAAATGTATTTAGGTGAAGATGAGTCTCCTACCGGAGAGCGCATGCTTAATGTCGATAAGTTTGTGTACAGTTATACCACTATGGATGTAGCTGCAGCAGCTAGAGCAGGCGCTAAACGTTCTGATTTTGTTTCTAAACACGACGTTAAAGTGTATCCTGACACCACTGTATGGGTTAAAGATTTTAACTACTCATACAATGAACCTATGCACAATAGTTATTTTTGGCATGCTGCTTATGATGATTATCCCGTAGTAGGTGTATCATGGGAACAAGCAAAAGCTTTTTGTGACTGGCGTACACTCTTTCATAATGCCTATCGCAATGAAAAGGGTTTAGAATCTGTTCCTAGCTATCGTTTACCTTCAGAAGCTGAATGGGAATATGCAGCACGCGGTGGATTAGACGGCGCTAATTACCCTTGGGGTGGCCCTTATACTAAAAATGATCGCGGATGTTTCTTAGCAAACTTCAAACCTATGCGTGGTAACTATGCAGCAGATCAAGCTCTATATACTGTTGAAGCTGAATCGTATATGCCGAATGGATATGGTTTATACAACATGGCTGGTAACGTAGCCGAATGGGTCAACTCATCATATGATCGTTCATCATACAATTTCTATTCTTCTATGAACCCTAACGCCAATGATGCAAATAACGCTAGAAAAGTAGTTCGCGGTGGTTCATGGAAAGATGTCGCTTATTATTTACAAGTAGGATCACGTGATTATGAATACGCTGATTCAGCTAGAAGCTACATCGGATTTAGAACAGTAGAAGACTATGTAGGTACTTCAAAAGAGGTAAACCTCAACAGAGCTCCACAATAAACTGGCAACACAACAACAACTATATCACAATCAAATTCATTAACAACAAAACAACTAAAACAAAGTATTATGGCACAAAAATCAAGAGCATTTGACAAATTCATCAACATGTGTTATGGCCTCGGCGCCTCAGTAGTAATTATTGGTGCACTTTTTAAAATCTTGCATTTCGAAATTGGTATATTAACTGGTGGCGTTATGCTAACAATTGGTTTGGTAACAGAAGCCTTTATTTTTGCAGTTTCTGCATTTGAACCCCTAAAACCAAAATTAGATTGGTCTTTAGTGTATCCTGAACTTACAGGTGGAGAAGCAAACCCTAAGAAATCGGCAAAATCTCAAGCTAAACAAGCTGATGAAATTGAAGCTTCACTTTCTAAAAAATTAGACAAAATGCTTCAAGATGCTAAAATCGATGGACGCTTAATGGAAAGCTTAGGCGAAAGCATCAAAAACTTTGAAGGCGCAGCTAAAAACATTGCTCCTACAGCAGAAGCGATGACTTCGCAAAAGAAATACAGCGAACAAATGTCAACAGCAGCTATCCAAATGGAATCTTTGAACAACTTGTATAAAGTTCAATTAGAATCTTCTAACCGACAAGCTCAAGCTAATCAAGCGATTGCTGACAACGCTCAACAGTTACAAGAGCAAATGCAAAATTTAACTCAAAATATTTCTAGCCTCAACAATGTATACGGCAATATGCTAACTGCTATGCGCCCGGCCAAATAAATGAGTTAAAAGCAAACTTTCTTTTGAAACAAAATTACAAACCTCAAGACCCAACAAAACTGAAATAAGAATATGGCATCAATACAGGAACTAGGGCCACGTCAGCGGATGATTAACATGATGTATATCATCTTCATTGCTATGATGGCACTCAATATGTCCAAAGAAGTATTGCAAGCATTTGGAGATGTTAATGACAGTCTTCAAACAAATATCGAACAAATCGATCACCGCAACACCTCTTTAATGGCCGGATTAGCTCAAAAAGCTGCTGACCAGCCAGAAAAATATAAACCTTTACAAGAAAAAGCACAAGCTATTGGAACGGCTAGTGCTGACTTAGTGGCCTTTATAGATCAATTAAAAAAGGATTTACTAGCCAATGTTAAGCGCGATGAAAACGGCGAATTAAACTATAAAGCCATGGATTCTGACACGCAAATCAATCAATTATTATTTGCGAATGATAAATTGAGTAAACGCGCTGAAGAATTAAAAACGAAAATCAATACGTATCGCGATAAAGCTATGGCGCTCGCTAAAGCTTCTGACAATACTGATATGGCTGAATCTATTGAAGCTAAATTCAATACTGCTGATATCAAAGTTAAAGACGGCCAAAAAGAAGACTGGTTGCGTTATAACTTTGAAGGCTTTCCGCTTATTGCCGGTATTACTAAATTGACTAACATTCAAGCTAATGCAAAACAAGTACAATCAAACTTGTTAGCTAACTTAGTTAGCGGACAGATGGAAAGTGATATCTCCATGACCAATTATCAAGCTATTGTTGTTCCAGACAAAACCGCTTTCTTCTCAGGTGAAAACTTTACCGGGAAAGTAGTTTTAGGACGTTTTGACAATTCATTGAGCTTTGACAACGTTATGATTAACGGGCAGAAAGTAACTTCTACTTCGGGCGGTCAAGTACAATTAAAATTCCCTGCAGGAAATGTAGGTGAACAAACTATCACTGGTAAATTACAATTTAGCGAAGGTGATTCAATTGTTACCATCCCTGTAAAGAGTAGTTATACTGTTATCCCTATGCCAAACTCTGCTGTTATTTCAGCTGACAAGATGAATGTTATTTATCGCGGTGTTGATAACCCGTTGACTATTTCAATCCCAGGAGTTAGCAATGTGAGTGCTAGTGCACCAGCTCTACGCCATAAAAGTGGTGCTAATTATGTAATTGACCCTACAAGCATTAAAGCTCGTGAAATCAGCATAAAAGTGTCAGGAAAACTACCAAATGGAAAAGTGGTTAGTGATAGCAAAAAATTCCGTATCAAAGAAATTCCAAATCCAGTAGGAACCGTACGTAGTCAATCAAACTTAGACAACGGCGGCCCTATCAAGATGCAACGTAACGGACTAAAAATTTCGACTATTAGTGCTAAAATTCCTAATTTTGATTTTAATTTGAAATTGCGTATTTCAGGATTTAAAATCCAAATTCCAGGAAAACCAGTTATCGTTGTGAACGGTCAAAAATTAAATTCTGCTGCACAACGTGCTGTTGATGCTGCTAAACGTGGATCTACAGTTCAAATCTTTGATATCCAGGCTAAAATTGCCGGAAATGCAAGTTATCATCTGCCTCCAGTAGCACCAATTACTGTACAGTTGACAAACTAATAAAATTAATCTTATGAAAATGAAGAATCTTTTGGCAGGTGCATGTATTTTATTAGCTTCCTATAGCTATGGACAAGCTAATATCTTAAATGCAACTTCCCCTGAGGAAATAGGTGAGAAAACAGCTCAACAAATTAAATTTGACAACACGGCTAAACCTTTACCTTATGGCTACGTAGATGATCGTGATATTCTTTGGGCTAAATCAGTATGGGAATATATTGATTTAAATCAACGTGTTAACTTCCCTCTTCTTTACCCACTTGATACCGGAAGAATCGGCGCAAACCGTCTGTCGCTGTATCATGTCCTATTAAAGAACATCAAAAACGGAAACATAAAACACGTCTATGCTGATTCTTATTTTCATCGTGAACGCAGTTTTGAAGAATTAGGCGCCACATTACACCGTGCCGATACATTGCCTGCAGGTTATGCACAATTAAATGCAGGCGAGGCTTTAGACCCTCAATTTGTAAAACGTACTGACGTGAATGGTAATGATGTTGTAGGCTACAGAATTCGCGGTTATTGGTATTTTGACAAACGTCAAGGTGATTTGCGCTACAGATTACTAGGCATTGCTCCAATGGTAATTGGTGCTTACGCTAAATCACAAGGTATTCCTGATCCGCAACCTGTAGAATTGTTTTGGATTTTCTATCCTGAAGCTCGTGAGGTTTTATATCACGCTCAAGTTTTTAACTCATACAATAGCGCTCATCCTATGAACTTTGATGAATTGCTTAACGCGCGTCGTTTCCACGCTGTCATTTACAAAACAGACAATGAGCATGGCGATCGTGAAATTGCAGATTATATCGGTCCTAATGCCTTAAAACAACTGCTTGAAGCGCAACGCATCAAAGGTGAAATTAGAGCTTTTGAATCGAATATGTGGAATTACTAAAATCTACAAATTTTATACCTTTACAGCGCCTTACTTTAAGGCGCTGTTTTTTTTTGATATATGGAAGATTACATCATTGTAGGTTGTGGTTTAGCAGGAGTTCATATTGCTCACCAACTCGATAAACGTCAACTGAGCTATACCGTTTTTGACAATTCAGAAATTGCGGCTTCTGTGATTGCAGGAGGCGTCATAAATCCGCTAATTCTCAAACGATTCACTAAAGCCTGGCAAGCCGATGTATTTATTCCGACCGCCGTAAAAACCTACCGCGAACTCGAACAAAAGCTGAACTGCTCACTCATTGAAGCTAAGCCCATATACCGGAAAATTAAAACCGTAGGCGAGCAAAATGATTGGTTTACAGCCGCAGATAAACCAAGTTTACAAGCTTACATGAATCCTAAATTACAAGAATTAGATTCTCTTCCTAACGCTTATAAATTTGGCGAAGTTCTTCAAAGTTATCAGGTCAACACTTCAAAGCTCATAACCGCTTACCAGCAAAAACTTCGCAACGATCACCAGCTTATCGCCGATAATTTTGATTATGCTGCTTTAAACATCTATAAGCATCACGTAGAATACAAAGGCTTACAAGCCCGAAAAATTATCTTCTGTGAAGGTTATGGCACTTTAAAAAATCCTTATTTCAACAACTTGCCATTAATCGGAAATAAAGGCGAGTATTTAATTGTCAAAATTCCAGACTTACACACTGAGGTTATTGTTAAGACAGCACTTGCGCTCATTCCTTTAGGCAATGCTTATTACAAATTTGGCGCTTCGTATAATCGCGATTTTACAAGCTTAGATTCCGAAGAAGATAAACGTGAGTTTTTAATCAAAAAATTAGATGAAATTATCGACTTACCCTACTCTATTGAGTCTATTGATGTCGGTGTTCGGCCTACCGTTTTAGACCGTCGTCCATTGTTAGGACAACACAAAACGCATCCACAACTTTTAATCTGTAACGGATTTGGTAGTCACGGCATTATGATGGCAGCCCAACTCACTCAATGGCTTATTGCCTTTGATCAGGATCACAATCCCTTACCTAAAGTGGTCGATGTGCAACGCTATCCTAAAAAATAGAACCTAATTCTTATCCAAATTAGGGATAACGTCATAAAATCAGCATCTTTGCAAATTATAACTTTTATTCATGGTCAATATACACAAACTCAGCGTTGCTTTTTCAGGAGAAGAATTATTTAGTGAGATTACGTTTCAACTCATTCCCGGCAGTCGAATCGGGCTAGTCGGAAAAAATGGAGCCGGAAAATCTACACTTCTCAAGGTTTTAGCTGGCGATATTGAACCCTCAGCAGGACAAATAGCTTATGATAAAGCCGTAAAAATCGGTTTCTTAAGACAAGATCTGGATTTTGAAACCGGTCGAACTGTTTTAGAAGAAGCTTACCAAGCCTTTGAAGCCATAAAAGCTATTGAACAACAACTCGAAGAAACCAACCTAGCACTTGCTGAGCGCACCGATTACGAAAGTGAAGGCTATCATCAACTCATGATTGATGTCAATGATTTACAACATCAGTATGAAATATTAGGGGGATACAACTATCACGGCGAAACGGAGCGCGTACTCAAAGGACTCGGATTTAAAGAAAGTGATTTTACACAAAACACCGAAACCTTTTCCGGAGGTTGGCGCATGCGCATTGAACTAGCCAAGTTATTATTGCAAAACAACGATATTTTAATGCTTGATGAGCCGACTAACCACTTGGATATAGAAAGTATCATCTGGCTCGAAAATTTCCTTAAAAGCTATACGGGTTGTGCCATCATTGTGTCGCATGACAAAATGTTTCTAGACAATGTCACCAATCGTACAATTGAAATTTCATTAGGCAAAATATACGATTACAATAAACCTTATTCCAAATACCTCATTTTACGTGCTGAGCGCCGGGCCCAACAATTGGCAGCGCAAAAAAACCAGCAAAAAGAAATTGAACACACCGAAAAGCTAATCGAAAAATTTAGAGCTAAAGCTACTAAAGCCACCATGGCCCAATCGCTGATTAAAAAGCTTGACAAAATAGATCGCATTGAGGTTGAAGAGGAAGACAATGCCGTCATGAATTTAAAATTTCCGCTTTCTATCAATCCGGGAAAGGTGATTGCTGAACTTAAAAACATCACCAAATCCTATGATGACCAAACAGTTTTAAAAGGGATAGATTTAACCATCAATCGCGGCACAAAAACAGCCTTTGTCGGTCAAAATGGACAAGGAAAATCGACTTTAGCCAAAATTATGATTGGCGAGATTGAGTACGGCGGAACAGTTAAATTAGGACACAACGTGCAGATTGGTTATTTTGCACAAAATCAAGCAGACTATTTAGACGGCAATAAGCGCATTCTCGATACCATGATTGACGCAGCCAATGAAAACACGCGCAAAAACGTAAGAGACATTCTCGGCGCTTTTTTATTTAGAGGAGACGATGTCGAAAAGTTTGTCAAAGTCTTATCCGGAGGGGAACGCAACCGATTGGCGCTAGCTAAACTCTTACTTCAGCCTTTTAATGTATTGATTATGGATGAGCCGACAAACCACTTAGACATCCAATCAAAAAATGTGCTCAAAACAGCGCTTAAACAATTTGAAGGCACTTTGATTATCGTCTCTCACGACCGTGATTTCTTACAGGGATTAACCAATACGGTTTATGAATTTAAAGATCATAAAATCAAAGAATACCTCGGTGACATTGACTTCTACCTCGAGCAACGCGCCCTTGACAACATGCGCCAAGTAGAAGAAAAAACACCGCAGAAGACTAAAAAAGTCCAAACACAAAACAAGAACTCTAAAAAGAGTTATGAGCAGCAAAAAGAACTAAAAACGCTAAAGAATCAACTCAGCAAAGTAGAATCTAAAATCAATAAGCTAGAAAAAACTATTGAAGAAAAAGACCTAGCGCTCGCTTTAGATTATGACAAAACCAGCGCTGATCCCACTTTTTTTGACGCCTATACAGCCGATAAGAAAAAGCTAGAACAACTTATGGCTAAGTGGGAAAAACTGCAAGAAAAACTCGATAAAAAAAGCTGATTAATGATTGAGCACTCCTTTACTTGTCCCTACTGTTGGTCAAGCATTTCCATGCTTATTGACCCTTCAATTTCTCAACAAAGTTACATTGAAGATTGTGAAAATTGTTGCAACCCTATTCAGATTGACATCACCGTTAATCAGAACGAAATACTCAATTTTTCAGCGCAAAAAATCGGACAATAAATGGTAGCACATCTAAAAAAAAAGCTGGCACAATTGAATGGTGCCAGCCTTTAATTTATTTCAACTTGTATTTACAATCTAAAAATACCGCCAAACATCAAAGTTGGTTCTAAAAAGAAAAACTCTTGAGAAGCTTTATCGCTAGCTGAGGAAGTAGTACGAATATCCGGCATATTAATATAGCCTTCCTTCAATTCAACTTGCACAAAATAATGCTTAAAGAAGGTCAAGTTAAGGCCTTGCATTGCTGAAATACCATAACCAGATAAATGAAATTTATCGTGGCGACGGCGATTCAAAATTGTCGCATTAGTACGCGGCACCAAAACCCCAGCACCTAAGCCTTCATAAAGGTTGATTTGAAAAATATCCATATCCCATTTACCGCCTAATAAGGTTCCTAAGTCATCATATCGCGCTACCTGAACATTGACGTAATTTAAGCCATCGGTGTGTTCTAAATGCAACATATCATCACTTACATAAGTCATTTCGTTGTGGTAATTTCCATTATATGGATTTCCACCTTCAACATCTATGTAGCCATTTACACGCGCCATTTGTCCGTCAGTCATCACATATTTCATGTGGTCTATCCCAATAGACACATTATAATGGTCGGTAAAGAAATAGCCTACACGCACATTCGTTTGTGGAATAGTTACACGATCCAGTTGAAAGTAATTATGGTAGCTAAATGAACTCTGCTTATCATGTCCTTTAGCATTGTAAATTGTAAAATCATAATCTTCTCCCTGAAAATGAATATCCGAATGGCTGTAATAGCCGCGATTCCATCCCCAATAAATAAAAAATTTCCCTTTGTTGTGCGCCGTATAAGCTTCCGGAAAATTAACTGGTGAGTGTGAAAGATCTTGAGCAGTTGCCACGCCAGTCATCATTAAAAAACAAAAACTAGATAATAAAATATATTTGAAAGTTCCCAAAATACAAGGTCTTAAAAATTAATAAATAATGTTTGCAAAGGTAGTATATAAGGTTAATCTAAGTGTATTTTAAATCATAAATTAAACAATCATTTAATTGTTAAAACTAATTATTCAAAACCACTTCATTTTCGATTTAAAAAATATTATTTTAACATTAAATAAACAATTATTCATTTTGATATTCCTGTTTATTAGATTTCGTTATTTTTAAAAAATAGAGCTCTAAAGATTTTTAAATAGTGCAAAAATCACGATATTTGTAAAAATTGAGCACCCGACATGTCATTCTACCATAAAATAGGAAAAATACCACATAAGCGTCATACGGCTTTCAGAAAACCAAATGGCCAGCTTTATTACGAACAACTATTTGGAACAGAAGGATTTAGTGGTATGTCATCACTACTTTACCACTTGCATCGCCCAACACAAGTAAAAAGTGTTAAAGAGTCATTAGATTTAACACCTAAAATCGCTAGAGACGTTAACATCCAAGCCTTCAGATTTGACGGTTTCAAAGTAAAGCCAACTCAAGATTATATCGACAGTCGTATCCCTGTATTAGTCAATGATGATATTCAACTTATTTTAGCAGCACCTACGCATTCAATGAAAGATTACTTTTATAAAAATGCTGACTGTGATGAGTTAATTTTTGTACATAAAGGCAAAGGTAAATTGCGTACACATTTAGGGAATTTAGACTTTGGTTATGGCGATTATTTAGTCATTCCCCGCGGAACGATTTATAAATTAGAGTTTACTACTACCGACAATCGCTTTTTTATTGTTCAATCACAACAGCCCATATACACCCCTAAGCGCTACCGAAATGAGTTTGGACAACTACTAGAAAGTTCCCCTTTTTGCGAACGTGATTTGCGGCGACCTTACGAACTTGAAACTTATGATGAAAAAGGCGATTTCTTAATTCGTATTCACAAACAAGGTAAGCTGTTTGACCTCACCTACGCGTATCATCCTTTTGACGTGGTAGGCTACGATGGGTTTAATCATCCTTACGCCTTTAATATTCAAGATTTTGAACCCATAACGGGGCGCATTCATCAACCTCCTCCCGTACATCAAACCTTTGAAACTTCAGCCTGTGTAGTTTGTTCGTTTTGTCCGCGTTTATTTGACTACCACCCAGAGTCCATCCCCGCACCCTACAGCCATAGCAACATTGATAGTGATGAAGTACTCTACTACGTCGACGGCAAATTTATGAGTAGACCTGAAGTTGAAGTAGGCAATATCACGCTACATCCTATGGGCATTCCACACGGACCTCAACCAGGAGCTGCCGAAGCCAGTATAGGTAAAACATCTACCGAAGAACTCGCCGTAATGGTTGATACCTTTAGACCACTCAAAGTTACTGAAGCCGGATTAGGCTTAACTGATGGGCAATATTTTAAATCGTGGCTAGAAAAAACAGACAAATAATGCTTCCTCATCTCTACCATTTCTCAGTCAAGTCACGGGCAATGTGGTAACACATTTCCTCAATCCCCTTCCCTTTAAATAGGACGTCATTCTATTTATCGTCAGCTTTTCAAAAAAAACACAAATGAGTTTTTCAGAGTCCACAAACTCTATTAAACTCACAATCAACCACATAAAAACAACAACAATGAAAGACACCACATCACTTAAACTAGACAAAGTCATACCTAATGCAGAAGATTTTTTACCCATTTTAGGTACTGATTTTATTGAGCTTTATGTCGGCAATGCAAAACAAGCCGCACATTATTATCAGTCTGCCTGGGGTTTTCAACCCGTAGCCTACGCCGGCTTAGAAACAGGAAGAACCGACAGCACCTCGTATGTTTTACAACAAGGAAAAATAAGATTAGTATTAACCAGTGCTTTAAAATCAGGAGGCGACGTAAACCGTCACATTACTGAACATGGCGATGGCGTAAAGTTTTTATCCTTATGGGTTGATGACGCTACAAAAAGTTTTGAAGAAACCACTAAACGCGGAGCAAAACCTTATATGACGCCTAAAACCATTGAAGATGAAAACGGAACAGCTGTTATATCTGGCATACATACCTACGGCGAAACCATACATCTATTTGTAGAACGCAAAAACTACAACGGTCCTTTTTTACCTGGCTATAAAGCTTGGAATCCAGAATTTAAACCTGAAACTACAGGTTTAAAATACGTTGATCACGTCGTGGGAAATGTAGGCTGGAATGAAATGAATAAATGGTGTAAATTTTACGCTGAAGTCATGGGATTTGCTCAGCTCATTTCATTTGATGATAAGGATATTTCAACTGAATACTCCGCATTGATGAGTAAAGTAATGAGCAATGGGAATGGCCGTATAAAATTTCCCATCAATGAACCTGCTGTAGGTAAGAAAAAATCACAGATTGAAGAATATGTAGAGTTTTATAATGGGGCTGGCGTACAACACATTGCCATGGCCACAAGCAATATCATTGAAACCGTTAGCACGCTTAAAGCTCGTGGAGTAGAGTTTTTAACCATCCCGAGTACTTATTACGATCACATTTTAGAGCGTGTAGGCGAAATTGACGAAGATTTAGAGCCGCTCAAAAAACTAAACATCTTGATTGATCGTGACGATGAAGGCTATTTACTACAGATTTTCACTAAGCCTATACTCGATCGCCCGACCATGTTTATTGAAATCATACAGCGCAAAGGCGCACAATCATTTGGAGCCGGAAATTTCAAATCCTTATTTGAAGCTATAGAGCGCGAACAGGCACTTCGTGGCACCTTATAAACACAGCCATGCTTGCCTAAATCATAAACTTTTCTAAAAAATATTTTTAACGCTTGTTAGTTTAAAAAACGGACGTATATTTGCATCGCGTTTCAGGGGTGGTTCCCTGGGGCGTTGAAAAATAAATTTTTTTCATAAGTTTAAGTTTTAGTTGGTTAATAAGCATAAAACCTCATCATTTTTTGATGGGGTTTTGTGTTTTTAGTATCTTTGAGTTACTAATTAGCGCTACATGAGCGCAAAAGCATTGCCTATTTATTAACTTCAGCAATGATTATGAAAAAAACCTTCTACTCCTTATTCCTATTACTCATCTGTTCACTTACTGCTCAAGCTCAATCATTTCAAGATGGTGAATGGCTGCGTTTGCGCATCCATTACGGTTGGTTTAATGCTTCATATGCTACCCTAAAAGTTGAAGAGGAATACATTGGCCAGGTTCCAGTTTATCACGTAACTGGACATGGTGAATCTACAGGCCTACTCGATGCTTTTTATAAAGTAAACGACACCTACCAATCCTACATCAGTCAAGAAACCGGGCTTCCTTTTAAATTTATGCGCAAGATAAATGAAGGGGGCTACACCAAAAACAAGATCATTTATTACGACCAAAAAAAGCAACGCGCAAAAGTAAGAGACATTAAACATCAAACCGTTAAAACCTATGACACAGAGCAAGGTGTGCAAGACATGATTTCTGTTTTTTATTACATCAGGAACCAAATAGACACACAGTTAAAACAACCTGGGGATGCTATTGTTGTTAATATGTTCTTTGATGAGAAAAATTACAAATTTAAAACTGTATATTTGGGCCAAGAAATTATTAAAACTAAATTCGGCAAGGTAAAATGCTTAAAACTACGCCCTTACGTACAAGCTGGACGTGTTTTTAAAGAACAAGAAAGCTTGACTGTTTGGGTTTCTGCAGACAAAAATAAAGTCCCAGTTCGCATAGAAGCTAAACTTGCTGTAGGAAGTATTACCGCTGATTTGGATGCCTATAAAAATCTAAAGCACCCATTTGAGTTAATCATTGATAACTAGTTACTAACAGCTATTAAAACAACACACTTAAAAAAAAATCTTTTGAAGACTCCCATCCGCATTTTATGCTCTTTGTTATGCATTACTTTGTTATTTTCCTGTAACAACAAAAAGGAAAAAACGGAGCAACACGCAGCAACAGTAAATACGCCATCTCAAAAACCCGCTAAACCTGAGATTGAATATGGATTTAATTTAGCCGACTACATACTCATCCATGATACCGTGCGCTCGGGAGATAGCTTTGGAAAAATCATGAATACTTATGGGATTTCTACTGGCAAAGTTTATCAAATTACAAATAGCATCAAAGACACTTTTAACAGCGCTCATATTGTCGTCGGCAAACCTTACACTATTGTCACTACAAAAGCTGATTCTGCGCAGACAGTAGCTTTTATCTATCAAAATGACATTATCAATTATACTGTTGTCAACTTTGCCGATAGTATCAGTGCCACAAAACATAAGCGCCCTGTCACCATCAAACGTGCAGCAATTTCTGGCGTTATAAATTCTTCGTTATCCCAAGCTATGGATAACGCTGGTGCCAGCATTGAACTCATTCATAATTTAGCTTTGCTCTATCAATGGAAAATTGACTTTTTCCGCATCAGAAAAGGCGATAGCTTTAAAGTAATCTATAACAAAAAATATATTGATGATACAATATATGCAGGAATAGACGGTATTATTGCTGCAGAATTTTCTCATTATGGCGAACCCTATTACGCCTTCCATTTTGGAAAAGATGATGCCTCAGGATTTTCTAAATATTACAATCAAGAAGGTGAATCTCTCCAAAGCTTTTTTTTAAAAGCCCCTGTTGAATACACTCGTATATCATCACGTTACACCAAACGTCGTTTTCACCCCGTACAAAAACGTTGGAAAGCTCACTTAGGCACTGACTATGCTGCTCCAACAGGCACGCCAATACACACTACAGCCGATGGTGTGGTCATTGCATCACGCTACACTCGCTTTAACGGAAACTATGTCAAAGTACGCCACAACTCTAAATATACCACGCAATATTTACACATGTCTAAACGTGCTGTTCGTGTAGGCGAACACGTTAAACAAGGCGAAGTTATTGGTTATGTTGGTCAAACAGGACTTGCTACAGGCCCACATGTGTGCTATCGCTTCTGGGTGAATGGAAAACAAGTTGATCCTTATAAACAAGATTTGCCAAGCTCTGAACCCTTAGCCGATTCTTTAAAACCTAAATTTTTCAAAACTATAGCTCCGCTTAAAGAAGAATTGGATAATATGCAGCTCAAAACCCCTGAAGATGATGTTATCTTAGCCGGCGTTACGGCAGATCAAAATATATAATTAAACCCTTATTCTATGTACACTGCTTTATTACACCTTCACTCTTATTGGGCTTATTTAGTGCTCATCATGATTATTATAGCTGTTTTCAACAACCTTTTTGGCTTGACAGGAAAACGAACTTTTGAAAACAAAGACCTACGTATCAGCTTATTTACTCTAATAGTAGCGCATATTCAATTACTCATAGGCATCATACTCTTCTTTGTTTCTCCTATGATTCAGTGGTTTAATGATAATACTGCGGTTGGTGATATTATGAAAAATGACCAACTTCGTCTTTACAATCTAGAACACCCTTTAATGATGATAGTTGCTATTATCTTAATCACTATCGGGTTCTCTAAGCACAAGAAAAAAGAAACTTCTAAAGCAAAATTCAAAACTCTTTTTATTTTTTACTTACTTGCTTTAATCTTTATCCTTGCTATGCTTCCGTGGAAAGCTTGGATATAGTATAGGCTTAACCTATTTTTTTTACAATCTGATACTGACCTATATGGTTAAATCTATAATTTATTATATTTTTACTGTATAGGTCATTTATTTTTACATCTTTCTTCAATACGAATTTAATTACATGGATACTCCTTCTGAATCTTCATCTCAAACCAATACAAATAAAAAACCTAAAATATCATTTTGGGGCGCTATGATTCCTATTATTGGACTCGTCATTTTACTCGCTTTCAATGTGCATATTTTTGGCGAAGATTCTCTTGCCGGTTCCAACCAGTTTATCTTGTTAATAGGCGCCTCAATTGCTGCAGCTGTAGGCTTTGCAAATAAGGTAAGTTATAAAGATATGATGCGTGATATCGCTAAAAACATCGGCTCAGTAGCAGAACCCATCCTAATTTTACTAATGGTTGGTGCACTTGCTGGCACTTGGATGATGAGTGGCATTATTCCGACCATGATTTATTATGGCATGCAAATTCTCAATCCCGCCATATTTCTCGCAGCCAGTTTAATTATTTGCTGTATTATATCTATAGCTACAGGCAGCAGTTGGACTACCACGGCTACTGTAGGTATTGCCCTCATAGGCATTGCTCAAGCTCTAGGCGTATCTACAGCTATGACCGCTGGAGCCATTTTGTCTGGCGCCTATTTTGGGGATAAGATGTCACCTTTAAGCGACACTACCAACTTAGCTCCCGCAATGGCTGGAACAGACTTATTTACACATGTGCGTTACATGACCATCACCACCGTGCCAACAATACTAATCACACTGGTTATTTTTATAATCATCGGCTTAAACCTTGACATTACAGGAGTAGCCGACACACATGTCATTTTAAATACAATCCAAGATACATTTACGATTAGCAGCTGGCTATTCGTTGTTCCTATATTAGTCATTTTACTCATTGTACGTAAAACCCCTCCGTTTATAGCCCTTTTAGCCGGAACCCTATTAGGCACTGTTGCTGCCCTCATTTTTCAACCCGAAATTATTGCTCACTTAGGCGGTGGAGATCAGCTCACTTTTGATTCTGCTTATAAGGGTATTATGGACACCATCACTGTAAATACTCAGGTTGAAACTGGAGATCCCGCTTTAACTAAATTGTTTTCTGCAGGAGGAATGTCAGGCATGCTTTCCACAATATGGCTTATTCTTTGTGCTATGGTTTTTGGTGGCGTGATGGATTCAATAGGCGCTCTAGCCCGCATAAGCCAAGCTTTACTCAAATTATTTCACACCGTTTTCGGCCTTTTTGCCAGTACTGTGTTTAGCTGTATTGCCCTTAATGTTACTGCCTCTGACCAATACTTATCACTTGTGGTGTCAGGAAAAATGTTTGCCGAAGCCTATAGAGATAAAGGCTTAGCTCCTGAAAATTTAAGCCGTACGCTTGAAGATTCAGGAACTGTCACTTCAGTACTCATTCCGTGGAATACCTGTGGTGCATACCACAGTAGTGTACTCGGTGTATCGACAGGCCAATATTTTATGTATGCTTTTTTTAATTACCTCAGCCCTTTTGTAACGCTTATTGTTGCTGCAATTGGCTATAAGATTCGCACCATCAAAAAAGAGGAACCCAACAATTTAGATATTGCTTAAGTAGTTCTTAAACACATTTAAATTGTCAATTTTATAATACCGATTCGTTGTGATTATCGTAATTTTGCATGCAAAACACACAGCATGCTAAAATTAGATATACTCGCCATAGGTGCACACCCTGATGATGTTGAATTAGGTTGTGCCGGTACGCTTGCCAAAGAAATCAGCAATGGAAAAAAAATAGGGATCCTCGACTTGACCCGCGGAGAATTAGGAACGCGTGGGTCAGCCGAAATCAGAGATCAAGAAGCTAATGAAGCTGCAAAGATCTTAGGGGTTTCCGTTCGTGAAAATTTAGGCTTTAAAGATGCTTTCTTTGTCAATGATCAAGTGCATCAATTAGAAATCATTAAAATTATTCGCAAATACAAACCTGAATTAGTGTTGACTAATGCTATTGATGATCGTCATATCGATCATGGAAAAGGCAGCAAACTTACCAGCGATGCTTGTTTTTTAAGTGGGTTGCGTCGCATAGAAACCCAACTTGACGGCCAACTTCAAGAAGCATGGCGCCCAAAGCAAGTCTTGCACTACATACAATGGAAAGATATTGAACCTGATATCGTTGTAGACATCTCTGGATTTATGGATAAAAAGCTAGAAGCCGTTCAAGCTTATCAATCACAATTTTTTGATCCCAACAGCAAAGAGCCCTCTACGCCCATTTCTAGCACTAATTTTTTACACAGTGTGGAGTATCGCGCCCTCAATTTAGGTCGTCTATCCTTTACAAAACACGCCGAAGGCTTTAATACTGAGCGCATTCCTATGGTAAATTCTATTTTTGATTTAAAGTAAAAAAAAGTTTTGAAAATAGAAATAATTATATAAATTTGCCCTCGCAAACGGTGGTTGTAGCTCAGTTGGTTAGAGCGCCTGATTGTGGTTCAGGAGGTCGTCGGTTCGAGACCGATCTTCCACCCGTAAAAAGCCTTTCTTCAAATGAAGAAAGGCTTTTTTATTCCCCTTTAATTAGCTTTATCTACAACCAATCGTTCAGGGCGATTAGCAACCTTCCAAGCTGTATAGAAAATTAATTTTGTTCGCTTTGCTAACAAGGGATAATTGATCTTATCTGGTGTATCCGTAGGTTGATGATAATCAGCATGCACCCCGTTAAAAAAGAAAATTACAGGAATGTTGTGCTTTGCAAAGTTATAATGATCACTGCGGTAATAATAGCGATTAGGATCTGACTCTGCATTGTATTTATAATCTAAGGCTAATTTTGTATGGATTCTATTTTGGCGATTCACCACGCTATCTAAATCTGAACTCAAACGATCACTTCCTATCAAATAAATATAGTTGGGATTTGATGCATGGCGGGCATCTACTCTTCCTATCATATCTATATTGAGATCGGTCACAGTATTAGCCAATGGGTAAAGTGGATTTTCAGCATAGAATTTAGAGCCTAACAGGCCTTTCTCTTCGCCTGTAAAATGCAAAAATAAAATGCTGCGTTTAGGGCGATTACCTTGTTTGACCGCAGCTTTAAAAGCTGCTGCAATCTGCATGACGGCTGCGGTTCCTGAAGCATCGTCATCTGCCCCATAATAAATGGTTCCATCAGGGCGTATACCTTCGTGATCATAATGCGCCGAGAGCACTACCACCTGCTCTGGCCACTCACTGCCTTTAATGAAGGCGGCTACATTTTCAGTAGCTCCATACTGACCATTAAAATAACTTGAAGAGATATGTTGATAATAAGCGGTATCACTCACCGCACCTTTAATCTGTTGTTTGACATAAAACTGCTTTAAATAATTAGCTGCTTTACTCTGGCCTATCTCACCTGTTTCTCGACCTTGAAATTCATCAGAAGCTAAAGCGTACACTTTATCAGAAAGCGACTCTGCTGTAATTGTCTTAGCAACAGATTTAGCTGTTTGCTGCTGTTCAGTCTGTACTGACGATGAACTTGTACATTGGGTTGCCGTCCAAAACACGAATAATAATAAACTCCACTTAATCATAATCTATCTTTTAAAAGTTAATAAATATAAGGAACTCACTCAAATTTACACTTAGATTCAACTAATAAATGTAACAGTCTAAAAATATGTCATGAAATATATTCTGTAAAATCTAGATCTTAAAAATAATTTCTTATAACTTGGGTCAAGTATATAGAAATTGTATCTTGCTGAGGTACTGATTGCAACAAGTGCATTAAAATCAGCCAAGCATCACCAATTTTAAAACCGATTTAAAAATGTATATGTCAAAAATTGCCGGATTAGGCAGCTATGCACCCGATAATATTGTCACTAATGATGATTTAACACAGTTGATGGACACCAGCGATGAGTGGATACAAGAACGCACAGGCATCAAAGCGCGCCATCACATCAAAGATGAAGGAGAGACACCAACAGCAAGTATGGGGGTAGAAGCCGCTAAAATCGCCTTAAAACGCGCTAAAATTGACAAAAATGACATTGACCTTATCATCTTTGCCACGCTGAGTCCTGATTATTATTTTCCTGGATCTGGAGTATTAGTTCAAGAATTATTAGGCATTGATACTTGTCCTGCATTAGATATCCGCAATCAATGCAGTGGTTTTGTGTATGGTTTATCTGTTGCTGATCAATTTATCAAAACAGGCATGTACAAAAACATTCTCTTAATCGGTAGCGAAAACCACAGCGGGGGTCTTGATTTTACCACACGCGGCCGCGGCGTATCCGTTTTATTTGGCGATGGTGCCGGCGCTGCTGTTATCACGCGCAGCAATCATGTGAGCCAAGGTATTTTATCTACACATCTGCATTCAGAAGGAAAATACGCTCTAGAATTGAGCCTAAAAGGCCCGAGTACAAACCATTGGGTTCCTGAAATCATCGCTGAAAATCCACAAGAAAACATTCCTTATTTCCCTTATATGAATGGCCAACTCGTATTCAAAAATGCCATCAGACGCTTTTCTGAAGTGATTAACGAAGGGCTTGAAGCCAATGGATTAAGCAAAAAAGATATAGACTTACTAGTGCCACATCAAGCCAATCTGCGGATAGCACAATACATTCAAAAGAAATTTGGACTCAGCGATGATCAAGTCTTTAACAACATCCAAAAATACGGTAACACCACAGCTGCTTCCATTCCTATCGCGCTTACTGAAGCCTGGGAGAATGGTTTAGTCAAAGAAGGGGACAACGTTGTTTTAGCTGCCTTTGGTAGTGGTTTTACCTGGGCAAGCGCTGTCATTAGCTGGTAATCATAAACACACAAAACGGCTGTAAATAGAATGTTACAGCCGTTTTTTATTAACTCAAGTTTCGGAATTATTCTACTTCAATCTTTATTGTTGAACTACTTCGTAGTTCTGTAAGCTACGGTAATCTCAGTGCCCCGAGTTACACTCGGGGTTAATCATAGTTTCAACCATTGCACGGTTGGCTATAACCATAAACAGAAGTATACTTTAAAAGGTCGAAGGCCTTTGATGTGATGAACCCTGTACAAATGAAGTGCAGTGCGGGTCAATAGACTTCCCCTTACTGAACCCTGAAGGGTGTTCAACATCAAAGGAGGTGTACAGGTTATTATTAGTTACAAATCGAATCACACATCTGATTATCAGACATATAATATCACGTATCCAAATACATAATCTCCTAATTTCTCATTTGTTACCTTCTCCCGAAACTTGAGTTATTAATCGTTAAAGATGGCTTTCATGATTGTTTGAATACCTCTATAGATACAATAACCAGCTCCAATAGCAATTAGAATACCGACAATAAGCACCGGTATGTACAAGGCCTTATCGCGATTACCGAACGCGCTGTAAATAACCGACGGCCCCAAAAAGGCCAATGGCAAAGCTGCTGCCAAATATTTTAAGCCCTTATTCATCTTTTTACGATCTGTGCGATTCTCCTGCCTCTCATCCATCTTGTTGCGTTTTTAAATAGGCAATTGCTCGGCGTACACTGCCAAATTCTAACAAATATGCCTTAGCTTCTTCAGCGGATAAATTTACGATTTCTTCTCTAATTAAACGTGCGCCACGCTCTACAAGTTTGGCATTACTCAACTGCATATCAACCATTTTATTCCCTTTTACTTTCCCTAAGTGAATCATGGTTGCCGTAGAAATCATATTGAGTATCATTTTTTGTGCTGTACCGGCTTTCATCCTTGAGCTTCCGGTGACAAATTCGGGACCTACCACCACCACTATCGGGCATTTAGGGATCATTGCCAACGGGCTACCCGGATTACACGTTATTCCGCCGGTCAAAATCCCTTGCGCACGGCAAGCTTTGAGACCACCGAGCACATAAGGCGTCGTTCCTGAAGCCGCGATCCCGACGACGATATCTTTTTTAGAAATGTTTTGAGCTTTCAAATCTTTCCAGGCCTGTTCGGTATCGTCTTCGGCATTCTCTACAGCCGAGCGGATGGCGGTATCTCCACCGGCAATCAAACCGATCACCAACTCAGGCGACACCCCAAAAGTAGGCGGACATTCGCTGGCGTCTAAAATCCCCAAACGCCCGCTGGTGCCGGCGCCTATGTAAAACAAACGTCCTCCGGCCGACAAACGTTTTACAGTGTGAGTCACCAAAGTTTCAATTTGCGGCAAAGCCTCACGCACCGCCAAAGCTACTTTGGCATCTTCAGCATTGATATGGGTAATGATTTCGCTTACCGACATCTCTTCAAGATGGTCATAATGCGATGAAGATTCCGTGATTTTTTCAAATTCAGCCATAATCTGTATACAATTTAAGGTCTGTGAACACCTCAAAGATACAGGAAAAGTAAGATTGCTCGGGGTTATTGTATGATAATCCGGTTTATCTGCGTGCCTTTTGTAGTTTGCGTGGAAATAAAATATAGTCCTGAAGTCAAATTACTCACGTTATTTTCTCCATAGCGCAAATCCTCTTCAACCACTTGCCCTAAACTATTTAATAGGCAAGCTCCGAGAAACTGTTGTGGGTGTTCCATCTGCAAATAAAAGTTAGTTTTCACCAAAGTAGGATAAATCTGAATAGTTGGTTTTTTCACTTGTGTTTTTACGCCCAACCCGGATTCTACCACAGAAAAAGCAAAGGCATAAATAGGATTTTGCCCTTCTAAATCTATATTAGTTGTAAAATCACTCCATATATCAAAATCCATCATATCCGTAAAATCGATGATAGCAGGGTGCTCATATTGCGCTTCTGTAGAAGCACGCCAAAACCAAATTCTATTTTCAGTAGCCGGGTCAAAGACGATGTCGAGCTGAGGAATGGGCAGTAGCCAGTAATGCCCTTGCGTCAAATTATAGCCATGCCCGTAGAGTTCGTCAAAATCAACTGTAAAGTTATAATGATAAACACCATTACTCACCACTTTATCCACAGTCAATCCTGAATCACCGCTATTGAGATTTAACACTAAGTTTTCGTTTTGTGTCTGTTTTGGGTTACCTTGAGGCTGACCATTATCATCAGTATAAATATACAGTTTAAACCCGCTGAGCACTTGGTCAATATCTACCAAGCTATAGCCATAAAATGTAATTTGTCCTATACTCTTGGGTTCACTCAACACAAAATCATCAGCTAAATATAACGCCTCTGCTGTTTGCAAATAAGCTCCGGTAAAAAAACCTGCCCCACTATTATCCGGCAACTGCTCTTCGATTAGGTTTTGGCCGTAACCACAAAAAGCAATAAAAAAAGTAAAGATAGAAAGTAATGTATTTTTCATAAGTAAAGTTTAAAAAGTATAGCCCAGACGAAGGTGAAAATCTATAACAAATTCACTCTTGTCCAGCATGTTATACAAATAATAATGAGAATCTGTTTCTGTTTTATCAACAAAAACCTCTTGGTCAAAAAACTCGAATCTATAGCCCAGCCCTAAACCCAATTCAAAATCAAGATGATCAGTAATAGATCGGCGGATGCCCCATTTAGGAATAAAAGCTAACTGATTAATTGTTCCGGCGGGATTAGGAGAAGACGTAATCGCAAAAAAGGGAGGAGAATACCCCAACTTAAAGGCTAAAAAATTACCGTTATTAGCACTGATGTCGCGTTTCTTTAGGTGGCGTTTTTTAAAGTTGTAATACCACCTCAGTTCAGCATTAATAGTCGGCAAAATAGCGTAATCTTCTTGGAATGAATAATATTCATTAGGGATTTTAAAACCTTGACCAAAGTTTATATAATAAGCCTCTAACCCCAATTCTGCACGCAGGCTCAAGGTGTTAGTCAATCCTTTTTCATAGAATCCCCAAACACCAAAAGTACCGACTTGCACGCCATAGATTTGATCTTCAACTTTAGAAAGTGATAGAGCGCTTTCTTGAGCATTAATCATAAAACTGTTGTTTAGCAAAAATGCAAAAAGTATTAAAAAATTAAATTTATTCATAATTCAACAAATTATTATTGAGCACCATAGCTCATATTTGTGCCAGCCCAAGTATCACCAACCCTAGACACTCCAACAACATTCATCCTTACTGTTTCAAAATCAGCCAATTTTCCCGGTTCTACTTTTGGAGAAGATATTAAATTCATGATATCTATTGGATTCGTCAAAATACTATTACTCCCATCTAAAGGCAAAGAAAATTTTATTGTGAAACCCCAGTCATAAGCTAAAATATCTTTAATCTTTTTCGTATTGGTTTTTCTTTGCATTAAATTAGTATAATGCACACATGTACCTTCAGGCGTAATAAGTAACATTGTCATCGTCTTTGGATCTTTATACAATGTAGCATTAGACACATCTTTTGCGACAGAATATACTTGTTCCCAAAAAATTTTATTCACTTTTTCATTTGTTAAAGTTCCCCAAGAAATATTATCATTATATAACTCCACTATAATATCTTCGTTAAAAGGGGTTTGTGGGTATTTATCAGAATTAACTTGAAAGCTTTGGTTTGAGTTTGCAGATAAAATTTTACCATCCCCATAAAACACCATTCTATTAGCTGCTTCAGGAGGAACATTAAAATATGGATTAGGCACCTCCATTTTTGGAGGTGTTATTTTAAGCGTAATATCTTTAATTAGAAAGCTACTTCATCTGTTTTTTTACCTGCCCACCATTCAGCAAATAGGAACTTATGCTTTCTTTGGTGAATCGTTTTTACTCGTATATCCTTATAAACAAAATAATCTTCATAAGCATATATAGTTTTTGTTCTTCTCTTTCCTCCCGGAAATTCTTCAGTACATTTTTTAGTAACACCAAACGGATTCCATTGCTCCCCTACGTTACACGGCTCTAATGTTTTTATATAGTTAATTAATGATGCTGTATGCTTTTCATCTTCAGAATAATTCCCTCCCCCAATACTTACATTATAACATGGGTAATCTTGATCTAACAAAGGGTTTATAGGGTTATCAGGTGCTGGATACACAAAACTATCATTTGTACCTGTTGCTATATCACCACAAGGAGGGTTATTGTTTTCTGGATTTGAAACTCTGGGATTAACATATAAAAGAACTCCCTCTTCTTCTGTGTCTGAAACTCCTCCTGGCAATGTTAATGGATTTGGAACAACATCATACAAATCATTACTTATCACATAATCTTTTAGTTTGCTTTTATTTTTAACATGAGTAAACAATAATCCACTATAAGTAAACTTATACAATGTATCCGCTATAATAACTTCTCTTTTTATATTTAAAAGTGATGCTAATTCATTACTTGAAACTAGCATGTCCGCTTTCTCTAACTCTCTATCCGCAAATATTCTAGGAATATACTCTTTTTTCTTTATTAAATAAGATGCCATTTTCTCTTCAGAATAATCTGCAAAGTGTGGAAAAGCCGGCACAAATCCTTTCTCATAAAATTTACGAAATTCTTGTATCATAATTTCTTCTGGAATCTTTTTTAGATTCCGAATAGTATTATTAAAATAAACTCGATTTTCAAAAATTAAACATCCCTCCTTAAGTTCTGCCAAAATTAAGAGAACTCTTTTCGCTTAAAGCTTTATATCTATTATCCTGCTTACCATCAACTTCAAAATCAGAATTATCACTACAAGAAGAAAACAAAAATGATATTATTAAAATAAAGAAAAAGTAGCCAAATGAATATATATACTTCCCCGTATACCTATATTTTACAAAGTGTGAATTTTGAACCATCATAAAACTTTTAAGTTATAAAAAACAAATATAATTATTTAATATTACAATTAACACTAATTAATGTTAATTATAATATTTTATTTAAAAAAGCGGATTCTCATCATGAAAATCCGCTTTTAAACTTAATTAGCGATGGTTTTAATAATTCACCGAAATTCCGGCGCCCCACCCAAAGTGGTTGCTATAATTGGAAGTTAAGGAGAAATTTTTAAAGACGATATACTGCAAGCCAAAGCGGTATTCTTTGTCTGAATTAAACATAAAAGCACCTCTCAAGCGCGGAGAAAGCGGGATATCTTCACGCTCAATTTGCACTAAGACATGTCCTGTATGGTCAATACTCGCATCGGCAACCACTAGCCACGGCAAGGTATATTGCACCCCTAAGCGCGCGACTACGCGATTGTTTTGATCAAAGTGTTGACCAAACCAGTTTTCGTGGCCCACAGTGCCTTTTCGGTATTGCCATCCGGCGCCTACATAAGGAAACAACCACTGTTTATGCCCAAAAAAGCGACCAAATTTAGCTTCAACTTCATAACCGTCAGTGTCTTTATACCCTATTTCCCATTCTGCTTTTACGCCCCAACGGGTTTGGTCAAAACTCAATTCACCTGTACTTCCGTTAGAAGCAAAATCGTTTTCGGCAGAAAAATAAAAACGTTTTTCATCCATCAACAACATGTGACGGGCGTGTTTTTCATAGCCTTGCATTTCGGGGTTTTGCGGGCTATCAGCATAACTAAAAATACGTCCCATACCGCCCATCATGTGGTATAAAATGTGGCAGTGAAAAAACCAATCGCCACTTTCTGAAGCGTGAAATTCTAAGGTATCAGACTCCATAGGCATGATATCGAGCACATTTTTCATGGGCGAGCGTTTTCCATATTGGTTTAACACTCTAAAATCATGGCCGTGTAAGTGCATCGGGTGGCGCATCATAGTGTTATTGTAAAGGACAATGCGCAAGTTTTCACCTTTGCGAATCAAAATTTTATCACTTTCACCCACCGTTTTATTGTCAATTGACCACACGTAGCGGTTCATGTTTCCGTTCAATTCAAACTTTAGCGTACGCCATTCACCATCCTTTGGCAATTCAGTACTCTTTTTTGTCGATTGTAACATGTTGTAATTCAAAGTCACTATCCCCTCTGAACTTTCAGTGGAATGCTGATGCGTGTTTGACGAACTGTGCCCCTTACCTTTATGGCTGTGGTGTTGATGCGCAGAAGTTTCTCCTTTTTTCTGCAAAGTCATTCCGCACTTTGAGCATTCTCCCGGATGATTTGAAACTTCATCAGGATGCATCGGACAGACATAAGTCGCTGTGGAAGATGAATTTGATGAGGCGTAATCAGGCATAGCGTGGCCGTGGTGTTGATGTGCAGATTTTTCTTCTTGCTTCTGCAAACTCATGCCACATTTTGGGCATTCTCCCGGATGATTTGAAACTTCATCAGGATGCATCGGGCAGACGTAAGTCGCTGTGGAAGATGAATTTGATGAGGCGTGATCAGGCATAGCGTGGCCGTGGTGTTGATGTGCAGATTTTTCTTTTTGCTTCTGC
>CAYVJG010000031.1:0-37186 GCA_964451785.1 uncultured Flavobacteriaceae bacterium
TTTAGCTGAAAAATGTGTAGATGGCATTACGGCTAACACCGACCACTGTGCTCAACTAGTAATGAACAGCATCGGCATTGTAACGCAACTCAACCCGTTATTGGGTTATGAAGCCTGTTCAAGTATTGCTGGCGAGGCGCTAAAAACCGGCAAAAGTGTACACGATATCGCGGTTGTAGAACGTCAACTTTTAACCCAAGAAAAGTGGGATGAGATTTTTACAGCAGAAAATTTGATTCGTCCAAAATTTATGAAGTAAACTCAAGTTCTTTTTAAAATTTTAAGGCGAGTCTGACTAAGTAAGGCTCGCCTTTTTTTTGGTCTTTAGTTCAATAATTATTACACTAATTTATTGTGTTGTATCAATTCTGTCCTAAATGAACAACATAAATATTTAGAGATGACTTGATAGGGTTCTGCCCTACGGGCAGGATAAGCCAAGGCTAGACTACCACAGGCTTGCGCCTGTGGTTAATCATATATTGCCCATACGGGCAAAACAAAAATTCACACCTGGGAGTAATCATTCACAGTCCCATCTAGAACAACTTCAATAAAACTTAATAGATTTTGTAATCGTATACGAACTCTGTCTGAGTTTACAACCCTATCTATACGTCGCTAAATCTTGTAACCTTGCGTAGACCTTGTCCGGAGGACAATATATGATTAACCGTAAGATTTATCTTACGGCAAGTAAAAGCAACCTAAAGCACTCGCCCGTAGGGCGACACTAAAATAATATTCTATGAGTTACATACTGTCTATACATCATATTATTATACATACTCAATACAAATAGCGTTCTGCCCTACGGGCAGGATAAGTCGAGATTAGACAACCACAGGCTCGCGCCTGTGGTTAATCATATACTGCCCTTCAGGCAGGGGAAGTAGCACTATCAAAAGATTGGCGAAAATATTTTCACTTTTAAATCGTGGTAATCGGAATTTCGGCTTGTTGAATTTTGTTCATATAATCCTCAGGGTATTGGTAAAACAACTGGTCTTGGGAATAGTTGTTTTCTTTTATTCTATCATCTAGCAACTAATCAACTGACAATTTATAAGTGTTGTTTCCATTTGAACCGTGGGGTGGTGAATGTTATGCTTTTTCATTAGTTGCAGAATAGAATCTAGAATATGATTTTCCTCATTTTTATACGCTGTATTGACCACAGCGTGCAGCGAACCTATATGAAAATTTCCATCCATAGTCCAGATATGCAAATCGTGAATATCTTCAACTCCGTGTAATAGCCTTATTTCATCAGACAATTGTTTGGCATCGACATTTTCAGGAACTGATTGTAATAAAATTTTCATTGTCGCAATGCTGTTTTGTGTGGCATTATAACCAATAAAAACGGCTACAGCTAAAGTAAGTACTCCGTCTATCCAATACCATCCGGTGTAATAAATTACTATTGCGCCTATCAAAACAGCCACCCAACCTAATACATCTTCTAATAGATGCAGCATAATTGCTTTGCTGTTAAAGTCGGCGTTGTGCGAATGGGGATGACTGTGTTGATGCGAATGCCCGTTTGATTGTTTAATTTTTAGAAAAGCAAATCCGTTAACAGCGATGCCTAAAATAGCCAATCCCAACATCCCCATACTGTTTACGGGTTCAGGGTGCAAAAAAGATTGATAAGCGCTTACTACCATAAAAACGGCACCTATTAGTAAGAACAAAGACATTGCTAAAGCCGATAATAACGAAAATCTTTTATAGCCAAACGAAAATTTGGGACTACGGCCTTTTTTAGAAAACTTTTCTAATAATACGGCTATCCCAATAGCAATTGCATCGGTAAAATCGTGGAATGCATCGGCAATGATGGCTGTTGAATTGGTAAATATTCCACCTATAATTTCTATGATTGAAAAGAATAGATTGAGCCAAAAGGCGAGTGAAAGTTTCCCATTATGGGAATGATGGTGATGATGATGTGAATGTGACATTGTATTTAAATTTTAATTTATAATCCTTTTTTCCCTTCAAGCCAATACCCCTGAGATAGTATCCGTCCTGAGTAGCTTTTTTTCTTGAGAACCCTTCTTATCACCTGAATTGAGTGTACATTTCCTGTTAAAATAAAACTAACTTCTTGTCGATCAATCGTTTGAAAAATCTGTAACTTATGTAGCTCTTTTTCATTATTAACTACACTATTTGGCGGAAAAACACGAGTGTGTTCTAATCCTAATAATTCCGGGACATTTTCATTATGCTGATTTAATTCGAAGTAGAATCGATAGTGATGTTTATTCTTTTTTAAAACAGGTAAAAATGAACAAGCAAGTCCTAGAGAAGTTTCATCGCCAAAAATAAATTGGTGTTTTACATTCGGATTGTATAATTTTTTCCCTCTTGGAATACTTATTTTCAATTTATCTCCAACACTCAATGAATTTATGTAGCTGCTTCCAACCCCCTTTCTATTGAGGTAAAAGATAATATCCAGAATACCAGTCTTTACATTGTGATATGCCGTTGTATAATTTCTAAATTCCGTATTGCTTACCCGGATCGCATTAGCGAAACCTATTTGAAAATTCATTCGTGATAAATCGCCTCGAAAACGAATTCTTTTAATGTCGGAACTGAGATATGTGTAGCCTAAAACTTGCACATCGCACATTATAGCATCCACATTTTCTGTTAAATCTGCAGCCCATTTTGGAAGTTTTGAAAGCATCTTTTTACATTTTAAGGTGTAATGCAAAAGAACGATGGGTTATCTATTTGAACAATAGTAAAAAACGGTATTCATTGGACTAATCAAGGTTTTTGTTTCGAAACGTCAAAGCACTCATTCCTGTATTTTTAGTAAAAAGGCGTGAGAAATAAGGGTAATCATCATATCCTAACTGGGTCGCAATTTCTTTTACAGATCTATTAGAATGGTAAAGTAAGCGCTTTGCTTCTAAAATAATGCGTTCTTGTATGTGATGCGAAACTGAAAGTCCTGTTGTTTTTCTTACACATTCATACAAATACGAAGGCGATATATGCATTGTTCTAGCATATTCAGAAGGGCGCTTTTTCGTGGTAAAGTTTTGCTCTAGCAAGCCTTTAAAATCCCTGTAAACAATTTCAAATCGAGAAAGTTTATCCGTAGGTTTTGCTGTTTCTAAATAGTGAGAAAGTATTAAAGCCACTAACGCATTGCTATTATCTTTTAATAAACTTTGGTATAGCCTGTCGGGTTTCCGTTTAAAAGAGTTGATACATAATTTTAATGTGTCAAGAATGACAGTCATTTTCTGAGGCTGTAACACCAAAGGTTTAACGGGAACAATTTCTTCTAATAAGTGTAGATATTCAGAATTTAGGTTTTCATTGTCTATCAATAAGCCGTAAATAACTATTTCATTTGATTGTACAATTCGATGTACTTGGTTAGGATGAATATAAAAAACGGACGATTGTTCTGTATCAAATTTCTTAAAATCGACTTCAAAGCTAATCGTTCCCTCTACCTGAACAATAAAAAAATGAAAGTCGTGTCGATGCGCATAATTTGTCTGTTCTAGTGAAATATCTTGAGCTGACATTTTTCCAACCATAATTCCGATATCATTTTCATCAGAAAGCGAGTGTATGGGAATAGATTTCGTTTTTTTTAGCATTGCTCATCCTATTGTGTCTATTATGCCAAAGATAAGTATTCAAAACGATTTACAAGTTTTTTAAAACTTGTCGATTGCTATGATTTCATCTTACTTAATCGCGATTATTCATTTAATATATGACTAAAAATCACTCTTCATCTGTTTATTTTTTCTTTTCTTTCCACTGTGCAAAAAGAAAAATTTCGGCTTGCGTAATATGAGTGTTTTTAGGGCTTGTGCTAAGCGATAGGTATTTGATAAACACTTTAAAATGGCCTAACTCATTTTTTATGTCATATTCTGTTTGCAGTTTTTCTTTGGAAGAAGAATAAATAGACTTGTCCATAACGGCCTCTAAAAAACTGCTGTCCAATTTTATGCTGATTACTTCTAGACTATCCTTTTTAATCACTAAATTCTGATTGTCACTAACTAGGTGGAGTGGCTGCGGTTTGTCAGAATGAGAAGTTAATTTCAACGTGTAGAAATCAGCGTATTCTGCAATATCTGTGTGCAGCTGACTATCAATCTGAGAGGTGTAATAGCTGGTGTTATAATCTTTTAAATTTCCTTTAATTCCTAGTGAATCAACAATTCGCTTTCGCATAGCATAACGCGTATGAACTGTAAACGATGAATCAGGATTAAATCCTATAATAGGCTTTAATTGGTCTAGTGCGTGGTGGTCTTGAAAATAGGTCAATACGCTGTTTAAGCGCGAAAATTCTTCTTCTGTAAGTGTATGTGTTTCGGGGTCAACTTGGGCAAGAATCTCTTTAAACTCATTCATTTGTGATCGCAATGACACCTTAAAAGCACTCCAAGGACCCAACGTACTCAAGATGGCTAACACAAAAACAGAAATAGGCAACACCCGCATTTGTTTATTCTTGGCGAATAAGAGGTAAAGTGTAATGCCTAAAATCCAGCAGTCTAATAGCAATAAAAAGTAGCGCGCTTCTGTAAATCCATAATCGGCAAGACGCCTAAAAATGGCAATAAACAATAAGATGAGCAAGGGCAGCAATAAAATTTGAAACCAGGGATGGAATTTATTGATAAGCGCTGAAGATTGTCGTTTTTTAAGGGGATGAATGATAATGTGAATGATAAATCCTAAAATAGACAAAGCCGTGATGAGTCCCGACAACCAACCTTCCGGCAACTCCCAAGCGATTATTATTTTTAAACCGTACAGATAGAGAATGATAAAATAGAGAATAGTCAACGGAATCAAGATGAACTTTACCAAAACCACAATGGGTTTGTTAAACACAAAATCAGTTTGTTGCTGAATCTGTTTAGGAAAGTCGTAGAGGTAAATGATGGTGTTGATAATTCCTAAACAAAATACGAATAGATTGCCGTAAATATCATCGTCAAAATTTATATTGAACAAAGCGTCAGAAGCCAAAACGGCGAGTACAAGTCCGAGATACAAAATTCCTGAATACAACAAACTTCGCCCGACGGCTATCATAATATTTTTAAGATAATTCCAGTACGCTACATTGTGATATCCTTTTATAAAGGGCGCAAAAAACACAAATAGATGGCCTGCCAGCACATACAACCAAAATCGGATATAAGCTGTAGCTGAGCCATTAGAATCAGGTGAAATCGGCAAGCTAAAGTAAAAGAGCACCAACAAAGCCAGCGGAATAATTTTTAAC
This sequence comes from uncultured Flavobacteriaceae bacterium, assembly GCA_964451785.1. GTDB lineage: Bacteria > Bacteroidota > Bacteroidia > Flavobacteriales > Flavobacteriaceae > JAJYSO01. The sequence continues at coordinate 5,294 of CAYVJG010000031.1, forward strand.
CACAGCCACTTTTTAGGTTGTTTAAATTGTTCGATCAAAAACTGTGTACCAATCAACCAACTTACCCCCAAAATAAAAATCAAATCTAGGCGATAAGCTTTTTCAAATAAAGCATTGTTACTTATTTCGACACTAAAATGAACGCTTCCTATGATTACCCAAATAACGGTAAGCGGAAAGCGTTTAAAGACTTTTAGGGATTTGATTTTGAGGTCTTTGAAATACATAAATGTATATTGATTATAACTTATTCTCTAAAATTAGTTAAAAGGTATTAAATACAATCTTCTTAAGCACAAAACAATTAACTTATCAAAGCGTCTTGCGGAGTTAGCATTACAATTTGTTTTTAATAACTAGATCACTTTATCTTATAAAAAACACCTTCCAGTGTGGCATTATGCCCAAAATAATACGGGCAAGGGTTCTCATTGGTATAATAGACTAACATAAAATTTTTGAAGAAAAAAGCCTGTATATCAATTGCACAGTCGGGGCCGCTTTTTACAGAATACGCAAACGAATTGCCTTGCAGCTTCACCGTATCTTTCTTTATTTCTGCCATATTTCGTGCTGGAGCGCTTGTGACAGAAAAGGCCTGAACTTCTAGTTTATCATTGCCAAGCACTCTTACTTTCCACTCACCTAGAGGTCCTTTTTCGCCAAATTGATAGTAATACTCACCTGCATAATTTGCAGAAATAGTCTCAATTATAGGCGTAGCTATCAAGCTGTCTTTTTGCGTTAATTTCAATTTATAACTTGTAGGATTATAGGGTTTTATCCACTCTGCCTTAAAGTTATTTTCCTTTTTATCTCCTCGAATAACACCTGATATTTTCCCGTCTTCCTGAAATTCACTTAAATAAAAATCACCTTCCTTATCTTCATAGCCTAAAAGTGGAATCGGTATTTTTGCTTTTATATTAAGATACGTAATACTGCCGATTACCAAATCACCATATCGCCCATAAGGAATTCCGTAAAATTTGTGGTAACGCAGGCAAACAGGAATATTATTGCCCAATTTTCCTTCCCAAACTTCGTCTTTAAGCTGATTGATGCCATAGGTCTTTACCAAATAACGGCGTACTCCTCTTTTTAGAGAAGCTGTATTTTCAGCTAGGAACAAATCATAGGATTTTTGTTCATTGCCTAAAAAGCTTAAGGGAAAATTCAACCTGACGTTCATTGTAGGCAAGGTTATTATATGAGGTGCCTTTATATCAACATACTGCCAGTTGGCAATATACTCATCTGTCAATAAATTAGCACTACTCTGTCCGCTACCATCATGACTTGCTGGTCCAAAATTGTAATAAGTCATGCCGATGAGTCTAATTTTTTTGTGCTCTTGTGAATATCTATACTGCATGGTATACCCGGAACGCATATAATTCCAAGACAGTTTAAATCCATTCTTAGTCTCTTCAATGTTCTTTTTCATGCCTTCATCGGCACAGATTGAATTCACCCTTAGTTGGAAATTCTGTGTAGACAATTTAATGACCAAAGGAGCTTTAGGATTATCTAAAAAAATTGAATCCTTTATCCCATCAAAATCGAGGTCTTTGACTAATTTATCTTGTGCCTGCATCACCCCAGTATAAAGTAATAGCAAAAATATCGGGATTAATTTCAGGCTCATAGCAGTTTAATTTTCAACTAGTTTCAATCAATTGTACAAAGTTAAGCTTTTCGCCAATAATTATATTAATCGGAGACCGACCTGTCCAGTTGATAGGTATTGCTCGGAGTTATGAATAGACTAACTATCAATTTTATACAGCAGATTAAATATTAACAAAAATGCTCTTTTTATACGTAAATTTAAGCTTAATTTTAAACATTTAGGCCTTCAATATAAGAAACCAAAAAACATAATCTAAATGAAATGGAAACATATATCTCAATATTAAGAGGAATTAATGTAAGCGGCAAGAACATTATCAAGATGGCTGATTTGAAAGCAATGTACCAATCCATGCTCTTTGAAGAAGTCAAAACCTATATTCAAAGTGGAAACGTTATTTTTAGGACTAATGAAAATGACACCAAAGCGTTAGAAGACTTAATTACTCAAAAAATAAAGAATTCCTTCGGATTCGACGTTCCGGTTATTGTATTCAAATCCGACACATTGGCAGCTATTGTAGCACATAATCCTTATGTAAAACGGGAAGAAAAAGATACTTCTTTTATGCATATTACATTTTTAGCTGAACCCCCAAAAACTTTTGACAAAGAACAGATTGTCAACAAAAAAAAGGCCGATGAAGAAATTAGTTTTTCTGATAAGGTTCTTTACTTGTATTGCCCTAATGGTTATGGCAAAACGAAATTAACGACTTCTTTTCTTGAAAAAAAGCTGAATGTGAAAACAACAACGAGAAATTGGAAAACCACACTGAAACTTTTAACCTTAGCAACACAATGAAGAAATTTAAAGTTTAAATGAGGTGGATTCAAGTCACAAATGCAACAGTATTCTGAGAACAGAAAACAAATTAACTTTTAAGATTAATATGGACGCAAAACAGATTCAAAAAGACCTAACTTGTATTCCGGGTATTGGAAAGTCTAATGCTACAGATTTATACAATATAGGTATCATAAAAGTTGAGGACTTAAAGGAGAAAGATCCACAAGAACTCTATGAACAATCTAATAAAATCGTGGGATGCACTCAAGATCGTTGTTTGTTATACACTTTTAGATGTGCCGTTTATTATGCAGAAACACCAAAGGAAAATCAAGAATCTGAAAAACTTAAATGGTGGAATTGGAAGGACAAAATATAAATACACAAATGCCTTGCACTCTCCTTATTCGTGCAGACTCGTGTAATTCGTGGCTAAAAAACTTAAACCATTAAGGCATTAAGAGTAGTGAAGTTATTTCCTTCTTAATGATCCTTAACTTCTTAATGGTTTTCTGTTCCATACTCATGTCACCCATAGCTAAAAAACTTGAACCATTAAGGCATTAAGAGTAGTGAAGCTATTTCCTTCTTAATGGTGTTTAGCTCTCCGTCAATTCTTTGAAGTATTCATTTACATATGGTTTCATCGACTTGGTTATATTATCGGTAAAAAAATTAATTAATAATCCTTGTGGCTTTTTAAGCAACTTCATGTATGTTAACAGTTGTGCTTCATGTACTGGTAAAACATTTTCGATAGCTTTTAATTCAACCACCACACAGTCATCCACCAACAAGTCTAATCTCAATTCCGTATTCAGACTTATGCCTTCGTAAACAACTGGAACAATAAGCTGTTGTTGCACTTGGAATCCATTCTGAATCAGCTCATACATGAGGCATTTTTCATAAACACTTTCCAATAAACCAGGTCCCAAAGCTTTATGTACTTTAATTGCACAACCTGTTATATCGTAAGACAATTGAGTTACTTCTTTTCTAGTCATCTCTTTTATTAGCTAAATTACAATTTTTTAAACCATTAAGGCATTAAGAGTAGTGAAGTTATTTCCTTCTTAATGATCCTTAACTTCTTAATGGTTTTCTGTTCCATACTCATGTCATTCGTGGCTAAAAAATGTTTAAACCATTAAGGCATTAAGAGTAGTGAAGCTATTTCCTTCTTAATGATCCTTAACTTCTTAATGGTTTTCTGTTCCATACTCATGTCACCCGTGGCTAAAAAATGTTTAAACCATTAAGGCATTAAGAGTAGTTTAAAAACCTCCCCTTTCACCGTTGTATACTGAACAAAACCGTATTGCTCACTCCAGGCAAAAGATTGTATTTTTCCCTTATAACTTCTGATTGTATCCGTTGCTGCATTCACGGTATAAACTTTGATCTTATCTTCTTGAGAAGCTAGTTTCAAACTATCTACATAATTGTGAATTTCATCTGATCTACAATTCGCCATAACATTTGAAAATCTAAAAAACCGTTCAAAAGAATCAGTTACCCTTACATTGTAACTCACATTAATGTGGCCTTCAAAAAGATGCGACTTAAAATAAACCCCCGCCATCTCATATTGATTAGGCCCCAATTCAAATTTATTACACGGAGTGTAGGCGTGCAGCGTATCAGTAACGGTCAAGGTATCTGTTCTTCCTAAATCACTGGTATAAATGAATTGCTGCCCTTGGTGATAGCGACTCATCTCCTTTACTGCAGATTGCGGAAGACGCTTCTTTTGACAAGGCCCCATAAAAGAGCAACTTGTTAATAAAAGCAGCAGAACAATTAGTATAGTTGCATTTAGCGCTCTAAAGGACATTTGCCAAAGGTTAGAAATGATTACTTTCGATAAATTTAAATCATTTCCCTGACTTTATCCAAGTCCATCGCTGCCAAATGTATTCTAACGGACCGTATTTGTGGTGAGCCAACCACCATTTACAACATTTCATCTGCACATAAAAGATGCCTATTCCGATGAATAAACTGACGGTAAAACCACAAGAAGGTGCTAAATACAAGCCGAAAGGAAGGTAAATAAAAGCGCCAATAATAGACTGCGTGATGTAATTGGTCAAACTCATTTTGCCATAAAAGCGCAAGTCATTAACCAACTTTTGAAATTTTCCGTGTTGATATAACAGCACAAAAGCAGACACTACAACTAAGGTAAACGCCAATTTTTGCCACATATCAAACGTCGTTCCTGCTGTTTGTTGCACAAGCAAATCATTAGTCATAATCTGTTCTTTTAAGGCATACAAAGGTGCATAAGCAATAGTCGAAACAATTAATATTTTATTCCAAAGCACTATATTTTTTCTGCTAGTCACAAAAAGATGTTTTCTTCCCAAATAAAATCCTAGCAAAAAGAGTCCCCCTGTTTGCACAAATCTACCGGCATTAATGGCCCAAAACAAACTCGCTTTCTGTCCTAACGTGATGTTGCCAAACACAAAATTCCAGAAGTCTCCTTCCTTAGTATATTCGGCTACAGCGGCATACATATCACCAACATTCAAATCTGGTAATTGGTGAGTGGCATCAAATAAGCTGATTATAAAATGGATCCATTCTACAGGTTGTAACAGTAGCACTATAGCGGCAATCAAGATATATTTATCACTCCAATTGCGCGTTATAAACAGGACTAAGGCTACGCAGGTAAAGAGTAATAATACATCGCCCGCCGGAAAAAAGGCTGCGTTTAGAGTAGCAAATCCTGCCAGTAATACCAATCGCCATAAAAATCTGTAGCCAAAATCTTTGCCTTTTCGGCGCTGATTATCACTTTGAATAAAAAAGGTAAATCCAAACAAAAGCGCAAAAATAGAATAAGATTTTCCGGCAAACAGCGTAAATATAACCGTGTGCACGCCTTGATCTAACACATTGAGCCACTGTGGCACTTCTGTTGGGTAAACCGGAAAAATAAAATGTTCAATATTATGCACTAAAATAATAGCCATAACGGCAAAACCACGCAAGGCATCTACCACATCAATACGTGCGTTCTTAACTACAGTAGCATTCATAAAGGCTCTATTTGTAAAGGGAATAAGTTATTGAAAGCGCCCAAGATATTGATTACTTATACAATTTTGCGGGTTGCCAACAATTTTTCTCAAAATTGTTTTTTATGACATACTATTGATTTGTCTTATTGTGCAATCAGGACACTCCTGTAAATTGAAAGCTAAATAAGATCTTACCAAAACCTGACAGCTGCTATAAATTTTATTCTTGAAGAATAAACTCAACTCAAAGTTTGCTTAATCAATATTTTAACTTTAAATTTGACATATTAATATGATTTGTTACATAACTTTCACCTTTAAATAAGTCAATATGAAAAGGCTATTTGAATACAAGAACTACTACAACTAATACCGTATGGATAAATTAAATAGTTCAATTTCGACTTTGTCTCATTGTACTAGTAATTTATAAACCACGGTATTATACCTGTAAAAAATAATTCTAACTGGTATAACTCGTATTAAGCAAATGATTGAAGTGTCACACATCACAAAGGCCTATTCTTCCCAAACAGCCGTTCAGGATATCAGTTTAAGCATAAAATCAGGTGAGTTTTACGGTTTATTAGGACCTAATGGTGCTGGTAAAACGACGAGTATTTCAATAATGAGTTCTGTCTTGCAACCCGATAGCGGCAGTGTGAGGGTTGCAGGAAAGGATATTGCCAAACACCCTAAGTTTACCAAAAAAAATATCGGTGTAGTTCCGCAAGAAATAGCCCTTTACAAAGAACTTAGCGCCTATGAAAATTTAGTCTTTTGGGGAAGCTTATACGGTGTTCCAAAATCACTATTAAAAACACGTATTTCAGAGGTGCTCCACTTATTGGGTTTATACCAACGGCGTTCAGACAAGGTATCTACCTATTCAGGAGGCATGAAGCGGCGCATTAATATAGCAGCAGCACTACTCCATCAGCCCAAAGTGTTATTTATGGATGAACCTACGGTAGGCATTGATCCACAGAGTAGAAATTTGATTTTTGAAGTACTTGAACAGCTTCATCATCAGGGATTGACTATTATTTACACCACGCATTATATGGAAGAAGCTGAACGACTATGTGACCGTATAGGAATTATTGATCAAGGGAAGATTATCGCAGAAGGTACACTAGAGGAGCTCAAATCTAACAGTGCCATCAAAGAGGTCATCACTATAAGTTTTACGCATCTAAGTATGCATTTACGCCAGCAACTACAACAAACTTGGCCTGACCTAGATTGTATAAATGACACGCTTAATATTCCTGTCACTAAGCCACAATCTGAACTCGCACAAATTATAAAATTGAGTCAAGAGGCACATGCAGACATTACGCAAATAGAGCTACACCCCATTAATCTAGAGCGTGTGTTTTTAAGTTTAACAGGAAAACAACTCCGCGATTAACATGTTTAAACTTGTCAGTAAAGATTTAAAATTATTTTTAAAAGACCGAAGAGCAGTTTTATTAACCTTTGCTATCCCAATAGCCTTAATCACCCTATTTGCCTTTGCTTTTGGAGGGGTAGGCTCATCAAAAGCGCAGCGCATAGACCTACAGGTAACAGATTTAGATTACAGTATGCAATCAAAACAAGCTGTAAACTTACTAGATAGTTTAGAGAGCGTTCAATTATCAGTGGTTGATTTAGCTACGGCTCAAAAAAACATCAAAACTGGAACGGCAACTTGTGTTTTAATTCTCCACAAAGGATTTAATGACTCTCTGCTCACTGGTCGTCAATTGCCTATAGAGCTTCAATACGACGCGGCAAAAAACATCCAAATCGGCTTATTACAACAAGCTTTAATTCCTACAATGGCAAGGTTACCTTTTATGTTAGGCAATCCTAAAGAAGCCATGAAACAACGTTTTATGAATACCATCAGTAATTCAAGTCCTAACTTACAAGCAAAAATAGGACGCCAATCTGATAATTTATTTTCTTCATTAGAACAAGGAGTATCTGACAAGTCAAGTCAACAAGCCCTCTCTAAAAGTTTTTTTGGTGGACAAATCAAGATGACACCTTTAATAAAAGCAAAATCTGAAAACAGCATAGGACTCATACAGGCTGTTGCGGGAACAGCTGTAATGATGCTGCTCTTTTCTGTGGTGGGCATAGGCACCAGCATATTAGACGAAAAGCAGGAAGGCACCCTAAAACGGCTCCTCTACACCCCTATCAATCCTATAAAAATTGTGTTTGGAAAGATGATTTCGGCAAATATTATTTCTATTATCCAATTGCTTATTCTACTACTATTTGCGCATTTTGCTTTTGGATTGATCATTTTTACAAATTGGCTAGCTGTACTGATTATTGTTATGGCAACGGCTTTTGCCTGTTCGGCTTTTGGTGTTTTTTTAGCAGCTATTGCTAAATCACGTCAACAAGTACAAGGTTTATCTACCTTAATAATTCTTGTTATGAGTGCTATTGGCGGAAGTATGGTACCTTTATTTTTAATGCCTGAATTCATGCAAAAAGCAGCTGTAGTTTCTGTCAATTACTGGAGTATTCAAGGTTTTTTTGATATTTTTTGGCGTCAACTTCCGGTTTATGATGCTACTTTCTTAGGGCGTGTTGCTGTTTTAATAGGCATAGGAATTTTATTGAATGCCTTAGCGGTAATCTTCTTTAAAAAAAATGTACTCAGCTTGAGTTAATGCCCTTACAAGTCTGCAGAATACAGCCTATAATTTACGTAAAATCTAACAGACTTTTTGACTTGTTTTAGTTCTGAATCTAAGCCAAAAATAAAACACCTGTATTCTAATAAAAATACAGGTGTTGAATTAATAATACCGTATGGACAAATTATATAGTCCAATTTCGACTTTGTTTCATTGTACTAGTAATTTATAAACCACGGTATTATACCTGTAAAAAATATTCTAAATCGGACTAAAAAATAATTCTAACAGGTATAAAAGGAAATCTATCTACTTAAGCCAAAGCTTTTTTGACAACAGCTGAAAGCGGTGTTGTCGGGCGATTTATAAGTTTTGACAAGGTAGAATCTTGGTCGTATAAATCTCCTTTTGAAGCACCAATATCCCAGCTAGCAATAGCTGATGAAACCTCTTGCGGCAAGCCTATCTCAGTAAGCGCATTGGCATAATTAGCTTCGGTTAAATTGTTATAGGGAATAGTTTTTCCGGTTTGTTTTGAAACTTCAGCAGCAAGATTTGTGAGTGTATAGGCCTTGTCTCCTGACAATTCATATATTTTTCCACGATGCTTCTCTGAAGTTAAAACAACTGCTGCTGCTTCAGCATAATCTTCACGTGTAGCCGATGAAATTTTACCAGACCCGGCGGCACCAATAAAAGCGTTGGCTTCTACTGCGCCAGGAATTGAGTTTGTATAATTTTCGGTATACCATCCGTTTCGTAAAATGGTATAAGCTATTCCTGAAGATTGTAGAGCCTTTTCTGTAGCTAAATGCTCTGGCGCCAAACTTAAAGAAGAGGTGTCAGCATGCAATAAGCTTGTGTACACCATCCATTTTACGCCGGCTTGTTTAGCAGCATTGATTACATTTTTGTGCTGTAACTCGCGTTGACCAAGTTCATTTCCTGAAATTAGTAGTAAAGCATCGACGCCTTGCAAAGCTTCTGGTAAATGTTCTGGTTTAGTATAATCAAATACTCTTGATTCAATACCCAAATCGGCAGCCTTTTCTGGGGTACGCACTAAGGCAATTAAATTGTCAGAACTTGTACGTGATTTTAGTTTAGCTACCACTTCTCTTCCGAGTTGACCTGTAGCGCCTGTAATTGCTATTTTCATATTATAGTGATTTAATATGTAACATTTTTTGTTACAATTATGAATAAAAAAAATTAAGTGAATTGACTACAAAAATTTGCCAAACTTTGTTGGCTCAATGCATTGACTACTATAGCATCTGTAGAAGAATAGAGCTTATCTAACTTATCATTAATACGCTTACCAATAGGGCAATTAGATTGCTCACAGTGATTCTTTTTTCCCAATACTTCAGTATTCTTTACAGTGTTATAAATATCGGACAGCAAAATATCTTGGGGTGATTTAGCCAATTGAACACCCCCTCCTTTTCCTTTCTTGCTCAACACTAATCCTGCTGAATTTAACACGATTAATTCTTTGCGGACAACAACCGGATTTATGGTAATACTTCCTGCAATATAATCAGAACTCAGCCACTGATCTGGTTGAGAGGCCAATAAGGTCAAGATATGTATAGCTGTTGCAAATCGTGTATTATTCATCTTAGATATTTATAACGCAACAAAGGTATGGTTTTTTATTATGTAACAAAACATATTACAATTAAAAATTACATAAAAAAATCCATTACAACCAGAACTGTATTTAAGTAGGTTATAATGGATTTTAAAAAACTAACGTTTTAGGGTAAAATGAGATTTAAAAATCTTTTTTACGCCTTCTTGTTCAAATTTAACTAAAAACCAATAATCATTTGACGGCATTGGTTTACCGTTAAAGGTACCGTCCCAGCCTTCATATTGGGGCGAGAAAGTTTTGAGTAGTTTACCATATCTATCAAAAATATGGATCTGTGCTTCGGGATGATTTCTCAAATCTTTAATAGTCCATTTATCGTTAAATCCGTCGGCATTAGGGGTGAAAAATTTAGGAAATTTAAGCACTTCAACTGCAATAACTGTTGCCCCACAAGTGCCGTGAATGCCTCTTACTCGAATCATGTGTGAGCCAGATTCGACATCGTAAAATTCATTACTCGTTTGATAAGAGCCGCCGTCCAATTGATATTCATACGCTCCCACTCCATCAACGATATCTACAGTAATAACGGCGATGTCTGAAAAGGGTTGACTGACATGTGCATCGATAACTGGTTGAGCCGATTCAAAAACTTCAACTGTAGTTGGTGCATAATTACAATTGGCACCTTGTTCTGGAGCTAACTTTTCGGTTTCAACAGAATAAACCCCTGCTTCAGTAGCTTCAAAATTTGGCCCTGTATGCCTCAATTCGCCATTTAAATACCAATTTACAGTAAACTCATTAGGGTCTAATCCAGATGATAACACGACAGGGGTAAGAGTGTCTGTAGAGCGATCCGTACAGATTGTACCACCATCAATAGCTAGTTCTAACAATGGATGAACTGTAAGTTGAAAAGAGGTTTGAGCAAAACAATTTTCATTATTAGCTGCCGTAGCATACACATAAATCGTATAGGTTCCTGGCGTATCAAATGTATAGTCTTCAGGTAAAATTTTATCTTCTCCGAATGGACTTCTGTAATAATCGATTGCTATACTATCATTTTGTGTAAGTTGAGCTAAGGTATAACTGCCACATTTCTCAATGTCTGAATACGTGTCAAGCACCGGAGTTTGAGATATGTCAACTGTAAAGCTAGTTTCGTCAATACAAGGAAAACGATCTCCGTTAATGGCATATACAAAGACTTCTTGAGTAGTGGTCAGCGTATCACCGGCATAAAGTGCTAAGCCCTCTCCTCCGCTTTCTGTAAAATAATTGCCAGTTGTCAAATCAGGCAAAACGTAATAATCACAAGTCGTTATATTTTCAAAAGAATCAACTGATACACCATTGATATACACCGTAAAGAAGCTTTCGCTATAACAGGAGGTCAATTCGGGATAATCATTATAGATATAGATAAGTTGAGTAGAATCGATTGTAGTTCCTGCAGGCAAGAGTGTACCGGTTCCGGCTGGGCCTGTATAAAAATCGCCATTTGTCAATTCTGGTAATTCAAAAGGTTCACAAGAGTAAATATCTGTAAACTGTTCAACTGGGGGTAAGCTGTAAACCTCAACATTAAAGTCAGTTTCATTGGTACAGCCATTTTCTAAATTATTAATATACAGCGTTTGCGAAGTTGTAATTGTATCACCTGCAAACAACTGCGTTCCTGTACGGTTAGAATCTGTAAAATACGCTCCATTAGTCAAAGGTGGCAAAACGTAGCCTACATCTTCACAGGTAACCACATCTTCTAGCTCATCAACCTCAGGAATTGGGTTAATGGTGACTTGAAACGAAGTGTTCTCCGTACAATTAGGCGTGGTAGTGGTTTGGGCATAATAGTAAACAACTTGAGAAGAGGTTAGTGTTGTGCCTTCTGGAATTGCCTGTCCCGCACCTGAAGCTTGAGTGTAGTAACCTCCAACTTCAAGATCTGGTAACACAAAACTTCCACAAGCAGTGATATCTTCAAAATCAGGAATTATACTTATGTGAAATTGGTGTTGATTTGTACACCTTCCATCATCATTAAAGACATAAAGTGTTTGTGAGGAAGAAATAATATCGCCAGCATTCAACTGTGTTCCATTGCCATTAGCTTGGGTATAGTAATTCCCATTTGTTAGTGTTGGCAGTACATATTGCGAACAAGTAATTACATCAGTAGGTTGATCAACTTCCGGCAAAGGATAAATCGTGATATTGAACGCTTGATCTCTACACAATACGCCATCAAATTCAACATAGTAATAAATAGTTTGACTTGTGGTCAGAGCCATTCCAGGCGATAAAACCGTTCCGGATCCTGAAGGGCCATCTGGAGCTGTATAAAATTGACCAGCTGGAGGGTCTGGAACGATGTACTTGCCACAATGAGTTGTATCAATTTCATATTCATCAGCCATAGTCACTTTAAAATGAGATTGATTGACACAACCATTTTCATTGGGTCCCGAAAAAATATAAATAAGTTGGGTTTGATCAATTACGTCACCTGCAGCTAACACCTGTCCTGAAGCATTTGGGCCTGTATAATAGGTCCCATTAGTCAAACTTGGCAATTGAAAACTACTACAAGCCACTTGATTTGTAATTTGATCAACAGGAGGTAATTCATTAATAATGATTTGAAATGATAAAACCACATAACATTCAGGCATCTGTTCATCTTCAACACGTAACCAAAGTGTCACTGAGGTTGCTGACTGCAAGGTATATGCTGCTGGCGTAGAAATGGCATTTGTATTGTTTTCAGCATCAGATTGCGATTCAAAAAACGAAAAATTAAAATTACTTTGACTTTGTCCATTTAATACATTAGGAATAATATCATTTAAATTGACTACTGAGCTAGGAGCCGCGCAAATTTCAATTGGTTCAGGAGAATGATTAAGGTTAAATGGCGGATTGACATTGAGTTGAAAACTATATACAGCAGTGCAAAATTGTTCTGTATCTGTATTAAATAATTTAATATAAATAGTTTGATTACCCGCGCTTTGATAAGCTGTCAAGTTGGCGTTAGGAATTTCATTTTGCGCAGTAACATCAGCCATCGAAGCATAATAAAACACTTGATAGTTATTGGGCACCTCCAAGGCAGAAATATCATTGCTGGTTAGGTCATAAGTATAGTTGCCACTTTCAGAATAGCAAGTCATTAGGTCTTCTGGTTGCGTAACCATTAATTCGGCTAAAACAACTTCATCTGAAATCGCACAAGCAGTTCCATTTTTGGTAACCGTAACTTTATAGGTCCCACTTTGATTTACAGTTATGCTACTAGTAGTAACCGGTAGATTTACACCATTTCTAGACCAAACATGTTGATAAACAGAGGCGTCTAAGCCCGTACTTAGCGTTTGTGTATCACCTGAACAAATAGTGCGGTCAGCACCTAGGTTTATACTTGTTTCAAAACTCCCTGCTGCCAAGAAAATAGCTGAGTCGAAATTAGCATCTCCCGCATCGCCAATGACCAATCGAATGCGATAAGAATTTCCGGGAACAATACCAGTAGCTGCATTCATCACCACACTATAGCCACGCATATTAATACTAGACGCAGCGGGATTAGTAACAGTGTAAGTTGAAAATAAATCAGGATTTACAGAACTACAGGATGGATTATAGGTATTATCTTTAATATTCCTGACAGAAATAGGGTCGTTTGTACCAGGAATCAAAGCTAGGTTTGTAGTTGTTCCTGTACTGAGATCTGTCAGTAAAAATGCAAACACATCGCTAGAGAGGCATTGCCACTCCCCATATTCATTTGAAGCAAAAAGAAAGTTGAATTCAAAATTGTTAGATAAGGGTACAAAATCAAACTGTAAATAAGCCACATCAGTAATTGAAGTAGATTGTCCTGTGGCTGCATTTATTTGTACTAAAGTTGTATCCGAATTGGAGTTGAGTTGACTACTTAAATTAAGTCCGGTATAATTTCCGGCTGTATACTGTGCTTTCCCAGAGCGAATCAACACCCCTTCAGAAATCGGAAAATTTCCACCTTGATTATTAAAATAGGCTACAGCTTGAGGTGAAGAAAGTTGAATATTTGATACCTCTGCACAGGCGTTATTCAGTAAAACAGACACCAGATCTTCTGTGGTATAAGAGGTGCCATCAACACTAATGGCTTGAGAGAATCCGGTGGAGCACACGAGAAACATCATCAATTTTAGTAGTGTACATCGCCAGAGATGATGCTGATTTTTCAGCATAGAAATAGTCGTTAGCTTTTTCATTAATAGATTGTATTGGTATAATAGATAGATAGTTACACAGCAAAACTATAAAATAAGTTAATTTTGTTAATAAAATTATAGTTAACTTTTGTATAAAATCTAACAACAATCTTTAGGGTTTACCCCAAAATTAGAGTCCTTATTCATTTATTTTTAACCTTCTCTCCTATGCTCCTAATTTTTAATTGTACCTTGTGAATAATTACGCACTTAAACACTCAAAACTAAAATGGAAAACAAACGCATTAAAGACGCTATACATCAATTAACTTGTAATTTTAAAGGCGATTCTTGGCTGGATGAATATTTTATAAAAAAGCTACAGCATGTCACAGAAGACAGTGCTTTTATACGGCCTATTCCTGAGCTTCACAGTGTAGCGGAATTAATTGGCCATCTTTTAATTTGGCGCAGCGAAGGTATTAAAAAATTACAAGGGAAAGCACCGACAATTACTTCTAATAGTCCTGAAAACTGGCGTACTAATGAAGAATTGAAAAAAATAGGTTGGCAAAAATTAAAATCAGACTTTCACGACAGCCAACACGCCTTAATAGAATTACTTCAAGACAAATCAGATTCGTTTTTAGAAGACAATGATTACGTGCCCGGTTATTCGTATAAGTACGTACTTGATGGATTAATTCAACACGACATTTACCATTTGGGGCAAATAGGACTAACTACAAAATTACTAGCTATACATGCCTAATGCTCATAAATTGCCCCAAAAACTCTAAGCAATACAATCAGCAATAAATCACACGCTATTATTAGCTATATAAGTTTTTAAGGCTTCCTTATAGCCCGGAGCAATGGTAATTGAGGCCTTTCCAATGACAATATGATTGCGTTCAATGGCTTCAATTTTATCTAACGCAATGATATAAGACCTATGCACGCGCATAAATTTTGATGAAGGTAATTTTTCTTCAAGTTTTTTTAAACTCATCAAGGTCAATATAGGCTTGAAGCTATCGTTGAGGTGTATTTTCACATAATCCTTTAAGCCTTCAATATAAAGTATCTCTGAAAACACAATTTTAACTTGCTTGTAATCAGACTTTACAAAGAAAAAATCAAGTGTAGATTCACTGCTATAGTCTTCTGTCCACTGTAGAGCTAAACTCGCTTTTGCTTTATGAACAGCAGCTAAAAACTCTGCATAATCAAAAGGTTTTAAAAGGTAATCAATGGCATTAACTTTATAGCCTTCAAGGGCGTAGTCTTCAAAAGCTGTAGTAAAAACGATTTTACTTGTAGATGGTATCAATCTAGAAAATTCCATCCCTGTGAGTTCGGGCATTTGAATATCTAAAAAAAACAGATCTATTTGCTCTGTAGCATCTATATACTGCATGGCCTCAACGGCACTACTACACTTTGCCTTCAAGGTTAAAAAAGGAGTTTTCAGTACATAACTTTCTAACAAACTTAAAGCCATGGGTTCATCATCAACAATCAAGCAGCTTAGTTTTTTCATGGTGTCACGGTAATAATTTTTAATTCAGCAGTAAAGGTTTTTTTAGAAACATAGGTTTTAAAATCATGTTGATGCGGATAAAGTAAATTTAATCTTTTTTGAAGATTCTCAAGGCCTATCCCCGACCCGCTTTTATCAGCTGTAGATTTTGGAAAATTTGTATTAGTCGCCTTAAATAAAATCGCGCGGTCTTGAATTTGCATTTTAAAGTGAA
Source organism: uncultured Flavobacteriaceae bacterium (assembly GCA_964451785.1). Taxonomy (GTDB): domain Bacteria; phylum Bacteroidota; class Bacteroidia; order Flavobacteriales; family Flavobacteriaceae; genus JAJYSO01. Next base: position 20,961 of record CAYVJG010000031.1, read on the forward strand.
TTACTGACTCTTGTGTAGCCGAAATACCGTGCTTAAAGGCATTTTCAACAATCGCTATAAATAATAATGGCGCAATTGTCACTTCAGGAATTTTTTGAGGAAAATCTATATTTATCTTAGTGTGATCTGTCATGCGCAACCTCATAAGCTCTATATATTTATGGAGAAACTCCACTTCTTCCGCTAACTTAATTTTATCGACATTAGATTTATACAACAAATGACGCATAAGTTTACTCAGACTATGAATTCCTTGCTTAGCTTTATCAGGAGCAAAATCAACCATTGAATATATTGTATTCAAGGCGTTAAAAAAAAAGTGAGGTTGCAGTTGATATTTGAGTAACTGTAATTCAGATTGTAACTTAATATTATCGGCTTCAATTTTTAATTCTTCGGCTTTTTGAATTTTATTCCCTGCATTAATGGCTAATGCAAATGCTACAGGTATGGTATAAATAAGCATATCCATAAAGTAAATAAAGGCTGTAGGTGGTCCTTTTTTATCTATGTGCTCAAGCCCCTGTGTGAAAAATTCAAAAAGCTGATGTTTTATAAAAATTAAACTTAAAATAAACAGTAGATTAAGACTAAAGTAATACAATTTATGTTGCTCAAAAAACCTTCTGATAAACACCAAATAATTGGTATAAAATATAATGGCCAATAAAAACAAATGCAACCAAAAATGTCTAAATAAATCCTGCCAATTTATATCAGACCCTATTGAAAATGCTAAGGGCAAGAAAAATAAAACCATCCACACTAACACATGTAGACTGATTTCAATTTTTTTATTTTTATAATTAATCATTTTCCAATACAGTTGTCTTGATGCTCGATAAAGTTACTTAAAACAACAATCAATTCACCTAAAAGTGGTTGATTTTTATAGCCTTTACTAATTTTATACACCTAGTTTAAACCAATGATAAAGCTAGCGTATTCTATTTATTATTTTGCAAATCTCATGGTCTAAAACTGTTTATATTAGTGCCTTCTAAAACCATTTCCTTATTCATATCTCAAGGCATTAATAGGATCTAGTTGAGCGGCTTTCCGAGCAGGATACCAGCCAAAAAAGACGCCGGTAATGGTACATACAGCAAAAGATAACACTATTGAAATTACCGTAACTTTAACAGGCCAACCTGCAAAAAGTTGGATACCGTAGGCAGATAACAATCCTATCAACACTCCTAAAATGCCGCCTGTAATACTCACCAAAACGGACTCTATCAAAAACTGCCACAAGATATCCTTATCTTTTGCTCCTATTGCCATGCGCAGACCTATTTCTTTAGTGCGTTCTTTAACCGAAACATACATGATATTCATAATTCCAATTCCTCCAACTATCAAAGATATACTAGCAATAGCAACCAATAAAAGTGTTAACATTTCACTGGTAGAACTGAACATAGAAATAATTTCTTGTTGAGAAAATACATTAAAATCATTTGCTTTATCTGCGCTAATTTGGTGTTGTTTTTCGAGTATCAATTTAATTTCATTGACCGCGGCATCTGCTTGTTGTTCACTAATAGCTGAGGCGACAATTGACTGTAAATAAGTTTGGGCTAGCACGCGCTTTTGAACAGCAGTATAGGGAGCCAGAACGATATCATCTTGATCTTGTCCAAAGGTATTTTCTCCCTTTTCTTCCAAAACACCAATAACTTTAAAAGGAATGTTTTTAAACCTCATCATCTTCCCTATTGGATTAACGCCAGGAAAGAGATTTTGAGCTACAGTTGCTCCAATTACAGCTACTTTTGTCAACCTAAGAACATCATCATCCGTAAACATAGCCCCCTCTTCTACTGCCCAATCTCGAGTATTTAAATAGTTTGGTGAAACGCCGTAAATTGTCGTTGGCCAGTTGTTTGATCCTGCTATAGTTTGGCCGCTTCCATTGACAACCGGCGAAATCTGCTGGATTAATTTAGCTTCTCTCTGTAAGGCATTGTAGTCTTCTAAGGTCAATGTTTGCATATCTGAAGGATCTGAACGCACACCTCCTCTCATCCCGGCTCCGGGACGAATGCTAATTAAATTGGCCCCCATACTAGAAATATTTTCTTTAATACTCGCCTTAGACCCTTCACCGATGGCTAGCATAGCTATGACTGATGCCACCCCTATAATTATCCCCAGCATAGTGAGCATGGTTCTAGTTTTATTAAGCATAATAGCTTTCCAGGCAATCTTTATTAAATTTGAAAAATTCATAAGGCTCTTTTTATTTGGGTTGGGGTAATTTTTCTAATTCTGATTTTGCGGCTCGACGATGGGTTACCAATTGGTCAGCTTTGATGAGTCCATCTCTTAAAATAACGGTCCACTTACTGAATTGAGCAATATCATCCTCGTGCGTAACAAACCCAATGGTAATACCTTGATCATTCAATTCTTGAAAGAGTTGCATCACTTCATATGAGGTTCGGGTGTCTAAGTTTCCCGTGGCTTCATCAGCCAGTAAAATGACGGGGTGATTGACCAATGCGCGTGCAATAGCCACGCGCTGTTGTTGTCCTCCAGAGAGTTGACTGGGCACATGGTGCATCCTACTTTCCAAACCTACATGCTTTAATGCCTTTACAGCTCGTGCTCTTCGCTCTTCTGACGAGATCGAAGCATTGTAAAGCAGTGGTAATTCTACATTTTCTAAAGCGGATGTTTTAGACAAGAGATTATACAATTGAAAAATAAACCCAATCTTGGTGTTTCTGATAGCAGCTAATTGGTTGCTGTTTAAACTCTTCACCTGAACCCCATCGAGCTCATAGTTGCCAGAAGTAGGTTGATCTAAACAGCCTAAGGTGTTGAGAAAGGTTGACTTTCCTGAGCCACTGGTGCCCATAATTGTTACAAATTCGCCCTTCCCAATAGTCAAATCAATACCTTTTAGCGCATGAACAATTTCATCGCCCATCTTAAAATCGCGCTTCAGATTTTCTATTCTTATAATAGGTTTTTCCATGATTTTATACTATAAATTCTGTGTACTTTGAATTTAATAAACTACAATTACTTTTACTGCGGTGCTTTGCCTTTTTCATTTTTGTGATCTGGCGGTTTGGGCATAAAAGGACTACTGCCTTCTGAGGCTGACTGTTCATCGGCAGAGGTTGATTTTTCCAAGGCAATTACAACATCATCTTCTGCACTAAGCCCTGACTTTACTACCATATTCACGCGGTCAGTAATGCCTGTTGAAATAGACTTTTGTACCAAGCTTCCATCATTATTTTTAACCCATACATAGGTCTTGTCAAAAGATTTAGTAAGGATTTTAGGCAACTGTTGTCCATTTAAATTTTGTGAGTAATAGGCTTTAATGAGGTCTAATGAAGGTGCAAAATTAATAGCTGTAACTGGAAGTGTAGCCACTGATTTAAGTTCATGTGTATAAATACTCACAGTAGCGGTTAGTCCTGGTTTTAATTTTTCTTCAGGATTATCTGCACTGATAATAACCGTATAGGTGACTACATTAGATTCAGTAGTTGGTGATAACCGTACTTGGATCACTTTTCCGTTAAATGTTTGTTCAGGATAAGCATCAACGGTAAAACTCACACGCTGACCTACTTTTACCCCTCCAATGTCTGCCTCATCTACATCGGCTTCTACTTGCATCTTCTTGATATCCTTTGCAATTGTAAAAAGTGTAGGCGTTGTCATACTTGCAGCAACCGTTTGCCCTTCCTCTACCTCTCGACTTAAAACAATACCGTCAATTGGGGCATAGATATTAGCATAACTCAAATTTGTTTTGGCTTGAGCGAGGGCTGTTTCTCTCTGGTTGAGCAATTGCTTAGCGTTATTCATTTGATATTCTGCCGATTCATAATCTGCTTTACTGATTACTCCGGCTTGAAACATATTGTGTTGACGCTCATAATTTTGACGGTAATACCGCAATTCATTTTCGGCAGCATTGTATTGTGCCTGAGCATTATTAACTGATTCTTGCAGGTTTGTTTTATCTAACTCAGCAATTAACTGACCTTTTGATACCTCTGAATTATAATCGACATAAATATGATTTATGATCCCTGAAACCTGTGTCCCTACCTCCACTTGATCTACAGGTTCTATCGTGCCGGTAGCTGTAATTGAGGTGATGATGTCTTCTTGCTCTAGGCTAACCGTCTGTATCATAATTGACGATTGTTCTGGACCGTATAAAATTTTATACCCCAACCCCAAAACAATAACTACTACTAGAAGAATGAGTGTGTTCTGTTTTACTTTTTTATTATTTTTCATGCGTGTCATTTTAATTGATTGTAAAAATTTGGCCTTGATAAAAATTGAGTAATTCAGTGTATAACACAGCCATGTATTTAGACTGTAAATAACTTTGCGCAGTAGAGAGATAAGTATTTCTACTCACTGAAAGTTCTGTAGTTGTCAAACCACCAAATTCAAATTTTTTAGCTGAAAGCTCATAAGCCAACTTTGCATTATTCTTAGCTACCAAAGACGATTTTAGCTGCGCCTTATTGGCCACCGCATTTTGCCAAGCCGTTTCTATTTTGGCATATAACGATTTTTTAGCCTCTAGCTTATCGAGCTTATTTTGTTTAATTTCAATCTTTGTCAGTTGCACATCCGTGCGATTTTGCAGTTTTGAAAAAATTGGAATACTTAGCGATAAGCCCACAGACTTATTAAAATTGTTAGTAATTTGATCGGAATATGTATAATCGCGACTGTTTGAATAACCTGTGCTCAATCCGGCGGTAAGTTGAAGGGTTGGTTTATAACCAGATTTGGTAATGGCCAATGTTTTGTCTAAAATATCACCTTGCAAATCATATATTTTAAGGTCAGGTAAGTTTTCTTGTGCCCCAGCAAAAACCTCTGCTTTTGTTGGGAGCTCTTGTTCAATACTTGGTAAGTTTGTCTGTGCTATTGCAAAATCTTCATCAGGTTCTAGCTCTAATAATTGTTTTAACTTCAATACCTGTTGTTCATATAGATTTTTACTATTTATAACTGTGTATTCATTTTGCGCGTGTTGCGTCTCTACATCAGCTAACTCCAATGCCGAAATGGCGCCGTTTTTGTATTTTTCTTGTGTCAGTTGAAGTTCTCTTGCCGATGAATTGGCGGTATATTTTGCAATTTCTATTCCCTCATAATAGTATAAAGCTTGTAAATAAGCATCCAATACACTTAAAACTATACTGTTCTCGGCCTGCTCTTGATAAAGTGTAGTCTGCTCCAAAAGCAGTTTATTCTGTTCGATTTGGAGATTTAATTTATTCCCCTGATAAATGATAACACTAGCATTTAAACCAAAACTGTTCGATGCGATATTTTGATTTAAAAAGTTACTAGTAATCGGGTCTATACTCGATCCATTAGTGAGGTTTAATGAACTAGATCCTTGCACAAAAGGCAACTTGTTGTTTTTCTGCTGTTGGTAATTCAACTGGGCTGATATTACGTCTAAGGTTGACTTCTTAACCGTTATATTATTGGTCACCGCGTAATCTAAACAATCCTGTAATGTCCATACCTGTTGCCCCCTCGCCTGAAAGCATATGAAGAGTATAATTAAGATACATTTTTTCATTGTCCTATTAAATTTATAAGACAATATTCCTACACCTAGTTACGAAACCCAAAAGTTTTAGACAAACCGCACATTTTTATAGATAAACACAACTTTTCTTTCGCTTCCAAAAAATGGATAATCCTAAATTATAGCACAAATGGCGCTGGTGCACATGCAGTTCTTTCCTGTAAATAGTTTTGTAATAATCAATACAAAACTATTACCTTTGCCCCACTAAATTGTGTTTCACCATGGGAAGACCGCGATTATATGCATCTAATGAGCTGATTGACGCTGCAATTGATGTGTTTTGGACTAAAGGCTATGACGCCACCACCACAAAAGACCTCTTGCAAGCTTTACAGATTGGACAAGGAAGTTTCTACAATACTTTTAAAGGCGGAAAAAGAGAACTTTTCGAGAAATGCCTCTTACATTTTTCTGATAACGTTCTTCAAAAATTCAAAACGGAATTACAGCAATCAGCAGATGAAATTACTTTTCTAAAAGACTTTTTTCGCAACACGGTGAATACTTCACTTGCACATAAACTGAAAGGTTGTTTACTCAGCAATACGGTGGTCGAATTGACCAATGTTGATAGCGAATTAAAAGATTTTGCCAAGGTATTGTTAGTCAAAATGGAGGGCGTTTTTGTTGCAATTATCAAGCAGGCTCAACAAAACGGACGACTTCGAAATACTACTTCTCCCGAAATATTGGCAAAACACCTCATCAATCTGTGGAATGGCATTCACGTCACTCAAAAACTCAATCCCGATAGCACGACAATGAGCGCCGTCGTTGAACTCAATTTAGAACCTTTATACTGATTAGGATTAATTCCTTTAACAATATGCAAATTATTTTTTCACATATCATTAAATACTAATATTATGAACAAAACAATTGTAATTATAGGAGCCGGAAAAGGCATTAGCTTTTATGTGGCTCAAGCTTTTCAAAAAATGAATTTCAACCTAGCGCTCATCAGTAGAAATGCCGACAATCTGAAAACGCTTAAACAGGAATTAACCGGTAAAAACACGACAATAAGCACCTATCCTGTAGATGTTCAAGACACCGAAGCTTTAACCGCTGTACTGTCTCAACTAAAAAAAGATTACAACACCATTGATGTCTTATTTTATAACGCAGCACATATTTCAATGCGCAATATTTTAGAAGAATCTGAAGCTTCTTTAGTAACTGATTTTAAAATCAATGTCGTTGGTTTATTGACGAGCACTCTAGCATTAAAAGACAATCTCATTAAAAGTAACGGCGCAATCCTTGCTACCGGTGGTGGCTATAGAGGGAAATCACCAATTCCTGGATTGGGCTCTTTGTCTTTAGGAAAAGCTGCTCTCAGAAGTTTACTCGAAAGCTTGCAGCAATCTCTTCCTGAAAATGTGTATGTCGATTCAGTTTCTGCCAATGGAATCGTGAATGAAGAAGCCATTTTGCACCACCCACAAGTTATTGCGGATACTTTTGTGAAATTATATAAAGATCAATCTGTATTAGAAGTGGCTATTTAAGTTGCCTTAAGCATAAAAAAAGGCTACGATACCGGATAAAAAATAGACATTTATCAACCGTACTTTAGAGTTACTTTTCAATTTCCAAAGTACATTTTTTTATTTAAACGCCTCCCTGAACACCCTCGGCGACAAATTAGTCTTTGCCTTAAACAGTTTGCTAAATGACTGTGAATGCTCAAAACCCAATTCGTAAGCAATTTCACCGATAGATAAATTAGTTGTAGACAATTTTTCTTTGGCTTTTTCGATGAGTTTATTGTGAATGTGTTGTTGGGTACTTTGTCCGGTTAAGGATTTTAGTAAACTACGTAAATAGCTCGACGAAACATTCAGTTGTTCCGCAACATATTGAACGCTAGGTAGGCCTTTGAGACTTACTTCCTCGCTATTGAAATACGTTGAAAGTAGGTTTTCCAAGCGGTCGAGTAGTTGATGATTGCTTTTTTCACGGGTGATAAACTGGCGGTTGTAAAAGCGTTCGGCATAACTCAATAAGCTTTCTAGATGAGCAATCAAGCACGGGGCTATATTTTACTATAACTTGCTTTCTATCATGTGTTTATTTAGGGCGTGACCCTGCGCCGCTCACCACAAAGACGGTGATAAATTTGTTAACAATTAGGACTTTCGGAAGTTTCTTGTCTATCTGTTATCGCGCAGGGTCGGGCTTTCGGCAGTTGCTTTTTGCGGCTAGGTTTAGTGCTGAACTACTACAGCCTTTACCTTTACTAAAGTTCCGAACTTTAGTAAAGGTTATTTCTAAAAAAACCGCCGCAAAAGAGCTTCAACAAATGCCTCAATCCCTCACGCAAAAACAGCACGTTTGGACCATCGTTAAATGAAAATTAAAAAAAAATTGGATTTATACGTTAAAACTGATTTTTGACCGTATACTTAAACGCTTGTCTCTCTATAAGCAAAATACATCCTGCACACACTCAGGAATATCTTCAGGATAATGACTCACATAAATTAATGCCGATGCCGTAGCGGAGTCATACAACCGATTAACCACTCTAATAAAGCGCTGTTTCTGGTAGATATCTAAACCTTGACAAGGTTCATCGAGAATCAACAATGGAGGGTTTTTAATCAAAGCACGTAACAAAAGTACCAGCCGCTGCTCGCCTACTGACAACTGCTTAAATTGTTGCTCTGCTTGGGTTTCCAAATTCAGCAACTTCAACCATAACATCGGCAATTCTTTTTCATGCGCAGAGGCCGGCTTTCTTCTAAACCCGAGATTATCCTCTAAACCCGACAGGACTACCGTCAAAACCGTGTTGCGCCCTTTAAAATATTGATGTAATTCAGGCGACATATAACCGATACGGCGTTTTAGTGTCCAAATACTTTCTCCACTACCGCGCTTTTTATCAAACACTGTAATTGTATTAGCGTAAGCCTGTGGATGATCTCCGTTAATTAAACTCAACAAGGTCGATTTACCGGAACCATTAGGTCCTGTTAGCGCCCATCTTTCTCCCTTTTTAACCTCCCAATTGATAGCCTTCAAAATGTAATGTTCTTTGTAATGGACGTTGACATCTTCTAACGTAAACACTGTTTTAAAATCAAAATCCTGACAAACTTGTTTGCTTTTTAGTTCATTAATTATCAAGTTATTCAACTTATTCATTTCACCTTTTGATTCAAAGTAAAACTCTGCTTTATCAAACCCGGATTTACTGCCAGAATATTGTATTTTTCGATCGTCCAAAAGCAATATATGCGTCATACAATCAGGAATTTCGCGCAACGTAGTGGCCATTATCACCTGTGTGCCTTTGGCCATCATCTCAGTCAAAAGTTGTGTCAATAGAGAACGTGTTTTTACATCTAATCCTAAAAAGGGGTTATCGAGTAGCACCACCAGCGGTTGCTGCAACAAAGCATAGGCAATCATTAACCGGCGTGTTTCTCCGTTAGATAATTGTATAAGCCTTTTGGGTAAGAGTTCAGCTAATCTTAAGTGTTCTACAACCCAATCACGAGTAAATCGCGTTTCATGTATACCTTGCACTTTATTTTCTTGCTCTTGCTGTTGCAAATATTCTTCAACGGTTATGGCATCTTCAGCAAACCCTGCGTGAAAACGTTGTTGGTAAAAGAAATTTGCATTATTTTCTTTAGTTTTAAACTGCGCTTGTTGCTGCACAAAAGCTATCAGGCGATTATTAATACCTACAGATTCTGTAAGGCCATGTGCTTGCTTATAAGTTTCTATGTATGGAAAACTAACTCGACCATTAATTGAGGTAAACCGGCCGCGCAAAAGCTCTAAAAAAGCCGTTTTCCCAGCCCCGCTATTCCCCAAAATAGCCCATTGTTCTCCTTTATTTGCAGTAAAAGATAAATTTTCAAAAACCGGTTTCCCAAAATGGCAAGCCGTAACCTGATCAACAGATAATAATATACACTTCATAGAGATTAATTTATTATTTAACTACAGTTTCGGGGAAGGGGGCTAATGGAGAGTTAGGGAATTGTGCATTTAGACACTTGATGTTATGCATCCCATTCATCTAATAATCACACGCATATTGCAATTTATACCTAATGATAACTTATACACTTCCTTTATTATTGAACACCATTCGGGGTTCAGCTCACCCCGCACTGCACTTCGTTTGTACAGAGTATATCACATTAAAGACCTTCGCTCTTTTAAAGAATACCTCTGTTTATGTTTACAACCAACCATGCAATGGTTGACTAGCTGTAAACCTGATAACAGTAGTATGTAGCTGGGCAATTTTGCTAAAACAGAAATTACTAGTAAAAAAAGCGGTAAACGTTCAACAAATACAGTCATCGGTTTATAGTTGACGGATTCAAGTCAAATGTAGAGGACTTTGTAGTAATACAAAATTTAAATTTTATCATTTACATAGTTTTCAATGTTTGTTATAAATGCTTAAATAATTAAAAATCAATAGATTAAAATAATTATAAAACGCTCTACAAGTGTTCATTAACATCGATTAAAACAGCTGGCAATGATAGTATTGATTATCCCAGACGTATTTTTAAGGGCGGTATTGCTGTTTTTAGAACCAAAAAATAAAATGATGTCTCGAAAATCATCAAACTTGCTACTCGCTTCTAAAACTTAGCTGCCACTCGCTATAAATGTAGATTCCAACTGCTTTTGCTTTAGTCTTTTTAAAATTCAACTGTACAACTCAAATTTTAAGGCGTCAAAACAACCTATCCGACTGATTATCATTATCAAAAAAAAAGCTTATATCAACTTTAAATTTTACAACTATTTTGTTTGCTTTATTCGTTTTTTTTGCATTTTTGCACTTCAATAGCTGAACAAATTGAACTGTGTTTTTAGGTTCGGATTTTTGAGGGTAAGAAAGTCATACTCAAAAATAGCTTATCAGATAAGCACCCGACATTTAAAGCTAGCTTTCGTTTTACTTCCCATTTTTTCCACTGCTTTTAAGTTGTGGAACACTTCCTTTATAGCGTTTAATATACCCTTAAGGGTTTGATTGATTTATTCATTTTTTTACTGTAAATTAGTTGAATAGTTTGTGATTTTATCATTTTAAACCATTTGACAAGCCCTTTTATTGAATTTATCAAATTGTAATTATGAAGACAAAATACATCGACTTAATCGATCAGACATACATTTTCCCGCAAGAAGAGTTTAGCGTTAATGCCAAGGACGAATTGACTTTTCACAACATCGATTTAATGAAACTTATTGAAGATTACGGGGCTCCTTTAAAGTTTACTTATCTTCCTAAGATTTCCGAAAATATTCAAAAAGCCAAACAATGGTTTAAAGATGCCTTAGAAAAATATAACTACCAAGGTCAATACCACTACTGCTATTGCACCAAAAGTTCTCATTTTAAACACATTTTAGATGAAGCGCTTAGCAACAACATCCACATAGAAACCTCATCAGCCTTCGACATTGATATTGTTGAAAGCCTAAAAGCTTCAGGCAAGATAACGAATGACACTTATGTGCTTTGCAATGGGTTTAAACGCGATCAATACATCACCAATATTGCGCGCTTAATCAATGCCGGTCATCAGCGATGCATCCCTGTCATTGATAATTATGCCGAAATCGATCTGCTCGTTGACGAAATTGAAAAACCATTTGACATTGGTATTCGCATTGCCTCAGAAGAAGAACCTAAATTTGAATTCTACACCTCGCGTTTAGGGATAGGCTATAAAAACATTGTTCCCTTCTACAAAGAAAAAATCGACGGCTTAAAGAATGTAAATCTCAAAATGTTACATTTCTTTATTAACACCGGCATTCGTGATACGGCTTATTACTGGAATGAATTGTCCAAGTGTTTGCGCGTTTATACTAAGCTAAAAAAGATTTGCCCAACACTTGACAGCTTAGACATCGGCGGTGGATTCCCCATCAAAAACTCTCTAGCCTTTGATTACGATTACCCGTATATGGTTGACGAAATCATCAATCAAATCCAATTAGCTTGTAACGAGGCGCAAGTGCCGGTACCAAACATTTTTACTGAATTTGGCAGCTTTACCGTAGGTGAAAGTGGCGGAGCTATTTATGAGATTTTATACCAAAAACAACAAAACGACCGCGAAAAATGGAATATGATCAATTCGTCATTCATAACTACTCTTCCTGACAGCTGGGCCATCAACAAACGCTTTGTGATGCTGCCTATCAACCGCTGGAAAGATGAATACGAACGCGTCCTCCTCGGCGGATTAACCTGTGATAGCGATGATTACTACAACAGTGAACAACATGTTCACGCCATTTATCTTCCGCGATTTCACAACAATAAGCCCCTGTATATCGGTTTTTTTAACACCGGAGCTTATCAAGAAACTATAGGCGGTTTTGGCGGTTTGCAGCATTGCTTAATCCCGACGCCTAAACACATTTTAATTAACAAAACCGCAGATGGTCAAATCACAACCGAACTGTTTGCACCTCAACAAACCAATAAACAATTTTTAAACATCTTAGGTTATGAAAACTAAAACCTACGCAGGTATTCCCGAAAAATACGCCGCTTTGGAAACTGCGGAAGTCGTCATTATTCCTGTTCCTTATGACGGTACTAGCACTTGGCAGAAAGGAGCCGACAAAGGTCCGGAGGCTTTTTTAGAAGCTTCAGAAAACATGGAACTTTACGATATAGAAACAGATAGCGAAGTCTACAAAAAAGGTATCTACCTCGCCGATCCTGTAACCGAAAACAGCTCGCCTGAAGCTATGGTTGAGGCGGTGTATGAAACCGCTATGGGCTACATCAAACGCAACAAGTTTGTCACTCTTTTTGGCGGTGAACACAGTATCTCTATAGGAAGCATCCGCGCCTTTAACCACAGCTTTGACAATCTTTCAGTCTTGCACATCGATGCTCATGCTGATTTGCGTCAATCGTATATGGGCTCAACTTGCAACCATGCCTGTGCGGTTTATGAGGCCAGTCAAACTACTAATCTCGTGCAAGTAGGCATCCGCAGCATGGATAAGTCTGAAACTACTGTGATGGATCGCGAAAAAACCTTCTTTGCTCACGAGATGGCAGAAAATGAATTTTGGATTGACCAAGTGCTCGAAACCCTAGGGGAAAACGTGTTCATCACTTTTGATCTCGATGCCTTTGATCCTTCTATACTGCCAGCTACAGGAACTCCTGAACCGGGAGGATTGTTATATTACGAAACACTTGAACTCTTACGTCAAGTTTTCGCTGAAAAAAACGTTGTCGGTTTTGACATTGTTGAACTCTGCCCTAACCCCAATCATCCCGCTTCTAACTTTTTAGCCGCTAAATTGTATTACAAAATGTTGAGCTACAAATTTGAAGAAGAGGAACACGATGAATACGATGAAGATGATAAGCATAATGCTTTACCTAAAATAACCAAGTTTAACCCTAATCAAGACGACAATGACTACTAAAAAAGGCCCTATTTCAAATTTTATTGAACACCACTACCGCCACTTCAACGCAGCTGCCTTAATGGATGCTGCTAAAGCTTATGAAGCACATCTAGACAAAGGCGGAAAAATGCTAATCTCTATGGGCGGCGCTATGAGTACGGCCGAATTAGGTATCTCTCTTGCCGAAATGATTAGACAAGACAAAGTACACATGATTTCTTGTACTGGCGCTAACCTTGAAGAAGATGTCATGAACTTGGTAGCGCATTCGCATTACAAAAGAGTGCCTAACTACCGTCACTTAACGGCTGAGCAAGAAAAAGAATTGCTCGACAACCACTACAACCGCGTTACAGACACTTGTATTCCTGAAGAAGAGGCCTTTAGACGTTTGCAAGATCATTTGGAAAATGTGTGGAAACGCGCCGAAACTAATGGCGAAAGCTATTTCCCTCACGAGTTTTTGTATCAAATTGTTTTGAGTGGTGAGCTAGAACAATATTACGAAATCGACCCTAAAGACAGTTGGATTATTGCGGCTGCAGAAAAAAACTTACCTATTGTTGTTCCAGGTTGGGAAGACAGCACAACTGGTAACATCTATGCCTCTAACCTCATCAAAGGTCATTTAAAAACCAATGTGGTTAAAACTGGTATCGATTACATGATTAAACTCACCGAGCAATACCGCGAATTAAGTGAAGGTGAAGGCATCGGATTCTTCCAAATCGGCGGCGGTATTTCAGGTGATTTTCCGATTTGCGTAGTGCCGATGATGGAACAGGATTTGGAATGGAAAGAAGTGCCACACTGGGCGTATTTCTGTCAAATTAGCGATTCTACCACTAGCTACGGCAGCTACTCAGGAGCCGTTCCTAATGAAAAAATTACTTGGGGAAAACTAGATCCGGAAACCCCTAAATTTATTATTGAAAGCGACGCCACCATCGTGGCTCCATTGGTCTTTGCGTATCTTTTGGATATGTAATTCTCGGTGTTTTTAATAGCTTAAAAATGGCTCGTTTTATACTTTTAAGCGAGTCATTTTTTTATTTATCACGTGTCAACTCGTGAAACAAATCTTCTAGATTCTGTAATTTTTGTTGCATCTGTAATATTTTTAAGCCATTGGCTTGCGCAAAATCAAATAAAACCGGACGCATATCTTCAGTACAATCAAACTTGAGCTGATAAAACAAAGAGCCTACCGGATTTTCATAACTCACCAAATGCGGTAAACGCTTTAGTGCAATAGCTTCAATACGGTAATCAAACTCAACTTCAATAATCTGCTCTTGATCATCTAACAAATCGCTTAGCTTTTTATCGGCCACCAATTTTCCTTTATTCAAAATCAATACCCGATCGCAAACCGCTTCTACCTCCTGCATAATATGTGTAGAGAGCAACACCGTTTTAGTTTTTCCGACTTGCTTGATCAGTTCTCTAATTTCAACTAACTGATTAGGATCTAAGCCGGTGGTGGGTTCATCTAAAATCAACACTTCCGGATCGTGCAACAGTGCGGCGGCTAAACCCACGCGCTGACGATAACCTTTAGAGAGTTGATCTATTTTTTTATGGGCTTCGGGAGTTAGTCCCGTAAGTTTAATCACCTCCTCAATACGCGCTTTTGAGCAACCGTATACGCGCGCGCAAAACACCAAATATTCGCGCACATACATTTCTAAATACAACGGATTGTGCTCGGGCAAATACCCAATATGACTCTGCAAGGCTAATTTATGCGTAGCAATAGGTTTATCGTTGATAAAAGCGGCGCCTGATGTAGGGTGAAGGTAACCGGTTAAAATTTTCATGGTGGTCGATTTTCCGGCGCCATTAGGTCCTAAAAAACCGACTACTTCACCTGTTTCTATAGCAAATGAAAGTTGTTCAATGGCGTTTTGTGTGCCATATGTTTTAGTCAAATTCTTTACCGAAATGCCCATTGAGTTGTTTGTTTGAGTTGTTCAAAAATAAGGTTTCTACAGTCATTTAAAAAATCAGAAGCCTTAAATCAATCATGAAAATCATTTTCTTCGTCATCCTCACCTTCTTCTAAAACAGGAACGACTACCTTCTCGCCATATTCTTTCTTATAAATCTTGACAATCAACATAAACAGCGATATCATCAATGGCCCGAAAATCAACCCCATAAATCCAAACAAGGGTACGCCGACAACCACCCCTACTAAAGTGACCAAAGGGTGCACATCGTCTAATCGACGCAACACCGATAAGCGAATAATATTATCGGTTGAGCCTACTACCACAGCCCCGTAAATTAATAGCGCTACACCTTGCCAAGTTTGACCGGCAGCAAACAACAATATCGCCGCTGGCACAATACCTATTAAGGTACCGACAAATGGAATCATAGAACCTACTGCGGTGATAACAAACCAAAAGAAAGGATTTGGAACTCCAAAAATCAAAAAACCTATTAAGGCAATAATCCCTTGACAAACTGCCACTAACGGAATACCTATAGCATTAGCCTTTACCATTTTTGTCGATTCTACTTCAATTAAATCTATGTTATCATTATCTAAGGGAATGTAATCTTCAAAAACAGCTTTTAAACGATCAAAATAATACAACATATAATAGAGTAAAAAATACATCAAACCAATCGCAATAAACATGTTCATGGTATTACCGGCAATAGAACTCAGTCCATTTGAAATTAATCCGGTTATTTTAGAAGTGTCAATTTGCGAAATAATATCGATTTGATAAGTGGATTTAAGGCGCGTAATTTGGTCTTTTAGAACCTCGATAAACTTTTCTGAATTGCGCACCGCCTCTCCTATTTTAGAACCGAGCATGCTGGCAATACCCAATATGGGAAGAAGAATGACTATAAATGAAAAAATCATCAAGCTAACAGCAGAAAGACTGCGACTCCAACCTCTTTGTACCAGTTTTTTCATCCATTTTTGAAACATGATGTACAAGGTTATAGCACCTAATACACCACTAAAATAAGGGAGTGTCTCTCTAAAAATAAGATATCCAATTAAGATGATTAACAACAAGGTAAAAAGTTGTCGTACTAAACTCGCTTCTATTTTTTTCATAAAATTTTAATCCTTATTTTTCTGTAATTACTCAGTTATGTTTGGTAATAATCACCGACAATATACAGTTATTTTTAACAAGTTATCTAGATCTATATAAAATTA
>CAYVJG010000032.1:0-34790 GCA_964451785.1 uncultured Flavobacteriaceae bacterium
GCAGGGACTTTTTGAATATGAACAGGCGGTTTCTGTTGCGCTTGGCAACCGGAAAGCGACAATAAAAGGAGAATGTATAACGGTGCTTTCATATCTTCAAAATTACTCCTTTTCACACAGCTATAGGGCGTATTTTAGTTACATATCAACTACAAGGGCGAAAGCCGGCATCTACAAAGTGACTACAAAGGGGAATATTTTATGATAAGATGACGAACTGGTGGGTTCTGCCCTACGGGCAGGATGAATAGTACTATCTTAATACCACAGGCTCGCGCCTGTGGTTAATCATATACCGCCCTACGGGCAAAGCATAAGTTCACATCTGGAATTAATCATTCACAGTCTCATCTAGGACAACTTCAATAAAACCTAATAGATTTTGTAATCGCAAACGAACTTTGTCTGAGTTTACAACCTCATCTAAGCATCGTCCAGTTCTGTAATCTTGCATAGACTTTGTCCGGAGGACACTATATGATTAACCGTAAGATTTATCTTACGGCGAGTAAGAACAACCTAAACACTCGCCCGTAGGGCGGCACTGAAATAATATCCTATAAGTTACATACAATCTCTGCATCATATTATTATCCGTACAAAATACAGTGAAAATGTTCTCACGTCTGAACATTCAGAAGAATTGTACCGCTATATATGGGGGTATATTAAAAATAAGAAATCGTTCCTGTATCGAATAAATGGTATGCCCGACCATATACACATCTTAGTCGGCATACATTCTACTCTTGCTTTATCTGATTTTGTCAAAGAGCTTAAAACTTCTACTAATTCTTGGCTCAAGCTCAACAAAGATAAATTTCCTAATTTTCAATCGTGGGGCGAAAAATATGCGGCTTTTACTATCCGGTATCAAGAAAAGGATGTCGTTATTGAGTATATTAAAAATCAACGAGAGCATCATCGACGGGAAACCTTTCAAGAGGAGTATCGTCGATTGATTGAGGAGAATGGGATTGATATTGACGATAGGTATTTTTTGACGAACTGATAACTTTCTGCCCTACGGGCAGGATAGCCTGAGGTTAGGCTACCACAGGCTTACGCCTGTGGTTAATCATATATTGCTTTCCGGGCAGATTTTATTGAAAATTGATAAGATTACTCTCTACATTAACCGTCAAATCCATCATAAATTGATCGCCTAAACTATCGAAAGATTGGCGGAAGTATTTTCGTTTTTTAATCGTCGCTACCGGAATTTCAGCTTGTAGAATTTTATTCATATAATCCAATTTTTCGGGGTATTGGTAAAACAACCGGCCTTTAGGATAGTTGTTTTCTTTTTGCCAATCTTCAAATTCTTGCGAAAAACTCGGATGTGTGGGTGGTTCAATTGCTGCAAAAAAATCTTCGTCTATGAAACGTGCCAAACGGTAATAAGCGTGCGTCCCCCAGTCAAAACACTTAAACAATTTATTTCTATAGCCCCAAGAAATTTGCGTACGCTGCAGAGCTTTGCAACTTTCTTGCAGACAGCGGCTCGCTTCTTCGGCATCGCGGTTCAGCAATGCCAAAAAGTAGCGGACACCATAATGTTCGCGTTTCGGAATGCGTTTCTTTTGTAAAAACTGCTCGGCAATTTCCACAGCTTCTCCTCGCAAGTCTTTGCGATCATATAGCATCACTTTCAGCAAATTTACATTCACTTCAAGGCCGTAACCACCGCCAGAAAGTCCGATGTGCGGCGGCAAAAACTTCTCGATATGCTCAAAATGATTGCTGGCAAACAAATGAGTCAAACCACTTAAACTATTGTCTTGAAAGCCTGTAAAACTCGCGCTATTCAACAAGTCGCGCAAACCGCCTTGATACAAAACATTGTTGAGCAATTCAAAATCTTTCGCTTTAATGGCTAAATAAAAACCAAATGACTGCAAATCATTGAGCAATCCTAAATAAAGGCTCGTTTTTTTATAGCGCTCATCCGGATGCTTTATTCTTTGATCACTATTTTTCAGATGGTTTTCATACACCCTATCAAGATCCTCCTCATACTCTTCCCAGGTCTTGAACGGCGGACCGTAATAGCCGTGTTGTTCATAATTTTCTTCCCGAATGAGGTCGTAGAATTTCAGGTATTTCTGTGCGTTTTTCATATTGTTCTTTATGATAATTTATTCCACCCCCTGAAACACAAAATACCGCCCGTCAAACTGATAAATCAGATGCTTTCCCAGCGTCAACTTTCCTTGTTTATCGGCCACGGGAATATAAAGGGTTTTCCCATCTTTACTGAGATAAATGCTTGGCAAATAACCAGTATGCCGTGCGCTCATTAAATCAATACGCAAAAAAATATGATTCAGGGTTTTACTCGGGGTTTTAAACAACTTAAAATCTTCGTTCAGCTGACCGGATGGCTGAATAACAAAGGCTTTGACAAAACTGAATTTAATGCGGTTGCTACCGTGCCCAATTCCACGGACTAAATAGGCTGTTTGTCCATCATCAAGTTGATAACTATTGATATTCCAATACTGTGGTTCCAGACTGTAAATATCACGATGAGCATCATCGCCCCCCAGAATTTTTGATTGCAAACCTGATTTTGTTTTCCAAAACGCGATAGCCCGCCACTGCTGCATTGTGCCGCTCAGCCCGTCATTCCAACAGATGATTCTGAATTTTTTATCGACAGAAGTAAGTACACTTAAGTAACTGTCTTGAAAAAAAGGATTGCCCTGCTCCAAAAACGTTGGATGCTGCTTGGCGTAACGCAGTAAGGCTTTAGTCAATCTTTGGTTTCGAATAGCCAGGCTGTCATAGTTGGTCGATTTATAGCCATACAAAAAGCTATGCGAATGAATACTAGCTGCCAACCGGTTGATTGTCGCCAAACCCACTGCATCAACAGCTGCGAGTTTGCTGATAGTCCCAGCGTTTAGCTCATCGACATAAAGTTGCTGAAAACTTGTATTTTTCCCTTTCCATCGCTTTGTTTTTTTGTTTGACAAACTCCCGTAAAATTTTTCAGTTTGAATGAAGTCTCCGGTTAGCAAATTGAAAGACAGATTTGTGTGTGCACTTCCCGCCGGGCCGCTGTTGTAATCCAGCTCAAAACCAATGACCTGAATTTTCTTTGCCGTGGGATTAAAGCGCAACTTGAAAGCATAATAATAATTTGCCGTGCCTGGTGTGCCAAAGCCATATTGCAAAACTTTATTTGAAAAAGTGAAGTTTCCCGGATAAATCGGAAACTCTCCCGGATCATCCGGATTGGAAATGGCGATGCTTGGGGTCGTATCTAAACTACTCAACTGCATTAAAAGGCGATAATTAAAATTTGTACCATCGCCTACCAAGCGTATGGTGTCTGGCTTTGCATCGTTATCAAATTTTATGATAAGCTGTTTTTCTACTTGAAATCCATTCGGCATCGTCTCCTGTGCAACAAGAAGATTTGGCAACAGGCATAAGCTGAAAAGCAGTGGGAAAAAGTAGTTTTTCATAGTTTTTTATTTAGAATATTACTCTGAATCAGCAGTTTGTTTGCCTTCATTTAAATAATCAAGTAACCGATCAGGAGCCGTCATATTTTCATACAAGCTAATCACAATTGGTGCTTGTCCTGATTTATACACGATGGCATCAATCGTGTGTCCCTTGATTTCTTTCTGCGTATCGACAATCCATGCTTGTTGTGGACCAACAATTTTCAAATACCGCTTTGAGGTATAATGTCCCGGAATTCCTTTTTCCGAGAACCATTGTATTAATTGCGACGAATAATACATTCGATCGTCCATTGCCACGAAATAATCTTGAGCGGCTTCTGATTGCTCATCTTCAAACGTCTTGACTTCCGGGGATACAATGAATAAGCCACTGGTTGTGATGACTTTTGTTTGTTTCGGATTGTAATCCTGCACCAGGTAATCTTCCAAATGCGCCTTAGTTTGCGCTTGCGATTTGGAAATTCCAAGCAAGGCAAAGAGGGCGAAAATTAAATTCATTTTAAATTTCATAATCTTTTATCTATTCCGATTTTACGGCTCTTTTGACTAATAATCAAAAGCGTCCTAAATAATGACCTTGTTCTTTTTTTCATTGTCAATCCTGTCCTAAACAAATTCCACATCTTAAATAAACTTTGTCCTTCATATTCTATTTTTCTTTTTTTGCATTACCCAAAAAAGAAACAAAAATTCCGATAACCATCGGAACTAGGGCCAACGAAACTTTTTCTAAATTTTTCGTTCGATGCCTAAATTTTATAAACTCGCCGAACTATTCGTCTTTAAGTTGAACAATACGTTTAGCTCAAACAGTATAAAATTTTTAACGGCATTTTCATTTCAAATTTTACGAAAAACTTTCGATAAGCCCATTTTCAAAACATAAACCCCTCTATATAAATCTTACGCCATATCCAATGCCTTTGCACCTTAACAACGAAAACTGTAAAACGTTTAGGGCGCTATTTCTTAATAATATTCAATTTCACGAACGATGAGCAATCCAGGGGTTTGGTTTTTTGAAATACTTTTCTGAATCCAATTGTTTTTCTCTTCATATCAACAAATCAATAACGGTTAGGATTCACAAAGATGTTGGTAAAATAATATCAATAAGACATACAAACTAACCCAATATTTATCTATAAATTTCAACATTCTACCTTCTCCAAAATTCCCTAAACCGCATTCTTTCTTCGGCCAATATGGGCAATAGTTCCCCTTCTTCCGTGAGGTAAAAATAATTACCGTTCAACGCACAAAGCAACGGAAATTCGCTCATTGCCAGCCCCATATTGACATAGCGTCTATTAGCCTTAAAATAGACGTTGTCTAAGATAACAGACAGTAGTTCTTGTCCTTTTGCATTGAACACCCCAAATTGATTGCCTTGCTCGACAATGAACCCCTTTCCGGTTTTCAAGGCTATGATTTTGTCATATTTTGGGGGCACAATAATCTCGCCGGATAGGTTCATAATTCCAAAATTAGTGCTTTGGGTGGCTTCATCTAAGTCGGTGATGAGAATGAAATTGCCCACCTGAAAGGAAGCGTATTGGTTATAGTCATAATAGGAACGTTTGAAAACCCGTTGGGAAATGACGTGTCCCAAACTATCCGCAAATTGATCTTGCCAGGTATGCTTTCCTATTTGTTGCGATAACCGCAGCGTGCCCTCGCTACTGATTTTGACCGCATCATATTTTAAAGGTACTACCCTATTGCCTTGCAAATCGAGGTAACCGAATTTTCCATTATCATACGCTTCAATCAAAGCATAGTCAAAATCTTTATTCATCAAGTAACCCAAATCATCGTAGCCCTTTGAAATTACTTTTTTTTCATTTAAATCATACAGGTATTCTTTATCAGCATTCCCAATAATGATTAAATGGTCACTTAAGGTATGCTCGACCTCTGGATAAGGCAAATCCATTATTTTTTGGGTGCTTTGGTTCCAAATCCACTCTTGTGTTTCGGTGTCGGTGATTTTGGTCAAAGACAAATAGCCTTGCCCCAAAATGGAAATATAATTATAAGCCACAGGCAGCACGATTTTTTGCTGTTTCAAATCGTAAATTCCGTGTAAATCATCCTTTTCTATTTTAACCAAACCGGGCGTGATGAATTGGTAATCATCATAGATGGCCGGCATTAACTGTTCTCCGGAAAGCGAATACAAGCCTTTGTACACGTCGTAATAATCTTCGCCCCAAGCTCGACTCACCTCAATATAAACCCGCGAAGAATCCGGGGTTACCGGAAAGCCCAATCGGTCGTACTGTGGCTTGATTAAAACGCCATTTTCAGGACTGAAAACGCCTACCAAACTATCTTTTGTTATTTTAAATAACCGAATTGTTTCATCGGATTTTGATTGCCCTTTAAAACCGTAACTGCCATCTACATCATCATAAACCAAGGGGATTACTTGTTGTCCTGTTTGGTCTAATAGCCCCGTTTTTCCATCCTTTGCAACGGCAAAATAATTATCCATCACCCAAATATCGTCATAAGTAGCAGCCGGAATCATCACCTTTCCATCGTTGCGAACAAAGCCTTCCTTGCCGTTAATATACACATTGATGTAGGGTCCCCACGAAAAATTCCCGTAGGGATCACTGATATCATCATACTTAAACGGCGTTAATTGGCGACCGTCTTTCCCGACAAATCCGATTTTCCCATTCTTTTTGAGCGCCAAAATACCGCTGATGATTCGCATACTTTCATATTCCACAGACGAATACACTTTATCGGCTTTGATACTGATCACCACATCCTGCCCATCTTTCTCAAAACTGGTCACCCAGTTGCCACTGCGCATCCCGTAATGCCCGGGATGCTCAAACTTAAAAGGCACCAATACTTTTCCATCAAAACTGAGTACACCCCATTTTCCGTTTTTGGACGCATAAGCATAGGGTGGATTGCCACCGCAGCCACCGCAAAAATCAAATCCGTCATATTCATAAGGGATAATCAATTTTTGTTTATCCCGGCTGTAAATGCCCCATTTATCGCCTTGACGGACATCAAAATAATGATCGCCCATCACGTTAACTTCATCAAACTTCGGAGGCAAAATGATTTTTCCCCAGGTATCGGCAAAGCCTGTTTTCCCGCTTTTCGTAATGGCTAATCGGCGGTCGTGCATTAAACGGATTTTATCAAATTCGGGCGGTAACAACCATTCCCCTTGAACATTGATTAAACCGTATTTTTCTTTTTTTCGCACGATAAAATGCCGTACTTTTTCGTTTCGCTCAATGTGCACCCATCCCGGACGTGTGGGCCAAATGGAATCTATGGGCTCAAAAGAGTTTATAATTTGATTGAACACAAAATCACCCGTTCTGTTAATGTACCAATTTTCTTCACCGCGCTGTACGCGGGCAAATCCCATTTGAAAAATAGAGGCTTTCTCCAACTCGACAAGATTAGGCTTCGCCTTGAGTTTTTCCAATAAAATCGTAGCTTGTTGTTGTCTTTTTTCTTCTCGCAAGTCTTTCGCCTCTTGCTCAAGTCGTTCCTTTTCCGGCCCCACAATCTGAAAATTTTCCGGTGGAAGGAAATCACTTTCACTCACGGAAACCCGTTCTAATTTCACAGCGGACTTTACAATTTTCAAATGGCCACCCTTTAATACCATTTTTAACGACACGCCCGGTATTTTGGCTAAGCCTTTAGCCTTGAAATACCAATCGGGAATTGTTGTCGTTCGCCAGTCCTTGGTTACAACGGTATCCTTGTCTGCTACATATTTATACTTGAATTGCTGTGTGGGCTCACCCAAAATCATTTGGCTTTCCCCGGATATTTTTTGAACAGCAAAAGGCGGTTCCTTCTCGCTATTCTCCTGAATCTGCATAAATTTCGTGTAATTCATTTGGCGGGCTTTTTCTCCCATCAAGCCATAAGAATAGACCAAGGAATCTCGACGGTTAATTATGATATGGAACGATTTTCTTTCTTTCATCTTCCAAACAGAATAAAACAACTGATCGGAAATGACATAAGTGAATTGAACCGCTGCCTTCTCTTCATTAAATCGCTGAAAACGTTCGATTTCTTCGGCACTGACACCGGGCAAGGTATCCATTTCCATTTCATAGGTGATTTTCCAGGCTTGTTGCGGCGTGTTTTTCTGCGCCAACGCCAGCGTGCTGACCAACAAGCTCATTAAAAGGAGGATCGTTTGTTTCATCTTTACTGTTTCTTCAAAGGATTAATAACGTAATTGAGACGTCCATTGGACAAGCGCACCACGGCTCGCCTATCGTTAAAATTCAAGGCCAAATCGTAAATCGGTGGAAGTACAAAATGGCCTTGCTTGTCGATATAGCCCCATTTAAGACCATTCTCTTCAGTGCTGATTTGTACGCCCAACAAGCCTTCGTGGTAAGTGTGATTAGAATCGTACATCAAGCCGTATTTTGTTTTAAACGGAATCTTAGCAACTTGTTCGCCTTGTCTATTTTTCAACAACATATAGCCGTCACTATTATCCGATTTCTGACCGCGTATCTGAATGACACAAACCCCGTCGGAATATGGAAACGGATAGGGATTATTGCCGTATTTTGCCGGAATAATTACCTCGCCAGCTTTATTGATAAACCCCATTTTTCGCCCCACCATAAATTGCAGCATCCCCTCAGAAAAACCTTCACGCCATTCGGGTTTTTGATTGGGAGAAAAGGTGTGTATAACGGCGCCGGTAGTATCGATCATCTTCCAAACCCTTCCGGAAGGAATTTCTTCAGCCACCAAGGCAACGCCATCTGAAAAATCGAGGGCAATATCAAATTGAAAGGGAATCACTAAGTCGCCATTTTTATTTAAATAACCATAGGCTCGATTTTGATGCACCCGTAATCGCCCACTGTGAAAAGAAACCGGGTGTTTTTGATAGTAGCTATTACCATATTCCAGAGCGATCTTCTGCGTAAATGCTTTTCCGCCAAACATTTTTTGGCCTTTTTTATTAATGACCCACCACTGCTCTCCCTGGCGTACCAAAGCACGGTTGTTTGAAAAATCCATTACCTCATCATAGCGACAAGGAATGACTATTTTTCCGGTTTTATCCATATAGCCATAACGATAATCGCCATCAACTTCCTGCTCTACCCAAGCGCGACCACAATGGAAATTCCCCGCTTCTTCAAAAGCTGTTGTCAAGACCAATTCCCCTTGGGTATTGACAAAACCAATACTGTCATAATCAATAACAACCCGCGCCAAGCTGTCTGAAAAATTACTGATGTTTGAGAATTGATTGTCGAGAGGAAAGAGGTATTGTGCCGACTGAGCACGACTTACGACCGGCGACAGTAGCAGAATTATGCCGACAATACAAAACCAGTGTAAGGAATTTATAGTACGCATTTTATCTTATTATTTTGGTCATTTGTCGTGCTGTTCCCTTTGTCCGTAAAGCTAGTTTACACACGCTTACTATTAATTCACAGGGATTTAATCGCTTTTTTTAACGTCCTTTATACTCCTAATTTTAGCACTATCCGGCGGGTAATAAGCAGATTCCTTTAGTGGTATCTTTTTAATGCTTACCACTTTAGTAATGAATTTAAGGTATTCATCGTCATCTTTAATGTTGGGATTGCCATTATCGGCTAGCAGCACAATCTTTAAAGGTAATCCCGGCAAATGCACTTTCGCCAGTGGAAATAACATACGTTGCAAACCTTCTTGTGCAAACCAATAAGGAAGATCCGGGGCATACCATAGGATGACTTTTCCCTCACCTATTTTATTGTCCATATGGTAGGTCAATTTTTCAGCCTTTACCCCAAAAATGGTTTTTTCACTATCGGGATAGTGCTTCGCATTTGGGATTTCTTTTAGAGGCTGTCGGTAAGGCATTTTATCCGTCGATTTTATAAATAAGGCATAAGGGATTTGGTAGTAGTTTTTTCCTTTCGCGCAATACACAATGGAATCTCTGCGGTTAATAATATAACGATTTATAATCGACCGTTCATTGATTTCCTCATACATTAAGTTAATGCGAAGTAAGTCCTTTGAAAGAAGCACTTTTTTAGGCGCCATAAACGATTTATCATTGAGCTCTTGCGCATCTTCTACACTGGACTGTGGGGCGCCCGGCAATACCTTCACTTCGGTATCATAAACAATTTTCCAGGCTTCGGTCGGTTGCTTTTCCTGTGTGCAAGCGGTAAAACTTAACAAGGAAGTTAAAAGGGAAATGAGAAGTAGTTGTTTCATATAGAGTGTTGTTCGTTTTTAAATTTCTTCAGGACAAAGGAACGATATTATGCTCATTATTGGATGAATTGAACGTCTATAAAACGACTACAAAACCCAATTTTACTACAATTAAGCATCCAATATTTCCGGCAGAAATTCTACCTGTTTTCCAGTCAAAGTTTCTATTTTCTCGGCATAATCGTCAAAACCACGGCAGAAAGCACTAAAAATGGACCGTCTATGTTCTTCTCCTTGTAACAGAATTTCCAAATCGGCACGACCGGCTCCTCTGGCCGGAAAGGTGTTTTGAATGTATATTTTTTCAATTTTATCAGCCTCATAAATCTTGGCAAAACGTCCGTTTGCAAAGCCTATCTTTTGGTTGTTATCGTCTCGCCAAATCAGCGGTTTTTCACCGCATAATTCGGTTAATTTTGGCGGCCGTCTTTTTATTTGTGCGTCTTTTTTATAATCGCCGGCGATGTAAATGTCATTTTGCAATACCTGATAGTCGCTGATCGCCATTTTTTGCTCGTAGATTTCATTCACTAAAACTGCAGGATAATCTCTGTTATTTTCAATAGTAAATGAGGTATATCCGGCTTCAAATCCATATTCGCTATCGTAGGTATAGCAAATACTGAGGTTCATTCCCCGCAACTCAAAAGGTGTGTGTTTTTGATCGTCGCGATCCCAACCACGACCGGGTTGTAAACCAACCGCTTCAATAAAATGATTTTTGAGTTCCCGGTAGCTTTGGTCGGTATTGGTTGCCGCATAACACTTGGTATGAAAATGCAAGACCGGAATATCTTCCCTGTTTTTGTGGATGATGGCTTGCATATTTTCCAGAATCACACTGCCAATACGAACGGGATAGTCAAAATCCAGGGTTTTGCTTCCAAAGGCATTCGGTTTGATTTGCACTCCGTTTTTTGTTCGCAATTCTTCCAGTGGCAAATCCCAAGCAATAAATTCTTTTTCGGGCGATTGAATTTCAAATCCCTCCGTTATAGCTGAATGTGTTTCTTTTAAAATTGAATAGTTCTGTTTGTATTTTTTTCGCCAAATACAGACTTTTAAGGGCGCTTTGGCATCGACGTATTTCTCAAACAAATCATCAGCAAAGCCATACTTTTCCGAAAGCCGACGATATACGTCTTGAAAACCTTTATAGGTTGTTGCAATGTGATTTTGCCGCGACGAATTGGCTGTCATTACAAACAAATAGCTTTCCAAACGCGCGTTGATCACGAGATAAGCATATTCTGCCTTGTTCAGATCAAATTCACAATTATACACCCAGTGCTCCCCGGTTGATTTTATGGTAGTTCCATCAATAATTTTGACTTCGCCATTTGAATTTTTAGCAGAACGGAATATATTTTTCAAAAAAGTCATTTTTCTTTTTTTAAAGGCTATTATTATGGCGGATTCAAATCGCAAATCAACCTACTCTACAGATGGTAATGTTCTTATAGCATACGTACTGCTGTTGCTTATTTAATTTTATAGTAAAATCCGGCTAAAGAGGCCTGCGTCCCATATTTATGATCGTAACGCGGGGTCAATTCTGTAAAAATTACACGGGCAAAACCCTTGAAGAATCGGATTTGCATAGCCAATTTCGTTGAAGTGCCCATCAATTTTGCCTTAAAGTTAAGTTGTTGATTGTTTAAGGTCAGACTTTCCTCTCGGATAAAATAGGAGCGATAACTGTCGCTCTCGATTGTGTGTATTGTAAGTCGCACGCTGCCGTCGGCATTTTTTTGAACCGTCATCTGACTGGTTATTTTTCCTTGGTCAAAACTATATCTATATTTACCAAAAATACGGTCATTTTTAACCTGAACTTCAGTAGCAACGGTACTGGTGTCTTCTCGACTCAATTTTATCGCACCGGCAATACCATCCTCGGCCGGGTGAATCAGGTAGCCTGCCATTTTTTGGCCGTTGGTACCGGTCATTAGTTTTTGAATCACTTCACCGGAATCGGTAAACTCGTATAAATGGAGCGAAGCATCTCGTTGGTTTTGGATATAGCCAATGATTTTATGGGGTTCCGATAGCGTTGGATAATTAATAGAACCAACAATCAATTGTTTATGATAGCGTCCGGATAAGGAGTCGTATTTATGATATTGCACGATCACAGGCGTCTTTTCATCTTTACTTTGTTGCATAAACCCAGTCCAATAGTAGGTCGCGTCAGACTTATGGGCTTTAATACGGTTTTTCGACTTTTTGGCCGTGCTGCTATTGCTCGCCGAAACCGGAGCAATGATCGGGTTTTTAAGGATGGTACTCCAGCGGGCAACCAAATCATCAGGCAACTTCGATTTTGAAGACCGCAGCGATAGCGAATGGAAAGTTGTTTTCGTCTCGACAAAAGCTACCAAGTATGACCCCGGTCCTTTTTTGTATTTATTAGGTTTCAACACCTTAAAAAGCGCAAAAGGATAACCGTCAGAAGTCTTCCCCTTTTCAAGTAATGAGACTTTCTTTCCATCTTTTTGGGGATGTAATCTTTTATTTACAATCTCTTGAAAACTCAGCTTGTTTTTGGCTCTATCTACGCTGAGTAGGATAGCCGCCTTCACCTTCTGTCCCTGATCGTTTTCAACAAACCAGCCTTGTATCCTCACGGTGGAATCATTTTTAAATCGATCCAACTGTTTTGTCCACTCATATTCCTGCGGTAAATTTAGTCGTACCTTGTCCAGTCTGGTTTGTGCTTGTGCTATAAAACCACTGAACAAGAGGAGTGTGATGAATGTGATTTTTGAGTTACGCATCGGACTATTCATTAATTTCACCATCTGGTTTTATTGAAATTTTCAGTTTTAAATTTACTCATATCGACTTTATTCTTCGTCAAAATTTCTTTGATGACTTTCACAGCTTGTTCAAATTCTGCTTGGGTCATTCCATTGCATTTTGCAGCGGTGACGTACAATTTGAAGCCTTTTACCGTGTCGAAAATTTTACCAAATTGTTTTAAACTCGGAAAAGCATTGTTGATTCTTGCCGGTAATGAGTCGCTCTCTTTATAAGCCACACCCCAACTTATGCGCATTTTTTGCTGCGTATTGGGAGTGACGGTTGTCGTTCTTTTGGGCAATTGGTTTTGACTGTCATACACCGTAAAATACAAGTAATTATAATCTTCGCCTTCAGGCAATCCAAAACGTGCGCTTTGTATAAATTGTGTTTGAGGCAAGACCACCATTGTACTATAGCCCAAGGAATCTTCGTGTTGTAGAAATTTTTCTACTTTATCAGCAAAATTTGCTTTTTGAAACATCAGAATGCCGGTATTATAATTGTTACTATCTGTTGGTAAATTGGGATAAAGTTGTGCCCTCGCCGTACTGTCATTGGTAAATAGAAAGACGCTGCCTTTGCCTTTCATCACCTCTCGTATGCGGTTTTTCTGCGTATCGAAGCGTTGATTGGTGTACTGTCGCATATCACGAATCGGGCGATCTTTAAACTTTTCGGCAATATCGGGAATACAGGTGCGGGCAAAAATCAATATTCCAACCGCTAAAGAGACAGGAATGGCAATTTTGCGCCCTGTTCGCTTCTTTGCTTTTTGCAGATTTTCACTGGCTTCTTCATAATTCCGTTTTTGGTCTTCGGCTTTTTGATGGTGTGTTTTACCATCAAATTTCGAAGAAGAAGACGCACCGAAATGCTCCGTAATAGAATCCGATTCCTTTTCCGGAGCCATTGCGATGACAAAAGCATCAATAAAGGCCAAATAGGTGTGTATTTCTTTGTTATACTCCCTGATGTTTAAATCAAAACGAATTTTTCGTCCGTTTTTCAATCTTATTTTCATCGAGGGGGCCGGTTTGTCCATATTTATCCGGGTAAAGCCCGAAAATACACGGTAGTCGGCTATGTCTTGAAAACGAATTTCGCCAAACTGTTTAGAATGGAAACCGCCTTCAAAAAATTCAATTACTTCTACCTTGTTTTTATTGGCTTTAATCGCCTTGACAATGATATAAATCATCCCGCCGAAATATATGAGACCCAGGCTCCCGGAAATAGGGAATATCAAGTCCTCATCGATTTCATCTAAAATAAAAACCGAAGCAATAAGCGGCACGAGTCCGATGAACAACCAAGCAATCAGTCGAATGGTGTATTTTATAGTAACCGGGTAAAATGTAAATTTTTGAGTCTTCATTTTAATTTATTCGTCTTCTATTTTATAAAAAATTCCTTCTAAAGTGGCGTTGTGGCCGAAATAATAGCGGCAGGGCTCATCATTGATGTAGTTGACCTCCAAAAAGTCTTTGTAGAAAGTTCCTTTCATCACAATTTTACAATCTGAGTCCATGCCCACTTTATACACAAACTGATGGTTATCAATACGCACCGTATCAGTAGAAACATAAGCTAGATTGTGCGCTGGTGCAGAGGTTACCGCACTGGCTTTAATGGTGATGTGATGCTCATCTAGTCGTTTGATGCGCCAGGTGCCTTGTGGTCCTTTTTCGCCATAGTGATATTCATATTCACCGGAAATATGCTGTGAATGAGTAGAAATCGACAGAGATGGCATAAGCGTATCTTGTTTTACAACAGCTACTCGATATTGCTCATCAGAATAAGGCGCATACCAATGTCCTGTGAGGCTGTCGCCTTGTGGGGTAAGCATCCAAACGCCTGTTATAATACCACCTTCTGTGAATTCGTTTAAATAAAGTAAGCCGCTCCTGCTATATTTTCTACCAATTAAAGGAATAGGTTTCTTGGCTTTTGTATTGAGATAGGTTATTTCACCTACAATTAAATTTTTGTGTTTCTGAAAATGCAAGAACACCGGAATGTTTTCGCCGAGCTTGCCCTGCCAACACTGCTGCGCAGCATTTTGTAGCACCGATTTTTCTTGTGCGTGCAATGAAGGAGCGAAACACAGCATTAACAACAAGTAAATAAATACTTTTTTCATAACTATTTATTTTTCGTATTCCTCCACAAGTTCAACATATCCTGATAGCGGTCGTAAATCTCCGATAAATGAGCCCCTAAGCCGTTTACCTTATTGGGAAATTCTTCAAAATATCCCCGCGCTTTATGGCTTCCCGAAATGGTAGCCATCAGCAATTTTGCAGCGATATCAATATTCTCTTCTCCCTTTTCGGGAGCGGGATTCAATGTTTCATAAGCCTGCAAGACCTGATGAATTTCAGCTGGTGAGTAAGTTGGTAATTCTTTGCTTATCCCATATTTTCTCACGGTTTGATTGTTTTTAAAATAAATATTATCCACTCGCCAGGGCGTGAGTTGAAATGCAAACTGTTTTCCTGTCGGCAAATATACCATTGTTTTCACCCTTAAGGTATCTTCCTTCATTTCAAAACGGCAATTGGAAGTGGCGCCCCAAGACCCGATAATCGAATCTTTCCCACATTCCGCCAAGACAAATTCGGAATAAGTTACAGGTTGAAAACGAGTGTTTTTATAACCACATAACGCAATGGTTTTTCCGTTGGCAAACGAAAAAACAGTGTCAGTTTTAGTACCAGCCATCAGCGTTTTTGGACAATGGCAGTCGGTTTTTTTCTGCGCCAGAACCGTGAAAGACAACAAAAGGAAACCCCATAGAAAAACAACGGATTTTCGTTTTGTATGTAGTGGTTTTGCTTTCATAGTTGGTTGCCTATGGATAAACTTTTAATTTTGGCAGTGCATTTTGTTGTTTCAGATAAGCTTCAGTAGATTAGCCTCGTTGCTGGTGCTTAGTCCTAAAATTGACTGCTGCCTGATTGATGGTTTGAGCCGTCTTTGAGAAGGTTTGGTTAATCTTTTTTAGCAAGTCAGCTTCTTTAATTGCCGAACTGCCATCGCCAGTCTTTCTGATTTTAATTAAATCAACGTATGCATTTTGAACAATATCCCGGTAACTTTTCAATCCTTCTAAAACCACATTTTTAAAGGTATCATCGCCCTTGAATGCCGGCATTTCGTCTGTTTGGGCAATAGCTGATTTAAGGTGTTGAGCCCAAGTTTGCCGCACTTCCTCTGCTTTTTCAAAATCTCCATTGGTCATTG
This sequence comes from uncultured Flavobacteriaceae bacterium, assembly GCA_964451785.1. Taxonomy (GTDB): domain Bacteria; phylum Bacteroidota; class Bacteroidia; order Flavobacteriales; family Flavobacteriaceae; genus JAJYSO01. The sequence continues at coordinate 15,780 of CAYVJG010000032.1, forward strand.
CCGCATTCATCGCCTGCATATCTTTGCTGTTTTGATTGAGCAAACGCATCAAATTGTTGTGATAGGTTTTCAAATTTTGCGCGCCTTGGCTGCAACTCATCAATAGAAAAGTGGCTAAGATAACTGAACAGAGTCTACTTAATTGATGTATATTTTTCACTATTAAGAGCTTTAAAAATTTATAAAATCATTTACACTACAAAGATGAATGACTTTACGTTCTCAGCCATAAGTTTCTTCTCTACTAAATGGCTACACGTATATTTAAGAGCGTCTACAAAGTGACTACAACCCCATAACCAACTCACAATAACACCATTACAATTCAATACCATTCCTATAAGAACACTTATCTTTGTGTCAACCAAAAATCATTATGAAAAAATCGTTCTCTTTATTCTTCCTTGTCGGGAGTTTTTGTCTGCTATCTTGCACGGCCACAGCACAAGAAAAATTAATTGACTCCCTACAGCAGGCCTTAAAACAACCTAAAATAGGAATTTCAGAACAAGTATTCACTTTAGGCCGATTGGCGAATGTCTATTCCTATAACGATACCGAAAAAGCTGAACACACTATTCAAAAAGCCATAAGCTTGAGTGTGCAATCTACAGATGCTGATGCCAAGACCTATATTTGGGCGGTAAAATCGAATATTGAGATTATACAAGGCAAAGATTCTACAGCGCTAATTGCGGTAAATAAAGCCCTAGATTTTTCTGAACTCGCTTCGCCTTTGATGCGCGGTTATGCCTGGAGTAAAAAAGCACATATTTATAGTATGCGCAATGAGCAAAGTGAAGCGGTTAAACTTTGGCAAAAAGCTTTGGGTTACCTGCAAAGTCCGGATGGTGCTTATTACCAAGCCAGTATTTATTACCATCTGTACGGCGTTTATGCAGAACGAGAAGATTTTGAAACCGCTCGTCATTATGCCCAATTGGCCTTAAAAAGGGCGAAACAAAGTGGGAATTACAACATGATTGCGGCTTGTTGGCAAATCAATGGCAGTCTTCAGCTCGACAATTTCTGGAAAAATGACGACAAAAAGTTATTAGATTCAGCCATCACCGCCTATCAAAATTCCATTGCGGTGTATCGCAACTACCACGGCTGGATGAAGTTTCCACCTGTAGTGGTGCTTTCGGCGCTCAATCTCGCCAATATTTATGCCGAATATTATCCGGTGTCATATATCGATTCGATTGAAAGCAAACTCAATCTGGCGTTAAAGATTGCCACAGAAGCCGATGCTGAAATAGCTATAGCAAATACCTATCAAACAATTGCTCGTATCAGCTTCAAAACAGGCGATTTGGATAAAGCTGAACGGATTTTAGAAGAGGCCAAAGCACAGCTTGATTCTTCAGATTCTAAAAATTATTATGCCAGCAAGAATATTTATCAGCTCCTGGCCAAGGTCAACGAAAAACAAGGCGATTATCAGCAAGCTTTAGCCGATCAGAAAACCTTTTTTCAGTACTATAAACATATTTTTGACAAACGTCAAAATCAGACGATTCAGCGTTTGGAAGCTAAATATCAGGCCCAAAAAAAGGAAGAAGCTTTACGCCGACTACAGGAACGCAATGCTTTTCAAAAACAGAAAACACAGCTCTACATCACCATAGCCGCTATTGCGATTGTCTTATTGCTTGCGCTATTCATCGCTTATCGCTTTAAACTAAAATACGCCCGCCAACGCGAGCAATTGAAAACAGAAGAAACCGCCCGATTACAAGCTGAACAGGAATTAATACAAAGTCAGAAAGAAAACCTACAGAAAGAAGTCATGGCCGGGGCGCTGCAGGTGGAACACAAGAATGAGTTGTTGCAAAATCTCAAAGAACGTTTAGCAAAAGTAGCCGACAGTAAATCGACCAAACAACTTGATCGCATCCTCAAAGATGAGTTGCGCATTGATGAAAATTTTGAAGATATCCGTAAAGAACTCAACGAGCTGCACCCAGAGTTTTTTAATCGCCTACAAGAAAAGGCGGACAAAAAATTAACCCAACTCGATTTAAAATACTGCGCCTATTTTTATATGAAGCTCTCCACCAAACAAATAGCCGAATTGATGCACGTGGCTCCTAAAAGTGTTCGGATGACCAAATACCGGTTAAAGCAAAAATTAAACTTGGGTAAAGAAGAGGATTTAGTTGATTATTTATTAGACCAAAACTAATACCGTATGGATAAATTAAATAGTCCAATTTCGACTTTGTCTCATTGTACTAGTAATTTATGGCCCACGGTATTATACCTACAAAAGATATTATAAATTGGACTAAAAATAATTCTAATTGGTATAATAGAGCTATACACGCAACTCATCATATCTTGAAAAGTAAGAAAAACAGTTGACACTAAATTGACCTGATAGCGATATACAATAGTTATCTGTTAAGGATAAAGCTAACGAGTTCCAAATCCATTTAACAGTAAGCACAAACTCGTTTTGTTAACATTTTCAAGGAAACAGTACTGATTTCGGGTTACACAGAAGACTTAATTCTTCTGATTTTTTGATTTCTTTATAGCTTCTGTAACAAATTAAGCTTTTAGTCGTCACCAACATAAACAGCTCATCAAAACTTCTGTTTATGCAATTGACCATCAACAACCTCAACAAAACGTATAAAAACGGTGTACAAGCCTTGGCTGACCTCAGCTTAACTATAGACAAAGGTATGTTTGGTTTACTGGGGCCTAACGGCGCAGGGAAATCAACCTTAATGCGCACCATTGCCACCTTGCAAGCGCCAGATTCTGGTGAACTTCATTTTGGTGATTTAGACATTCTGTCATCACAGATGAAGTTTAGAAAAATTTTAGGCTATCTCCCTCAAGATTTTGGGGTGTACCCTAAAATATCAGCCGCTAATTTGTTAGATTATTTTGCACGTCTCAAAGGCATTTCATCAGCAAAAGAACGCGGAATAATGGTTGATCGCGTACTGGAAATTACGAATTTATATGACGTGCGCAAAAAAAGTGTCAGTGGCTATTCAGGCGGGATGAAGCAGCGTTTTGGCATTGCACAATTACTGCTCAACGACCCTAAACTTATTATTGTTGATGAGCCAACAGCCGGATTAGATCCGGCGGAGCGTCACAGATTTTTAAATGTACTTCGTGAAATTGGCAATAATAATACGGTGATATTTTCAACACATATCGTTGATGATGTACAGGAATTGTGTCATAAAATGGCGGTTTTAAACGGCGGAAAAATTTTGATTCACAGCACTCCACAAGAAGCTAAACAAAATTTACAACACAAAATATGGACTTGCACCACAACCTCAGATGAAGTTGATCAGCTATTGGAAAATCACCAAGTTCTCTCTCGTAATTTCACGCAAGACAACAATTTAAAACTTCGGGTGTATTCAGAAGATAATCTGACCGATCAAAGTTTTGAGGTAGCCGAACCGAGTTTAGAGGATGTTTATTTTGTAGCGCTTAAATCTCTGTAACTATGTGGACACAAATTTTTGCATTTGAGTTTAAACGCTGGATAAAATCATGGCCTTTTTACATTTATACCGCGCTCTTCTTTGGGTTATCGCTTTTTGGAATGGCCAGTGCAATTGGCGTATTTGATAGTGTTACTGTCACCACCTCTTCAGCGACAATATCCAATTCGGCTTATGCTCTTAATCAATTCATCCTCGGACTGAGTCAGTTGTTATATTTTTTATTTCCTGCCATTATCGGGTCATCCATATATCGGGATTATAAACACAATGTCCATCACATTTTATACGCTTATCCATTTACCAAAACAGATTATTTAATCGGTAAGTTTTTTAGTGCATTCAGCATCAGTTTGCTCATTTGCTTTGCCATTGGTTTAGGCTTGTATATAGGTTCTGTATTACCTTGGGGAAATCCTGAGTTACTAGGCGCTAATCACTGGTGGAGTTATGTGCAAATTTACCTCTACAGTATTATTCCTAACCTGCTATTTATGGGGGTTATTGTTTTTGCAATCACCACCCTTTCGCGCAGCTTGTATGCCGGATTTGCGACTGTTTTAGCTGTTTTAATTATTCAGGGACTTGTCAGTGGCTTAACCGCCGATATGGACAATCGCATATTGGGGGCTCTACTCGACCCTACAGGAGGAGAAGCTTTAGATTATTACACCCAATATTGGACTGTACACGATTTTAACACCCAAAATTTACCTTTAGAGAAATGGGTGGTCATCAACCGATTGATTTGGTTAGGCGTGAGTATTATTTTCATGGGGTTAACGCACAAGTTGTTCAAATTTCATCAACAAGGTTTACAGTGGCATTGGCCGTGGAAACGCGCGGTGACTTCTCATCGGCAAACTACAGTTCCTATTGGGATTAAACGTTTTAAGCTTCCTAAAGTAAACTACGATTTTAGCTTTAAGGCACATTGGAATAATGTCTTCAATTTCACAAAGCTCGATTGTTTCTACCTCATCAAAAATAAAGTCTTTATGATTTTAGTAGGCTTAGGAATTTTGATGATTATCAGTGTTTCTAGTGTTATCACCATGCTCTATGGCACAGCTGTTTATCCTGAAACGCGAATTATGCTCCAAATTCCGGGTGGAACTTTTACAATTATCGTTATTGTATTGACCTTTTTAGGCGCGGGCTTACTGGTACATCACAGCAAAATTGCGAATATGAATTTGCTCATTCATTCTACACCGGTTCCTAATTGGGTGTTGTTCATCTCTAAATATTTTGCGCTTATTATCATGCAAGCCCTATTGCTACTGGTCGTGATAGCTTGTGGTGTATCCATCCAAATTTATCACGGGTATTACCATTTTGAATTGGGCTTATATTTACAAACCTTATACGGTTTAAGCTGGCTTTCCTTTATCATTTGGGCCGGTTTAGCCTTAGCCGTACAAACCTTATTCAAAAACTACATCATCGGATTTGTATTGCTGTTTGCCTTTTATATTTTTAGAGGAATGCTATCAAAATTGGGTATCGAGCAAGATATTTTCTTTTTCAACCGCCTGCCTACTCCCGGCTATTCGGATATGAATGGTTTTGGTTTTGGACTAAAAATCTATTATGTTTATGTGCTTTATTGGTTGCTATTTATTGGATTTATCAGTGGATTAACCTTATTATTTTGGCGCAGAGGTCTGTTTAAATTTAAAGAGCGATTTAAGCTTGCGCGCCAACGTGCTAAAACGGTTGTCGTTCTTCCTTCCCTCCTGTGTTTAATTGGATTTTTGGGACTTGGAGGTTATATCTATTACGACAACACTATTGCCAATGATTACTATTCGCATAAAGAAAGAGAACAGATGCGCGTTAATTATGAAAAACAGTATAAGCATTATGCCGATTTAAATTTGCCGCGATTGACAAGTGTCAAAATCAAATTAGATTTATATCCTAAAACGCGTGATTTTAAAGCTAAAGGTACTTTTGTACTCACTAATAAATCGACTGCACCTGTAGATACCTTATTGATTAATTATAATTCATCTTACAAAACGAATTTTCAGATTGCCAGCGCACACTTTATCAAAAGAGACAGTTTAAACAATTTAGCTTTTTACGAATTTAACGAACCTCTACAGCCAGGAGATAGCGCGGTAATGCAGTTTGATATGCAAAATTATCCCAACACCCTTTTGCAAAGCAATTCTCCGGTTTTACACAACGGCACCTTTATCAACAGTCGTCTTTTTCCGGGTTTGGGGTATCAAAGTGAATTTGAGATTAGCAATAACGAGGTTCGCAAAAAATATGGACTTCCTGAGCAACCGCGAATGCCTAGCCCTAGTGACACAGCTGCACTACAAAACACTTATATCAGCAATGATGCCGATTGGATTAATTTTGAAACGACTGTAAGTACTGCGGCAGACCAGATAGCAATTGCTCCGGGAAAATTGCAAAAGAGTTGGACCGAAAATAATCGTCGTTATTTTCATTATAAAATGAATCAAAAAATGCTGAATTTTTACGCTTACAATTCAGCACGTTATCAAGTGAAGCGCGATCATTATAAGGATATTGCTATAGCAATTTACTATCACAAAAGTCACGACTACAATTTAGATAGAATGATCAGCGGTATAAAACATGCCCTGACTTATTATGAAAAAGCCTACAGTCCTTACCAGTTTAAACAGCTACGGATTATTGAATTTCCTAACACTCAAGGCAGCTTTGCGCAATCTTTTGCCAATACCATTCCTTTTTCTGAAGCCATAGGTTTTATAGCAGATGTTGATACGACTGATCAAGAGGCGGTAGATTATCCTTTTTATGTCACGGCACATGAAGTAGCTCATCAATGGTGGGCACATCAAGTGATTGGGGCTGAGGTGCAAGGCGCTACAGTACTGTCAGAGAGTTTAGCAGAGTACAGTGCTTTAAAAGTATTGGAGCACAAATACGGAAAAGGACAGATGCGAAAATTCTTAAAAGAATCTTTAGACAGCTACCTCTCGGGGCGTAAAAGAGAAAGTCAAAAAGAACAAGCTTTGATGTATAATGAAAATCAACAATACATTCACTACAACAAAGGCTCATTAGTGTTTTATGCCCTCAGTGATTATTTAGGTGAATCAAAACTAAATGCTGTACTCAGTCAATTTATAGCCAAACACGCCTTCAAGTCGGCGCCCTACCCTACGGCAGAACAACTCGTTGCCGACATTAAAGCAGTGACTCCTGATTCTTTGCAATACTTGATTAAAGACATGTTTAAAACCATCACACTTTACGACAATAAAATCACAAAAACTTCGGCTAAGCCGTTAGACAATGGTCAGTATCAAGTTGACATCACGGCACTTGTTAGTAAATACAGGACTGATGGAAAAGGAAAACATCTCTACAGCAATGGCGCAAAAGATTCATTGCGCTTGGTGAATAAAGATCAAGACACTATTTACTCGTTACCACTGAATGACTATATAGAAGTTGGCATTTTTGGAAAGCCCAAAGAAGGAGAATCTACAAATTCGGTATTGTATTTAAAGAAAGTAAGAATTGATTCTATCCAAAATCACTTCTCTATAAAAGTAGATAAAAAGCCGATTGAAGTAGGTATAGATCCTTATAACAAGCTCATCGATACGCGCTCTTATGACAACAGGAAAACAATTGACTAGTTCAAATTTGCATTAGTATTTTAGGGTGCCCCTTGTTTTGTGTTCATACATAAAGCAGGGGGTTTTTTAAAGCTAGGAGCTACTGTGATTTATCGGATTCAAGACACTGTTTCACTTTACGCTAAAATTCGGTCGTCTTCTACTTAATCACAGTTATTAAAAAGTACTTTATATAATATTTTAAGCAACAAAGCGTTTGACAAAATATTCCTTTAAGGCCACTAATGCTATTTGAAAAGCTTGTCTTGTTTCATCAAAAATACGCGTAAAATCTACAGCCTGCTCATCAAAGTTATGTGCTGTCAAGCTCACCAATGTACGCTCATCGTCTAGTGAAAAGAAGTGATAATCAACCACAGTATTTGAATCTATCCAAAGCGTTGAAATTATTTTATGAGGTACAATTTTCTGTACAACAATAGTCTGTACTTCATCTGTAAAAGGCCATTTTAATCGAACAGTTTGCCCCTCTACAATAGGGTCATCTGAGTTTGCCAACCACATATGAGCCACAAGCTTAGGATTACACATTGCTTCAAAAACTTGTGTAATAGGGTTATGAACAACACCTTGCTGTGTAATTATGGGAGCGTCATAATAATCCATAAGTTATTATTTAAAGTGTTACTAATTGAGGTTCTAATTCTAATTGATTATAAGTTATGTGCGCGTCGTCAAAAATTTGCTGCACTAATTGTGTTACTTCTCGATTTCCTCTCAATAGGAGGATGTATGATTCTTTTTCTTCTTTTAATTGAATAACAAAGTCAGCTAATTTCTTCTGTAACTCCAGTTGCAATCTGTACACAGAGCCTTTTGATGTGTTATTTATAAGGTATTGTAAAGTTGTTGCCATTTTAATTAAGACTATAAATATAATGAATTTTAGAAAAAATTAGCTTTTTAACACCTCATAATAGGCATCGTATAGCGTAATGATTTCTTCGACTAGTTTATCAGGAGTACAATTATCAGCCTTAAACAGGCTATTTACGCCATGGCCATCACCGAGATAAATAAACGTTTTAGCGGCCATTTCAACATCAACTGATGATTTTATTTCACCTTTTTGTTTAGCTTTAGTTATTGCCGTTTTCCAATAGATAAATTCTGTGCGGTGTTGTTCAATCATCATGGCCTTAAATCGCGGCAAAAGTTTTATCGCTTCTGAAATTAATAAAAAGTCATTAATGTTAAATTTGAGCTCTTCATTTTGAATTTGTCGTAATGAAAGAAATTCTTTTTCAATATTAACGAGTACATCTTTGTAAAACAACTTCAACGAGCGTTGGTCATAAGCCTCAAAATTTTGTGTACACATTTGTAAATAAAAATGTGTGACCACTTCTTCAAAAAGCTCTTTTTTGCTTTTAAAATAGTGATAGAAAGCCCCTTTAGATACCCCTGCCTTTTCTACAATCTCTTTAAGTGTCACTGCCTTATAGCTCTTTTGCAGAAAAAGCAAAAAAGAAACTTCTAAAATATGTTCTTTTGTAGTTTTATTCATAAACCGACCGTTTGGTATGCAAATGTATAACAAAATCCATAAACTCAAAAAATTATTTTAAACCGCGTCTAATTAAGTTTAATCTGCCTTCATTTTTATAGGTTTTATGTAAATTTAATGTTTTTAACAGCACAATAAGATTGCCTTTTTCTCAATATTGTAATCTTTATTCAAAAACATTGCTAACAAAAAACAGATCTTATCAAAAAAATACATAACTTTAGTTTTGCAATACCTCAATTTTAGCAAAGTAATAGCTGTTATTTTAATCCTACTAAATTACTATACTATTAAACAGTAAATCTATACCTTTGCCGCCCTATTAAACTATAGCATGCAAACAGAAAAAGTAAGTCTTTGGAAAAGTTATTCCAGTCTCATTTTATTAATGACCGGAATCAGCGTAGGAAGCATTATTGGAGTATTTTTTCCTGGTGTTGTCGATTACCTCAAGCCCATTGGAGATATCTTTTTAAATTTATTATTTATCACAGTTATCCCATTAGTCTTTTTTGCGGTAGTGACTTCAATAGCAAATATTGAACAACAAGGGAAGCTAGGGCGTATTTTATTTGTCATGGCGATTACCTTTTTAAGTTTTATTGTCATTGCAGCGCTTTATACAATAGGTGTTTTTTACCTCTTCCCTATTGAGTCGCCGGGATTTGACTTGGCCGCCCAACTACCACTACACATGGAAAGCTCTACAACTTGGGGCGAAAAGATAGTTGAATTTTTCACGGTTGGCGAATTTTATCAGCTCCTCTCACGTGAAAATATGCTACCGATGTTAGTGTTTTCCTTACTACTCGGTTTAGCTATTCGCAGAGTTCCTCAAGAAAAAATTGGTGTTTTCAAGCAATTTTTAAACGGCGGAAACGAAGCTATGATTGCCCTGCTCAACTATATCATGAAGATAGCTCCCATAGGTCTAGGTGCTTATATTGCTTATCAAGTAGGCTCCATAGGGCCACAGTTATTCGGATTCTACGCTAAACCACTAGGTGTTTACTACTTTGGCGGGTTGTTTTATTTCTTTGTTTTTTACTCACTTTATGCCTTTGTAGCTGGAGGAATTAGCGGCACGCGTCGTTATTGGAAAAACAATGTTTTGCCCACTTTTACAGCCGTTAGCACTTGTAGCACCTTAGCCACTATGCCGGTTAATATTGAAGCCGCTCGCAAAATGGGCGTTCCTGATTTAATAGCTAGCGTTGTGGTCAGCATTAGCTCGGCTTTACATAAAAACGGATCAGCCATTTCGTCTATTGTCAAGATATATGTGGTTTTTCAATTGATGGGATGGGATTTCTTTACGCCCTCAGCTTTACTCACGGCCATCGGAATTACAATTTTTGTCAGTATGGTTGAAGGCGGTATTCCCAGCGGAGGTTACATTGGAGAGATGCTAATGATTTCAGCGTATAACTTACCACAAGAAGCTATTCCTGCTGTGATGATCATAGGTACTTTAATCGATCCGCTTGGCACTATTCTCAATGCCACCGGCAGTACAGTTGCCGCTATGGTTGTAGCGCGTTTTGTGCCTGATCACTCACAAAAGATAAGCTCTCCAAAAGAAGCCTAATTGGTTTTCAAAAAATACCACTACCATTTATTTTTAAAAGCCATCGCCAAATGAATCCTATTTAGCGATGGCTTTTTTAGGAGATAAACACGCCTTTGCTACAGTAGTTCCTTCTATAGAATAACACAAAACCAATTCTGTCCTAAATGCTTATGTTGTTCATTTTTTCCATTGATGAAAAAACGAACCAAAAAAATCTAGGCTGACGAAACTTTATCTAAATTTATCGTTCAATACCTAAATTTTAGGAACTCGCTACTGAAATTCAGCTCAATATAAAAAATACATCCAGCTCGAACAGCCTAAAATTTTACGGTATTTTCACTTCAAATTTTACGATAAATTTTCGATAGGCCAAAAGAAGAAAAACCTTTAAAAACAACCCCTTCAATACTAAAATCGCTCAAGAACAAAGTATACAAAGGTTTTGCAGAGATTCCCGAAAAACGTTTTGGACATTATTAGCATAAAACTAGCTTTATAGTGCTCATTCGTCAAGAATAGAAGTACTTTTTCACTACATTGCCAGCTATTATTTAAAATTCGATTAACGATGAAAAACTACTGTTTAAATTTTGTCTTATTCATTTGCTTGTCTTTTCCTACACAAGCGCAACAGGTTTCTATAGAAAATTTACAAGAGACCATTCACTATTTAGCCTCTGATAAGATGCAAGGTCGACAAACCGGCAGTCGTCAACTCAAAAAGGCAGGTAAATACATCATCAAACAATTTAATGCATACGGTTTAGAACCCAAAGGCACAAAGCGCTATCGTCAACCTTTTACAGCTAAAGTAACGCGCGTAAAGGTTAAAGACAGTATTCGTAAAGCCGAAAACATTATTGGATTTTTAGACAATGGAGCACAAAAGACCATCGTTATCGGTGCGCATTACGATCACATTGGTCACGGCGAATTGGGCAACTCTCACGACACTGAAGACAACATCGGCAAAATACACAACGGTGCCGATGACAATGCTTCAGGTGTTTCTGGCTTACTCGCCTTAGCAAAACACTATTCACAAAATGGAATTACAGAAAATTACAACATTTTGTTTATCGCTTTTAGTGCTGAAGAATTAGGCTTGTTGGGTTCTGAATATTTTGTCAGTCACCCTACTATTTCACTTGACAAGGTATTGTGGATGCTTAACATGGATATGATTGGCCGCTATAATCCTGACAATGGTGTGGCTGTTATCGGTTATGGAACGAGTCCGGCTTTTAAAACAATATTTGAAGACATTACAGCTGATGTCAAGTTTAACTTGAGTAAAGACGGACGTGGCGGATCTGATCAAACGTCGTTTTACGACAAAGATATTCCGGTCCTGTTCTTTCACACTGGTGGCCACCCCGATTACCACAAGCACGGTGATGATCCTGATAAAATCAATTATACAGCCTTAAAAGATATTATCGAATTAGAAATTAAAGTGATAGACAATTCTATGAAGGTTAGCAAAATGCCTTTTGTGTGGACTAATTAGCATTTATACGGAAGTGACATTCAAAATGGACCAATCTTCCTGTTAAAATTACAAATCTCTGCGTTATAAATGCTCGTCATAGCTATGGCTATGCCTGTGCTTTTTGCCTTGACCTTTGAAATTTTAACGACAAAATATTTAGTCTATTTTAAAAATCATTTCCGTATTAAACAAAAATTTGAGTTCTTTTTCTCAATAGAATCAACTAAAAATAGAAAACTCCTTCAAATAGCGCTTGAAGGAGTTTTTTATTGGTGTTTAAAACACGACTATTGCCCGCCAAAAGGATTACATTCATAAGCAGAACCATCGGCGTTGACCACAGTTGTTTTTTGTGAGTTATCAATAACTTCTGTTTTAGTCAATACAAAATCAGCAGTTGTTCCATTAGCTAATTCAGCTGAAAAGGTCATTTCCCAAGTGTCATCTATAGCTTCAACTTTTACATTTGTTGGCGCAATACCAAAATTATAAGGCGGCATCGCTTGATTAAGTTGTGTAATGGTAAAATCGGTAATATCACCAGACCATTCCCAGTAATCAGGATTACTCATTTCAGAAAACGGAAGCCCTGCTACCAAGGCGACTTTCACTGAATTATCAGCATTAAATTCATATCCAGAAACATAGCTTATCATACAAGCATCAGGAGCAGGAAAACCACCATCAACAAAATTGGTAATTTTTACCGTATCGATTTGCCAATTACCTACAAGTTCTGCTTGAGCGGGTTCTGGCACAGGAGTGTTATCATCATCAGAGCATGACACACTAAAAGCGGCTACTAAAATAGCGCAAAATAAGATTATGGATTTCTTCATAACATAATGATTTTAAAGGGATAAGATATCACACTCATCCCTTTTTTGTAAAACATTGCAAAGATAGTCAATTTATTAGTCAACGGAGAATTTACCAATAATTTACAGGGCAAACGCACTATAACTATTCAAAAAATAATAATTAAATGCTTGATTTAAGATTGTTTATGTGTTTTAATTTTCACACATCACACTGTTTATCAATATTTTACACGATTATTTATAAACTCTAAATTAATGACTATTTTTACCCAAATAGAAGATAATAGAAAAGATTGGGGACGACTTCACCACTTTTCCCGCTCTTGACAAGCTATAAAGATACAAGCCCGACTCTAAGGCAGTAAGGCTTACAGCTCTTTTTCAGGGACTAAGCTGATCTGTTTTACACGCTTTCCGGTCAGGGTATAAAGGCTAAACTCAACCGCTGTAGTTAAACCCTCAACACAAACCTTATCTGTAAGCCGGGGTTGGGTAAAGTTTTACTGCCAACTTTTCAAAGCCTTCCGTTCCCAACACACATTGTGGCAAATCATCAGTAAAACTATAAGTGATAACACCTGAATTATAAATAGTGCACTCCTGGAGGAGAATTCTCAGATGTGTGGTCTTGGAGGTTGGTGCAATTTTGCTGCATATTTAATTGTTCCTAAAGGTTACAGATGACTAATTTAAATACAAATTAACAGTTAATCTAGTTTTACATTAAAATATTAAAACAATTAACGGTAACTAGTATAAAATATTATTGATGGGCACACCAACAAAAAAGCCTCTCCAAAATGGAGAGGCTTTTTAAATTTAATTACCAGATGACTAAATCGATATTAGCCTTTAAATTTTTGTGGTAAATGCACCACTGTTTTGGTTTCAAAAAAAGCTTCGTCAAACACCTCTGCAAGCGGATAAATTGTAGCTGTTTTATACTTAGCGAGTTCTTCAGACAAATCGCCTCCTTTGAGGTATAAAATACCATTTTTAAGTTCGTGTTGACTTTTACGAGCAATTTTACCTTTAGTCCAGCGCACAAAAGATTCCATTTGCGCTACGGCTCTACTGACAATAAAATCATACATCCCCGGATGATTAAGTGCTTCAACACGACAATTATAAGTCGTTACATTTTTTAACTCAAGTCCCTCAGCCACTTCATTGACTACTTTAATTTTTTTACCAATACTATCGACCAAGTGAAATTCGGTTTCCGGAAATAAAATAGCTAATGGAATGCCCGGAAAACCGCCACCGGTACCGACATCCATAATTTTTGCTCCCGGATTAAAGGCTTGTATTTTAGCAATCCCTAGTGAGTGCAGCACGTGGCGTAAATAGATTTCGTCAATATCTTTACGCGATACCACATTAATTTTCAAATTCCAATCCTGATACAAATCATTGAGTTGTTCAAACTGCTGAATTTGCAGTGGGGTCAAATTCGGAAAGTATTTTAAAACCTCTTTCACTTTAAAAAAATTATAGCATTAATAAAATAAGGAAATTTATAGTCACCTACGACTTTACAGCAAAAATCTGCCGGCTAAATAACCGACAGATTTGTAACTATAGTGTTTCTAGAATTATTCAATTATCTAGAATAATTTGGAGCTTCTTTAGTAATAGTCACATCGTGTGGGTGACTTTCTTTAATTCCAGAAGCTGTAATTTTTACAAATTGAGCCGTTTCTTGCAAAGTAGGCACATCTTTAGCGCCACAATAACCCATTCCGGCACGAAGTCCGCCAATAAATTGGTGCATACTCTCCACAAGTTCTCCTTTATAAGGCAAGCGTCCTACAATACCTTCAGGAACTAATTTTTTAATTTCAGCCTCCATATCTTGGAAATAACGGTCTTTTGAGCCTTTTTGCATAGCTTCAACAGATCCCATTCCACGGTAAGTTTTGTATTTTCTACCTTCGTAAATTACGGTTTCACCTGGGGCTTCTTTAGTACCGGCCAATAATGAGCCTAACATCACGGTATCAGCCCCTGCTCCTAAAGCTTTAGGAATATCACCTGTATAGCGAATACCACCATCAGCAATAACGGGAACACCTGTTCCTTTCAAAGCTTTGGCAACTTCCATAACGGCAGAAAATTGAGGAAATCCTACTCCGGCAACAACACGAGTGGTACAAATTGATCCAGGACCAATACCGACTTTTACAGCGTCAGCTCCAGCTTCAACTAAATATTTAGCAGCTGCTGCTGTAGCCACATTTCCAACGACAACATCTACTTGCGGAAAGGCTTCTTTAACAGCTTTCAACACTCCGATCACTCCTTTAGAATGTCCGTGAGCCGTATCGATAATTAAGGCGTCAACATGCGCCTTGACCAAAGCTTCAGCACGCTCAGTTGCATCAGCAGTAACTCCGATGGCTGCTGCCACACGCAAACGACCATATTCGTCTTTATTGGCACGTGGTTTTTGCGTCAATTTTGTAATATCTCTAAAGGTAATTAAGCCTTTTAACACATTGTCTTGATCAACTACAGGTAGTTTTTCGATTTTGTGTTCTTGTAAGATTGATTCGGCTTCTTTTAGTGAAGTTCCTTCAGCCACAGTCACTAAATTTTCAGCAGTCATCACTTCTGAAATAGGGCGCTGGTTATTTTTTTCAAAACGCAAATCGCGATTGGTGACGATACCAATCAATTTTTGACCCGCATCAACAACAGGAATTCCACCGATGTGGTTTTCTGCCATCGAATCTTTAGCATCTTGAACGGTAGCTTTTCCTGAAAGGGTAATCGGATCAATGATCATTCCACTTTCAGCGCGTTTCACTTTACGTACGTGCAACGCTTGTTGCTCAATGGTCATGTTTTTGTGTAACACTCCAATTCCACCTTCGCGTGCAATTGCAATAGCCATTCCTGACTCAGTAACCGTATCCATGGCCGCCGATACAATAGGCACGTTGATGGTAATATTTCTAGAAAATTTTGATTCGAGACGGACTTCTCGGGGGAGTACTTCTGAATAAGCAGGGACGAGCAAGACGTCGTCATAGGTTAAACCTTCTCCCACCATTTTTTGATTATCTGACATCATGGCAATTAAATTTAATTGCGTGCAAATTTAAGACTTTTTCAGCTAATTTCCACTTTTAATCACTAAGAGTTGAAAATTATTAACTTTTAATGTGTTTTAAATATTATTTTTACAACAATCAACATAAATAACCATATTTTTAACAACTTATCGTTTTTCTTTTAGAAGATTTGCTACTTATTTTAGCTATTTTGAGATAAGACACTTCTCATCTTCTCCTCTTTCTTAACTAAAAGACGCACGACCGTGCGTCTCTCATCCCTATTCGCCAATAAATTTGGATTGAAACCTTGATACAGTTCATGAACTGTATCTATGGAGATGTCTTCAAGACCAATCCATTGATAAACTAGGATTGACCCGTAAAGAAAGTTCATGAACTTTCTCTCTTTAATCCATTCTAAAATGCATACGGTTGCGTTTGCCTTTACCTCCAAACTTGCTGATTTTATAGGTAAAGCTCAACATGGCATAGCGTTTTAAGACTAGTGAGCTCATGTCTTGAATATAATCTTCTCCGGTATAACGTCGTGTAGACACATTTTGGTTGAGCAAGTCAAATACTTTTACTTTCACAATGCCATCACCTCCCCAAAGTTTATACCCTAAACTCATATTCCACAACACATAATCACTATCGAATCCAGGAGCTGTTTGCCCAAGGTGGGTATAGGTGATATCATTGCCAAAAATAAAATTTTCTGGCCAATATGATGTAATACGCAAGCGTAGGTCATGGTTGACATAACTTTGATTACGTGTGCTATTTAAACTGTATTTCGCTTCATTAAATGAAATATTATACGAAGGCTCAATATTGATAACATCGGTAACATCGTATTCTAAACTAAGGCGAGGACTAACTGAAAACGTATTAGAATGATACTTCACGCCATTTGAATAGCCATTGTTTTTGCGAATCGAAGCTCTCACACCTATGCGTGGCTTTAGGCTTTCTTTTTCGCTAAATTTAAATTCTTTATGAACACCTAATCCTCCGTAAAAATTATAGTTACCATCAATATTAGTGTAGGTTGTGGTACGTACTAAATTTTCATCAGTTGTTGTTCGGGCCACCACATCATCTGTATTGTAATTTCCTCCCATATACACATACATGCCGTAATGGGTTTTAAAATTAAAGTTGTAGAAATTAAGTGAGAAATTATTTGACAAACTCGGTGTCAAATTAGGGTTACCGGTTACAATATTCAGTGGATTTAATCGGTTAGTCACGGGTTGTAATTGCATCATTGAAGGGATATTGCGCGAATTTCTATAGCGCAAGGACACTGATTTCATGCGGTCAATTTTATAGCGTGCATAAAAACGAGCAAACATATTATTAAAGGTATTGTCAAAATGCGTATCACTAAATTGTTCTGTATTTTTCATACGCACACTTTCTAGTCCTCCCAGAATACTGATACGCAAATCTTCACCTTCATAGACAAGTCCTATACTTGGGCGATGTCTCAAGGTTTTTGAAGTAAAATCACTACTCAAAGAATCGTTGAGTTGATTGTATATACCACTGACATCATCTGTTTCGTAAATCAAGCGTTTATTGTGATTTTTTGAAGTTGTAAATTCATATTCTAAATCTAATTTCCATTCTTCTGAAAAAGGAATACGCGCCTCGGCATCAATTGTGTATTCGTTTGATGTTGTTTCTTCATCAATCAACTGATCTTGCACTTCGTTACTTTCTAACACCCCTAAATCATCATAAATATTGCGTGACGTATAGTTTGAACGCGTTTGGTCTTGTGTACTATTTTGGTTGTCAAACCCTAATTCCACATAGCCCCCTTTAGTGCCAAATTTACGAGTAATATCAAATCGGTTCGAAAAATCAACTCCTCTGACCTCACTGTGGTTCTCAGATGTTGAATTGTTGATCATTGTGCCATCAACCTCTGTTGATTCAGTAAACGCATCACTCTGAGAAAAGCCGTTATTAGCTGTAATATGAGGGCGAATCGAAATACGTGTCATTGTATCAGGTTCGTATTCAAAGCGCACATCGCCACGATGATTGTTGTTAACTTGTTTTGAGGTGTTAATGGAGTGATTAAAGTAACGGCGTTCTGGCAAGATATTTTCGCGCTGAGTTTCTGTTTTTGTGTGTGTACTGGCGCGATTGAAAAAATAATTAGCATTAAGCTCCATTTTGTCATCATTCCAGCTATTTACAAAGTTTGCTCCTGCTGCATCCGATTTTGTAATTCCATTGTTACCGCCCATATTCATAATTGAAAAAGCACTGCGCCCCATGGCATCGTAAACCTCATCAAATGAAAACCCTATAGAGTTTACATTATTAGAACTCCCTAAAACACTCAACCGCATGTCGCCTTTAAAATAATTAGCTATTCCATTTATTGAAAAGCGATCATCTGTACCACCTCCAGCAGTCATTCTAGCAAAAAAACCTTTGTTATTTTCTTCTTTTATAACAAGATTTATCATCTTATCATCTGAGTCGCTTTCTTTTCCGGTAAACTCCTGCGCATTAGTCTTACTGTCTACCACCTGCACCTTTTCAATTAAATCTTTAGGTAAATTTTTAGTGGCGATTTTGGGGTCGTTTGCAAAAAAATCTTTCCCGTTAATTTTAATCTTAGTAATATCTTTCCCATTTACTTTTATGGTACCATCGTTATCAACAGTAACACCTGGTAACTTTTTAAGTAAATCCTCTAAGGTAGCGTCTTCTTTAGTTTGATAAGAATCCACATTAAACTCTAAGGTATCTTTTTTTAAGACAATTGGTGGCGCTGTCCCTTCAATTAATACTTCCCCCAAGGTATTTGAAGCCTCTTTTAAGCGCAAGGTTCCTAGATCAATAACTCCCACTGATTGTGTAATATCCAAACGCTTGTGATAAGGTGCAAATCCTGTATATGAAATATAAAAATCAATTTGATCCTGCTTAGTTTTTCCTTCTAAAGAAAACTTACCATCGTCTTCACTAATGGTATAATTAATCACCGTACTATCCTTCACTGATGAAGCGTATATGGTAGCTGCTGATAATGGGGTTTGTACAGAATCTGTAATGACACCAGTAATTTCAAAATCTTGTGCCAAGACCGAGCTCGACAATAACAAAAAGAGGATTCCTGCTCCTATAAAGCGGAATCGATCAAAGGATACGTTCATGGGAAATGTTAATTTTTTTTAGTCTATCTTACCTTATGACGCTAAAGATGCTACTTTGTAACAAAACAAAAGGTTATTGTTAAGTTAAAAAATGTTAACTAATTAATAGAACACCATTATAGTCAGAGTTTTTCACCGCTTTATTCAGCTTTAAGATTGTTAACACTAGTGCTCGTTTATTCAAATTTATAGAGTTATTCATTTAGTTTCTGTAAAATTTGACACTGGTATAAAGGTTT
>CAYVJG010000033.1:0-33340 GCA_964451785.1 uncultured Flavobacteriaceae bacterium
CACTGGCAAAGTATGCTGTTTTGTAGCCTTCTGGCGTGGTTGGTGTTTGTTGAGGAGTAGCCAAAATAGGTGTTTGCGTGCTCGCTTTCTTTTGCTGTTGTGCACAACTTATAGTTGAAATTAAGATGAGTAAATATAGAAGTTGCTTCATGTCGTTATTTCTGTTTTTATTTTTTTTGCAAAATAATTAGCTAAATATTTTGTTGTTTTGGTATATATATATATTAGTAGTCTAATTTTATTGAGGTTAGTTTTATTTTCTTTTAACCCACATATAATTAGGGGATAAAGTAGATCGTCTACGTCAGATTTTTAAGTGCCCTTATACTTATATAAATCTAATAATTTTTTAATTATTCCATGGTATGAGGAAGTGTTTTATTATTATTTTTACACTAATGTGTACATTGACTTTTGCTAATACTGGCAATAAATCAGTATCTGTTGAAATTTTAGATGCGTTTAATTCAATAGATAATTCGTCATATTTAGTAAGCGATGAAGCCTTTTTTGATTGTTTACTGAAATTGACTTTTGTATTTGAAGATGGGACAACTGAGACGCGTTATGTTTTGGTCAAAGGTTCTAGTTGTGATGAGATTTTGAACAACTAAGCTGCTGTTGTTATACTTAAAAATCGAGTTAACACTTTTGTGAATAGCATTTTATACCAATTAGAATTATTTTTTAGTCCGATTTAAAATATTTTTTATAGGTATAATACTGTGGTTCATAAATTACTAGTGCAATGAGACAAAGTCGAAATTGGACTATTTAATTTATACATACGGTATTATATAGTTGTAATGTGCTTTAAATGTATAAAAAATAAGACTTGCTGCAGTAAATCTAGTTGTAGTAAGTCTTTTGTAATTAATTATGAGAAATAAAATAATATATGTGTTCCTGTTTTTGCCTAGCTTCCTATTGGCGCAAACCTATGTAGCGCATTACACAGTAGGTCTTAATTCATTGAACAGAGAAGGGGTGTTGACCATTACCCCTGGAGGTACTTCTTTTTATTATGAAAAAATGACTGAAAATAAGGGGAGTACAGAACATAATGAAGACGATGGCTCAGTAAGTCAAACCTTTTTTTTAGGCGGTAGTCATACCGATAGAAAACGCTATCAAGTATACAAACCTGAACAAGACACACTGTATAATATTAATTATATAGGTGAAAAGCGAGTTTTGAATTATGAGTCTTTCCCTAAAATGCAATGGACTATGACTTCAGATACAAAACAGGTTTCTAATTTTTTGTGCCATAAAGCAACGACTACTTATCGAGGACGAACCTATACAGCTTGGTTTACTACAGCAATTCCTATACGCCTTGGGCCGTGGAAATTTAATGGCTTGCCAGGAGCTATATTGCAGATATATGACAGCAGTAAAAAATTTTCATGGACTATGACGAGCGTAAACACCTCGACTGACCCCGTAGCGTTTACTTTTCCTTCTGATCTGCCTAAAATGTCATTGCAAAAATTTGTTGTCAAAAAAGAAAATGCTCGTCATGAAAAAATGAATCGTATGGTATTAAAGTTGGCAGGAAGAGGAGCGCAGATAGTAAAATCAGAGAAACACAGAGGTAGAGAAGTAATATTTGAATGGGAAAAAGCACCAGAAGAAGGTTGAGGTATTGTTTTATTTTAGTTTGTATGCTCATCCAAAATAGTGGTTTTGCACAAGCTGTTGTTCAGGGATTAGTTACCGATGGTTCAAAGCCAATCGTGTCGGCTAACGTGATCGCTATGGATAGTACGCAAACTATAATTGCATTTGATTATACAGATGATAAAGGGAACTATAAATTAAAAATCGATAAAAAGAAAGCGCTAACAGTGACTGTTACAGCTCTTGGTTATGTTCCAAAAACAACAGACTTGAGGTTTACGGTTAATAAATTTAAGGCTAATGTCAATGTTGCTTTGCAAAAGAAGAGTATTGATCTAGATGAGGTTATTATCCAAGCTGATTTACCGATGAGAATTGATGGGGATACGGTTTCTTTTAAAACAAAATTTTATACTACCGGCACTGAACAAACAGTTGAACAACTTTTGAAAACCATCCCTGGAATAGCCATTAGTGCTGATGGAACTATAAGGGTGAGGCAACAAGAAATCGGAAAACTTTTGGTTGATGGTGATGATTTTTTTGGAAAAGGCTATAAGGTGTTGTCTAAAAATATGCCAGCTTATCCAATTGAAGAAGTACAAGTTTTCAATAATTATTCAGATAATCCACTGCTCAAAAATATAGAAGAATCAAATGAAGTTGTTTTAAATTTAAAGTTGGGAAACCAATATAAACGCATTTGGTTTGGTCATGTAAACGCCGGCGTAGGTCGTGATAATTTTTATCAGCTCAAAGCTAATCTGATGAATTTTGGGCAAAAAAATAAATACTACTTTTTGACTAATTTAAATACCATAGGTGTTGATGCTATTGGTGATATTGAAAACTTAATCGCTCCAGCTGAGCTCGATAATAATGCAGATATTGGTGAGGGACAGGAGGCTCATACACTTTTAAATTTGACGCCAGATTATTTGCGCTTAAAAAGAAGTAAAACGCATTTTAACAATGCAAAACTGGTGTCGCTTAATGCCATTTTTAGCCCGTCTGATAACTTAAAAATTAAAGCGATGGGCTTTTTTAATTGGGATAAAACAGATTTTTTTAGAACTTCATTGACTCAGGTAGAAACGCATGATGCAGGATTTTTAAACACCGAAAAATATAACTTACAACAAAAGAAAAAAATAGCTTTTGGAAAAATTGATTTGACTTATAAAATTGCCAAAAATCAAATTTTGGAGGCTACCACACAGTATAGTAGAGGAGATTTTCAAGACCATTCTTCTTTATTGTTTAACAACTTACCAACAACCGAAAATTTAAAACATCAAAGTGACCGATTTGATCAAAAAACAGTTTATACCTATAAGCTAGATAAGCGTAAAGCTCTTTTAATAACAGGACGATTTATAAATGAAGATAAACCACAAGCTTACGCTGTTGATAAATTTGTGTTATACGATTTGTTTCCTCAATACGACAGTGTAAATCGTGTAAAACAAAACAGCGTTAATACAATGTGGTTTGCCGGTATTAATGCGCATTTTATGAACCGTTATAGCAATGGAAACTTGTTTGAACTTCAGCTGGGAAATGCGTTTAGAAAAGATGAGTTGTTGACTGATTTTACTTTGTATAATGACAATAAACGGGTAGGAATGCCAGAAGATTACCAAAACAATGTCGGCTATCAAGTCAATGATTTATTTGTAAAAAGCAAATATAGGTTGGAGGTAGGGGCTGTTGGGATAACCGGAAATCTTTCTGTACATCAAATAGTTAATCGACTAAAAAATACAAATTCTAAGCTTGCAACTCAGACACCTTTTTATGTGGTGCCGAAATTAAAATTAGATTGGCAAATTAATACAGCACACAAAGTGACGGCTTCATATAGTTATAATACGACTAATGTTGGAATTTTAGAGGTGTATGACGGGTTTGTGTTAACTGATTTTCGTACTTTTTCTAAAGGAATAGGAGGAAACGATCAACTCATGTCATCGCGCTTGCTGTTTAGATATCAATTAGGTAATTGGAGTGACCGCTTTTTTATAAACACCTATTTGATTTACAATAGGGATTACGATTTTCTTTCAGTTGATCGCGTGGTTAAGCAAAATTATATTTTATCCAGAAAAGTGGCCGTTAAAAATCGCACGTTTTTAGCCGCTAACACTGAAGCTGATTATTATTTTAAGCGCTTACAATCTAATCTTAAGTTGAATTTAGGTTACACTAAAAACACATTTAAAACACGTGTTAATGCCTCGCCTTTACAAGAGGTTACGGCTGTAAATTATACGTACGGAATTGAATTACGCTCTAATTTTGACGGAATTTTCAACTATCATTTAGGAACAAAATGGACGACCTCCCGAGTGAAAATGGATAATTCAAAACGCTATACGGATAACTTTAGCTTTTTAGATTTATATTTTTCTTTTTCAGATAAATGGACAGCAAAACTAAAGGCAGAGCATTACTATTTGGGAGGTATAGAAGTTGATAAATCTTATCCATTTTTGGATGTTGAGGTACGATATGTCTTGATTAAAGATAAATTAGCTATAGGTATTTCAGGCAAAAACTTATGGAACACCAATAGCTTTGCCAGATTCTCAATTAGCAATATTGCTCATACATTAACTACCTATAGATTGTTGCCGAGAATTGCACTCTTAAAACTAGACTATCGTTTTTAGCCGATATAGCGCTTAAAAAAAGCCATTACAAAACTTGTAATGGCTCTAGTTTATAAACTGAAATTTCTGCAATCTAGTTGTTTAGCATTACCGGCATAACCAACATGAGTACTTTTTCTCCCTCGTCTAATCCGTCGAGAGGAGTTAAAATTCCGGCGCGGTTAGGCATACTCATTTCTAATTGAACACTATCAGAATTCAAATTGTTAAGCATCTCGGTTAAGAAACGCGAGTTAAAGCCTATTTTAAGATCATCACCTTTGTAATCACAAGTTAAGCGTTCTTCAGCCTTGTTGCTAAAATCAATATCCTCAGCAGAGATATTTAATTCAGAACCAGCCAAACTGAGTTTAACCTGGTGAGTAGTTTTGTTAGAGAAGATAGAAACACGTTTTACAGTGTTGAGAAACTGCTGACGTTCAATCTGTAAGATATTTGGATTTTCTTTAGGAATGACGGCTTCGTAGTTTGGATATTTACCATCAATTAAGCGGCAAGTAAGTTCAGTATCTTCAAAAATAAACTTCACATTAGAGGCGTTGTATTCAATAGTGACATCTTCTTCACTACCTGCTAAAATACTCTTTAATAAGTTTAAAGGTTTTTTAGGCATGATAAATTCAGAGTCTTGAGCCGTAGTGATATCCTCGCGTGAATATTTAACTAACTTATGAGCATCAGTGGCTACAAAAGTAAGACCGCTGTTAGAAAATTGAAAAAGTACCCCACACATCACCGGGCGTAAATCGTCATTTCCAGTTGCAAAAAGCGTCTTGGTAATTGCAGTAGCTAAAATATCAGCAGTTAAAGATGTACTTTGACTATCTTCAATGCTTACGGCGCTAGGAAACTCATCAGCATCAGCATAGGCTAAGGCATATTTTCCTTGGCTGGAGCTGAGCTCAACAGTATTGCGATCAGCTTCAACAACAAAGGTTAAAGGTTGTTCAGCAAAAGTTTTTAACGTATCTAGTAAGAGGCGAGCAGGCACAGCTATACTGCCAGAATCTTGTGAATCAACTTCTAAAATAGCAGATATTGTTGTTTCTAAATCAGAAGCAGAAACTTTTAATTTATTTTCAGAAAGCTCAAATAAGAAATTGTCTAAGATAGCAATCGAGTTGTTATTGTTGATAACCCCACCTAAGATTTGCAGCTGACGTAATAAATAAGAACTAGAAACGATAAATTTCATGACGTGTTATTTTCAAGGATTTAAAACACAAATATATTCTATTCAAATCATTTCTTCCCTAAAATCCTCTGTAAATTTAATTAACAATTCTTTAAAATTTACGTATCTTGCGTTCGTTAAATTAAAATTAGACTATGAAGTTAAATAAATACGTATTGAGTTTTGCTGCTACTGCCTTGATATTTAGTGCTGGTATGGCGCAAACCGCTCCTCAAAGAAAGGCTATAGTTAAGAATTATAAAGTACAAAAAATGGCTTTGATTTCTAAACAATATGCCAAAACCTATCAATCTCAACGTCAAGCAGCGTTAAATTATGCTAAACAACATCACTTGCCTTTAGTAATCACTTATGACAATGGGCAAAAGTCTGTTTTAGATCGCATGGATAGATTTGGAAATCTGCGTTATATCAAGGCGTCAAATTTAGGAGCCGCCACAACCATTGGTGTTCCTGACCTTTATCCGGGCGGAATTCTTGGCTTACAACTAGAAGGCGAAAATATGCTAGCTGCCGTATGGGATGGCGGTAAAGTTAAAGTGACTCATGAATTGCTATCCGGTAAAGCCACACAAATGGATGATGCTACAGATTATGACGATCACGCCACTCATGTTGCCGGAACAATAGCTGGTAAGGCATTAACATCAGGTATAGGACAATTAGCTAAAGGAATGGCTTATAAAGCTGAATTAGAAACTTATGATTGGTATTCTGATTATTCTGAAATGATGGCAGCTGGTCTTAATGGCTTGTTGGTCTCAAACCACTCTTATGGTTTAGATTTGGCTCAACTTGGCAGTCAAGGTGGTAATCTTGATTTGTATTTAGGGGTTTATGGTGGAACATCGGCATCTATAGACAACTTAGCTTATATGGCACCAAAATATACAATTGTTACGGCTGCCGGTAATGATCGTAATAATCCTAATATTAACCCGAGTGATAATGGGTATAATCTTTTAGGGGCAGAGATGGCGACCTCTAAAAACGATATTGTGGTTGCAGCAGTAAAAAAAGTAACAGATTACACCGGGCCTTCAAGTGTTGAAATGTCAAGCTTTAGTAGTTGGGGACCGACAAACGACAACCGTATTAAACCGGATATCTCAGCTGACGGTGTGAACGTGTACTCCAGTATAGCACATACACAGTTTGGAGGAACTACACCTTCTGATAATACTTATGCTTATTTGTCAGGTACCTCAATGGCAAGCCCAACAGTTTCTGGAGGGATTTTGTTATTGCAAGAGCTCAGTAGCGATTTAAATGGGGGAAGCTTTTTAAACTCAGCAACCATTAAAGCGATTATTTTTGAAACCGCTAGAGAAGCCGGTACAACACCAGGGCCTGATCCGAAATTTGGTTGGGGACTGTTAAATGTTTCTGCTGCTGCTCAATTGATGCTCGATGATTACGATGCTAATGGAGAAGCGTTTTACGACGAATTAACACTTCAAAACTCTGATACTTATACACGTCAAATTCAAGCGGGAAATGTTGATCAGTTACAAGTCACTATTGCTTGGACAGATCCGGCAGGTACAGCGCAAGATGTAGATGATAATAATGTAATTATTGTTGATTCAGTTTTAGTCAATGACCTTGATATGCGAATTACCGATAGTCAAGGGAATGTATATTACCCTTGGCGATTAGATGGTATGGCCTATTATAATCCTGCTAAAAACGATGGTGATAACGCCGTTGATAATGTAGAACAAATTACTATTCCAAATCCAACTCCTGGAGAAACCTATACCATTACCATTACGCATAAAGGCAGCTTAAAATTTAATAAACAAGACTTTAGTATTGCTGCATCAGGCATGCAAACTATGGGGGTAGATGCTCATGAGTTACAAGGTGTAGCTATGTATCCTAACCCGGCCACTAATGTGGTAAACTTAAGTCTCCAAAAAGCAGGAGAACAAGTGTCAGTTCAAGTGTTTAATATGCTAGGACAACAAGTTTTAACACAACAATTCTCAGGACAGTCAAGTGCTTATCACTTGAATATCGCAGACTTGAATTCAGGAGTTTACTTTGTTAAAATAGCAACTAACAATAAAACCCTTACTCAAAAATTGATTGTGAAATAATAATTTATTTCACGGTATAAACAAAAAAATGCCTTCTAAATTTAGAAGGCATTTTTTTGCTTATAAATTAAATGATTATACAATAAGATGAATTGCTTAACGATCTAAATACAATAGAGACACTTGTAGTTCTGGTTGTGTTTGGGTTAAGCGCTTTATAAAGCTACGGAGTTCCTCAAGTTCGTAAGGTAATAAAACCGATGTCGCCTTCTGAACTTCTTTGGTAAATAAAGAAACATCAAAACTCACTTTTCGCAACACCTCTTTGGTGTATTCAAACATAGCTCGTGCCATAATTAGTTGTTGTTTTTTAGTTTAAGTAATGCTTTTTTGATAGGCATCTTTGTTTGGTTTGCTAAATTTACTGTTTTTTTTGAATATAACAAGGTTAATGATGATGAGTGTTTTTAATTTTAACGTTGATGTTAATAATTTAATTTAGGCTTTACAAACGCTTGTTTGTTGATGATGTTTAGAAAACCTACACCTACTATTGCAGTGTGTTATGTGGTGTTGAGTTATTGATATAAAAATCTCCTATAAAACTTCTGTTCTATAGGAGTTGATTGATGTATTTTAAAAAAGAGATTAACGCTGAATATCTAATGAATTAACCCATTCAACATACACTTGTTTATTGCGGTTGTGTTGTCTTAAAGTTTTAGCGAAACTGTGATAGCCTGGTTTTTTAGGGTTAGCGACAAAAAACAAGAAATCGTGGTTTTCATAATTTAAAACCGCCTTAATTGAAGAAATATCGGGCATGGCAATTGGACCGAGAGGTAGGCCGATGTGTTGATAAGTATTGTAAGGCGATTTAATTTCTAAATCTTTGTAGAGAACGCGACGAATAATAGTGTCAAAATTCTGCGATTTCTTCTTGATAGCATAAATAACAGTTGGGTCGGCTTGTAGTTTCATACCGCGTTGTAAACGGTTCATATATACCCCGGCAATGCGCGGTCGTTCATCAACTTCTGCAGTTTCTTCTTGAACAATTGATGCTAAAATTTGAACTTGGTTAGGGGTAAGGCCTATGGCTTTAGCTTTTTTTAATTTTGTGGTATCCCAAAACTTGTGGTATTCTTTAAGCATACGCGTTCTGAATTCTTCGGCTGAGGTATTCCAATAAAATTCGTATTGGTTAGGGATATACATGTTTAAAGCATTATTTACTGTAAATCCAGATTCAGCTAAAAACACAGAGTCGGTCATGACTTTTATCAATGAAGTACTGTCTGCTTCAATTTGTTGGTCTATGCGATGTGCCAAATCACCTAATCGCTCTTGGTTGTTAAATATCACAGGGAGCGGCATATTTTTGCTGCGCAAGGTGTTGACAATTTGATTGTTATTCATGCCTTTAGTAATAATATAACGCCCTGGGTGAATGTTGTTGATGTATTGTTTTTGTTCAGCGACAAGTGTAAACTTTTCAGGTTTTTTAAGCAGAGGCTTGAGCTGATTATACACGTCTTGATAATCGGCATCACTTTCGATATAAACATAAGCTTCATCGTTTTGAAAAGCCGTGTTAGGAACCATTAAAGTGTTGTAAACAAAATAACTAAAAATTCCCATGGCCACTAAGCCTATTAGGGCAATGGCAAGTATGATTCGTTTTATATACATAACTATAAGTAAGGTGTAATATTAAATAAGCCCTTCAAAAACACATTGGGCCGGCCCAGTAAGCCAAACATCTGTAAATCCGTTATTCTGAGGCGTGAAATTAACTTTCAATTGCCCGCCAACGGCTTTTATATTTACTGAAGTACTGCTGTGTCCTGAAATATATAGGGCGATAGCGGCAGCGGTAGTGCCTGTGCCGCAAGCATAAGTTTCTGCTTCAACGCCGCGTTCATAAGTTCTGATTTTGTGTAAATCCGTTCCTATTTCAATAAAATTAACATTGATACCTTCGGCTTTAAAACGGTCGCTATAGCGAATGGCTTTGCCTTCTTTTTCAACGTCAAGCTCATCAATGTTGTGAACAAATTTTACATAGTGGGGTGAACCTGTATTGAGTATAAACGCGTCACCAGCTTTAGTAACTTCAGGAACATCAATCATCTTGAGGGCAATCAAATCGCCTTTAAGCTCTGCCTCATGTCTTCCGTCAATAGCAGTAAAAACGGTTTGTTCTTTTATGAGTCCTAAATCATGCGCAAACTGAACAATGCAGCGTCCACCATTGCCGCACATAGTACTTTCGCTACCATCGGCATTGTAGTAAACCATTTTAAAATCTTCATCAGGCTGTTCAGCTTGCTCTAATAAAATAAGTCCGTCAGCCCCTATTCCAAATCGGCGGTGGCACAATTTTGCAACGTTTTTTTGTGTCTTATCAAATTCAACTTGACGATTATCAATCATGACAAAATCATTGCCGGCTCCTTGGTATTTTGAAAATTTAAGCATTCTTATTGCGTTTAGTCGCGCAAATATAAGCGATATGATTTCTACTCAAAAATATGCTTGACATTTTGAGGTTATTTTACCAATGGTTTTTGACGGTTCGGTTTGATTTTTCCTAATGAAAAATCCCTCATTCTTAGGTGTAAGAGTGAGGGACTAAATAATTATGTTATGGGTGTTTACTTATTTAGTAAAAGCTTGGCCAACTTCTTTAGTCATAATTTGTAAAGCTTGAATGCCTCCTCCAGCGAGGTACCACACTTTAGGAGTGAGGTATATAATTTTTCCATTTTTATAAGCGCTGGTCTCCTTGATAAGAGCGTTTTCAACAGTTGACCTATCCATATGGCCACGCCCAATGGCAGCATTGCGGTCAATAACAAATAGAATATCAGGATTGTGCTCTTGAATATATTCACTTGAAATTGAATTGCCGTGAGTAGAGGCTTTTAGGTTGTGAGAAACAGGAGTGATATCAAAATTATCGTGAATAAATCCAAAACGCGATCCACCTCCGTAGGCGCTAAATTTCCCATTATTGTGTAAAACTACTAAGCCAGTAAGGGTGCTATCAGTGTTTTTATGTTTATCAACTTTATTAAAGGTGTTGCTAATTAAGGTTTTAGCTTTATCTTCTTGATTGTAAATTTTGCCGAGGCGCATAACATTTTTCTTAACTGACCCAAGAAAATTAGTATAATCTAAATCGTAATAAATTGTCGGCGCTATTTTTGATAATTCCGCTCTGCTTTTGCGTTGACGAGGACCGATGATGATGAGATCAGGGTTTAAGTCATTAACAATTCTAAAATTAGGCTCTGTTAGGCTTCCGGCATCGGTAATACTGTCGTTTTCCTGAAGATCTTTTAGGTAGTCAGGAACCAATTGTTTAGGAAAACCAACAACGTTTTTAGATAATCCAAGGGCTTCTAAATCGTCTAAACCTGCCAGCGTAAGCACCACAATGCGTTTTGGAGATTTAGGCACGCGAATTTCACCAAACTTATCCTGAACTAAGATAGAGTTTTCTTCGGTGAGTTGTTTTTCGGGTTTTTGAGCCTTGTTTTTGCAGCTTTGTAAGCTAAAGATTAGCATAACAAGTGCTAGTAAAGTGGTTTTGTGAATCATAATATATAATTTAGAGACTAGTGGTTAAAGATTAATTATAGTATAAACAAAGTGGTCTGCCATTTTTGTGGATAATTTCAAATTGCAGATTGAATATTTCTTCTAGGATATCTGGTTTTATGATCTGTTCTGTGGGGCCAAAATGCTTGACTTCACCGTCTTTTAAAGCTGCAATAAAATCAGAATAGTAAGCAGCTATGTTAATGTCATGCACAATTAAAATAACTGTTTTGCCTTCTTCTTGAGCAAAGCGCTTTAAGGTTTTCATGATTTGCACAGAGTACCTCATGTCTAAGTTATTCAGCGGTTCATCAAGTAGAATATAATCGGTATTTTGTGCTAAAATCATGGCGAGATAAGCGCGTTGACGTTGCCCGCCGCTGAGTTCGTCTAAATATTTATCAGCAATCTCGTCAAGCTCCATAAACTGCAGAGCGTTATCTACATAATGGCAATCGGTTTCGCACATACGCTTGCCTCGGGTGTATGGAAATCGTCCAAAACAAACTAACTCACGAACTTTTAAACGAATGTGAGTGAAATTGGATTGACGTAGAAAAGAGACTTTAGTCGCAAATTTTTTACTCGATATGTTAGCTATATCTTCTTGAGAAACCCAAACACTTCCGGAGTCTTTATCTATTAATTTGCCAATAACGCCTAACAAAGTGCTCTTTCCAGTACCGTTTCCGCCGATGAGCGATATCAATTTTCCTTTAGGAAATTCAACAGAAAGTTGATGGAGTACTTTTAATGTACCGTAATTCTTGTCGAGTTGATTTATAGCAATCATAATCTACGCGATTTTAGTAAGAGAAGAATAAAATAAAATCCACCTATAAAATTGATAAGAATACTTATGGTGGTACTCATGTTAAATAGACGTTCAACTAAATACTGTCCTCCAACAACTAGAATAACTCCTATTAAACAGGCGCCGAGAATAGTGTGACGGTGTTTGTGCGAAGGCAAAAATTCATAACTTAAATTGGCTACTAAGATGCCTAAAAAGGTGATAGGTCCCACTAAAGCTGTTGAAATGGAAACTTGAACTGCAACAACTAACAAGCTAACTTGAATTAAACGTTGATAACTAATACCTAATGTGATGGCTTGCTCTTTGCCCAGCGCTAAAACATCTAACTGGCGTAAGAGTTGACTGCCTACAATAAGCGTGATAAATAAGGTTATTGCTGAAATGCCTATAAGCTCTGTGCTGATATTGTTAAAGCTCGCAAATAAATACTGTTGAACAATAGTAAATTCATTCGGGTCAATGAGTAGATTCATAAAGGAAGTCATACTTGAAAAAATAGCGCCGAGTATTAAGCCGACGAGTAGTAAAAAGTAAACAAGAACTTTTCCTTTTCTAAATAAGGTGTAATACAGAATTATAGCAAACCCCATCATTAGCCCCACTGACATGAGAAAATTAGTGTTGGTATTGACTACCTCAAAACTTTGATCGCCATATAAAAAGACAATAAAGGTTTGAAAAAGAATGAAAACCGCTTCAAATCCCATAATTGACGGCGTCAAAATACGGTTATTTGTAATCGTTTGAAAAACAACAGAGGAGTAGCCAATGCTGCAGGCAATGAGTAACATGGCTATCACTTTTGTAGTCCGCCGGGGTAATACATAATCTGGGTTGTGCCCTATTTGCGTAAACATGTATATGAGCAAAATGCTTAAGGCTGAACCTACTAATATGAGCATACGTTTTTTAAGCATATTGCATTTTTTTACGGATGAACACTAAAAATAATATTCCCCCAACTATACTGATAGTAACCCCGATGGGAATTTCATATGGATAAATAACTAAGCGACTAAAAATGTCGCATATCAGTAAGAGTACCGCGCCTAAATTAGCCGTGTAAGGTAAAGATTTTTTTAAATTATCTCCGTAATACATGCTGACAATGTTGGGAACAATAAGCCCTAAAAAAGGAACGGCACCAGCTGTAATCATGACGGCACTAACGGTTAACGAAATACAAATTAGCCCTACAAATACAAGTGCATTGTAGTTGAGCCCTAAGCTTTTTGCCATCTCTTCGCCTAAACCCAAAGCAGTGAGTTTATTAGCATATAAATAAGTGATAATCACTAGGGGAAGACTGATGTAAATCAGCTCGTAATTGCCTTGTAGTACTTTTGAAAAATCTCCGATAAGCCAAGTAGACATGTTTTGAATAATATCAAATTTATAGCCCAAAAAAGTACCTATTGCTGCTAATACATTTCCAAACATGATTCCTAATAGAGGAATGTAGATTAAACTGCGGTGTTTGATGTGTTTGAGCATTTGCATAAATACCAAACTCGCTAAAACGGTAAACAAAAAAGCAAATCCCATTTGGTAAATACTGTCGGCACTAGGAAATAATATCAACCCAATCAATATGCCGAGTTTCGCCGCATCAAGCGTTCCGGCAGTAGTTGGCGAAACAAATTTGTTTAGTGAAATTTGTTGCATGATTAATCCGCTTACACTCAGTCCTACTCCTGCTAAAATCAATGCTATTGTACGTGGAATCCGACTAATTATAAAAACGGGCATACCTGAACTTGTCCAAGTATCTAGGTTAGTCCAGTTAATATCTTTTACACCTGTAATTAGCGATATAAATACTAATACAAGGAAAAATATGAATACAATAACTCGGCGCATTAATTATTATTTAGACTAAATTTAAGTAGCTGCAAACATAAGTAATATGGGTATATAGCACAAGAATTTTAAGGCAGTCTTATAAATATTTTGAAATTTTTCGGTTTAGGAATACATTTTGTTGCCTTGTTTTTTATACCGATTAGAATTATTTTTTAGGTATAATACCGTAGGTCATAAATTACTAGACAATGGGAAAAAGTTGAAATTGGACTATTTAATTTATCCACAGGTATTAGAGCAACTTAAAATTATAGGGAAAAGCTGTTAATGTGCTGCTAATTTAGCTTTATTGTACGTAAAAGAATTGTAAATTTAAATAACAATACTAATAGTCATAAAAACAGAATAATTATGAAAAAAATTGTAGGTTTAATTTTTGTTTCTATTTTAGGAGGTGTAATCGCGTTGGGCGGTTACAAATATTTTTTTGAAGCCCCCGTTTCTGCTCCTGCAGCAACAATTACACACAGCTCGCCTTTGCTGAGTCCTACTCTTGTCAAGCATAATAACTATGGATCACTTGTTTCAGATGTGCCTGATTTTACAAAAGTGGCTGAAAAAACTGTTCATGCCGTTGTGCACGTCAAAAATATTGAAGTCCGTCAAGCGCCACAAAATCTTTCTCAATACCTACGCGGAATGCATGCTGGCAAGTTTTTGCGCGGCACAGGTTCAGGCGTTGTCATTACTCCAGATGGGTTTATAGTGACTAATTTTCATGTCATTAAAGGCGCTAATGAGCTCGAAGTTACCCTTAGCGATAACCGTACTTTTAAAGCTAAAGTAGTTGGGACGGCTCCACAGCAAGACATTGCGCTATTAAAGATAGATGCCGATGATTTACCCTACCTTCCTTTTGGAAATAGTAATAATGTGAAAGTGGGGCAGTGGGTGTTAGCCGTAGGAAATCCTTTTAATTTAACCTCTACCGTAACCGCTGGAATTATTAGCGCTAAAGGCCGTAACTTAAATGAAGGCGGTCGTCGTATGGAGTCTTTTATCCAAACTGATGCTGCCATTAATCCGGGTAATAGCGGCGGGGCTCTAGTGAATGCTAAAGGTGAATTAATCGGTATTAACTCAGCGATTACTTCGCGAACCGGGAGTTATATAGGTTATAGTTTTGCTATTCCTAGTAATAATGCGCGTAAGATCGTTGAAGATTTAATGGAATACGGCAATGTGCAGCAAGCTTTACTCGGCGTAACCGGCTATACTGTTGTACCAAAACACGCTAAAGAACTCGGACTAAAAGTATCACAAGGAGTTCATGTGGCTTCAGTTGCTTTTGGTGCTAAACAGGCAGGACTGCAAAAAGGGGATATCATAACCCAAATGGATGGCGTGCGAATCAGAAAAATATCTGATTTAATTGCCTTTGTTCGTACAAAACGTCCGAATGACAAGGTGCAAATTAATTACTTGAGAGATGGTCAAGAACGCATTACTAATGTGGAATTGACTGAATATAAGTCTTACACCATTAATTTAAGAGATTATCAAATGTCAATCACTAATGCAGATAAGGCTTATTTGAGTCAGTTTAATACCGATCACGGCGTGCGTATTCAAATGCCTTCGTCAGCTCAAGAAAAAAACAGCCAATTTGTGATTGTCGCCATAGATGGTCAAGCGGTTAATACTGTAGAAGATGTTAAAGCTATCATGCAGCAAAAATCACCTTATGACCGTACCCGCATAACTTTTCAAAGCAAAGATGGGCAGCGTGAAACCTATGTGTTCTAATTTTTGAATTCTTTAGCACTTAAAAAATCTCTTAATATTTTTATTGAGGGATTTTTTTGTTTTTTAAAACGTTAAAAATGACTACTTTCGCGGCAAATTACAACTTAAACTTACCGCCATGAACCAAGTGGAAAAATATGCTAAAGAGCTGAGCTTTCAAGCAGACAAAAGCCGAGTAGCCGTAGAGCTGATTAAAACCGTCAGCGATTTATGGTACGACAAATCTATTGAATTGGTTTTCTTTCGCAACCGATTAATCGACTGTAATGTAAGTGAGATCCTCAATCTACTCCAGTACGCCGCTAAATTTGTCAAAAAACCACTCTCTATTTTTGATTTAATCGATATAGCCCAGGCTGTAAAAACATTAAACTTGCCGCCAGCTAAAATAGATGTTGGTAAATTGACCTATGAATATCAACTTCAAGATCAAGATAACCCTACAGCTTTTGTGGCACGCGCCTTATCTGACGCAAAGCATTTTACAGAAATCAAACCTAAAAATGTCGTGCTTTACGGATTTGGACGTATCGGAAGATTACTAGCCCGTGAATTGATGATTAGAACTGGTCAAGGTAATCAGTTACGCTTACGCGCCATCGTTACTCGTGGCCCTATAACTCATGAGATTATTGAAAAACGAGCAGCCTTGCTTCGTCAAGATTCTATTCATGGTAAATTTCCGGGAACAGTAGTCGCTGATTTAAAACACAATGCGTTAATCATTAATGGCACAACCGTGCAGATGATTTCAGCTACTAAACCTGAAGATATAGATTATACTGTTTTTGGTATTCACGAGGCGTTGATTATAGATAACACAGGGGCGTTTAGAACTAAAGATGAATTGGCCAGACATCTAAAAGCCAAAGGAGCCGATAAAGTTCTCTTGACAGCACCAGGAAAAGATGGCGTAGCTAATATTGTGCAAGGTGTTAATCAAACTGAATTTGATGCTGATAAAACTAAGATTTTCTCAGCTGCATCTTGTACCACAAACGCTATTGCTCCAATTTTAAAAGTGATGGAAGATAATTATGGCGTAGATCACGGCCATCTTGAAACCATTCACGCCTATACCAATGATCAAAATTTGGTGGATAATATCCATAAAAAATCGCGCCGCGGTCGCGCTGCAGCACTCAATATGGTTATTACTGAAACAGGAGCCGGCAAAGCTGTTGCTAAGACTATACCTAGTTTAGAGGGCAAATTGTCATCAAGTGCCATTCGCGTACCTGTGCCTAATGGATCATTAGCCATTTTAAATTTGAGTTTAAAAAAATCAACATCTGTCCAAGCGCTTAATAATATGATGCGAAAATATGCGTTAGAAGGGCAGTTAGTAGAGCAAATTCAGTATGCTATTGATAGTGAATTAGTCTCTTCAGACATTGTGGGATCCTCTGCTTCAGCTATTTTTGATAGCAAAGCTACTGTTGTGGGTGATGAGGGAAAAAATGCCATACTTTATGTGTGGTATGATAATGAATACGGATACAGTCACCAAGTTATGCGATTGGCAAAATATATAGCCAAAGTGCGTCGCTTTACTTATTACTAAAAACAGATAATTACTATTATGAATCGAAAATTGCTGAGTTTTGTGCTTTTGACCTGTGTGATGTTGATCACAGGAAGTGTGTGGGCACAAGAAAATACAAGTGTTGCCGACACCATTAACAAACAATTTGACGCCTTAATTGAGTCATCTAATAGTTTTAAAACCTATAAGGTAGTCCCTAAGGTAAAAATTAATCAATTGCAACGTACCACTTATAGTGAGATTACTGGGCTTGAAGGTAAAATTGAATCACTTAACGAGACCATTGCTACACAAAAAGCTCAAGTTGATAAATTTAAAAATGAATTAGCGCAAATAAACACGACACTTGCTGAAGCTCAAAAAAGTAAAGATGAACTTTCATTTTTGGGTATGGATTTACAAAAATCTACTTACCAATCATTTGTGTTTGGAATTATTGCTGTGCTCATTTTGTTGCTCGGAGTCTTTATTTTTAAATTTAATAAAAGTAATATGGTTACCGTTGAAGCACGTAAAAATTTAGATGAAACGGAGGCTGCTTTTGATGCTTATCGACAAAAAGCTCTTGAAACTCAGCAAAAATTAGGAAGACAGTTGCAAGATGAACGCAATAAAAATGGGCATCTTGTTGAACGCAATTAAGCAAACTATTTCCTATTGATTTTAACCGCTAAAGGGGATATGTGATGTATTCCCTTTTTTATCTGATTAACTATGCGTATTGATATTATAACTGCCGTACCTGACTTGTTAAAAAGCCCTTTTGAAACTTCTATAGTCAAGCGTGCTATTGATAAAGGAGTAGTTGAAGTGCACTTTCATGACTTGCGCGATTATGTGTTTGATAATTATCGCCAAATTGACGATTATCAATACGGCGGTGGTGCCGGAATGGTGATGATGATTGAGCCTATTGACAAATGTATCTCTAAACTCAAATCAGAGCGCCCATATGACGAAGTGATTTATATGACGCCTGACGGAGATTTGTTTGACCAAAAAACCGCTAACTCCTTATCACTTAAAGGTAATTTAATTGTGCTTTGTGGGCATTATAAGGGGGTTGACCAACGTGTGCGCGATCAGTTTATAACCAAAGAAATCTCCATAGGGGACTATGTGCTCTCAGGGGGAGAACTCGGTGCGGCTGTAGTTTGCGATGCTATTATCCGATTAATTCCAGGAGTCTTAGGCGATGAAACTTCTGCCTTAACTGATTCGTTTCAAGACGGATTGTTGGCACCGCCAGTTTACACTAGGCCAGCTTCTTACAAAGGTTGGGAAGTGCCCGAAGTTTTGCGCAGTGGCAATTTTGCCAAAATTGAAGCTTGGCGCGAAGAAAAAGCGCTTGAACGTACGGCAAAACGTCGGCCTGATTTATTAAAAGATTAAAACAAAGTTTGTTAGTCTTAATTTATTGCGTAATTTTGCACCCATTCTAGATTAACCTCTGACGATAATCGTGTATGTTGGTGTAGTAGTTATTTAATTTTATAGTTATGCAATCTATTCTTAAGTACGTCGAAGACAAATTCGTAGAAAAGAAAGAATTTCCTGAATTTCACGCTGGTGATACACTTACTGTGTATTACAAAATTACTGAGGGTTCTAAAACGAGAACTCAGTTCTTTAAAGGTGTAGTGATTCAAATTAAAGGTACAGGTGCAACTAAAACATTTACTATTCGCAAAATGAGTGGTACTGTTGGTGTTGAGCGTATTTTCCCTATCAACCTTCCTGCTTTGGAAAAAATTGAGGTGAACAAACGTGGTAAAGTTACCCAATCTCGTATCTACTACTTTAGAGAATTACGTGGTAAAAAAGCACGTATTAAAGAACGTTTGAAAAAATAAACGCTTCTTTAAAGCCGTGTTTTAAACACACAAAAGCCGTTACATTTCTTTGTAACGGCTTTTCGCTTTGTATAACTTCACTAAAGGTCAATCAGGTTTTATACCATAATGATTAAAATTTTAGTGTTTTTGTATTGGTGTAATGCTATAAGTGTAAATTAATAGTATAATAAGACTACTATCAAAATTGGACTATATAATTTATCCATACGGTATTATTGCTTCTTTTTAAGCGTTTGCGCTTCTTCTACAGATTTATTGGCTAATTGTCCGCAGGCTGCATCAATATCTTTTCCGCGTGAACGACGTACGGTAACGGTGATGTCGTTGCGCTCTAAAGCACGCTGATACTGGGTGGTAACCAAAGGCGAAGCTTGTTGAAAATCGCCATCATCAATAGGATTATATTCAATGATGTTGACCTTACAAGGCACAGCTTTACAAAAATCTACCAACGCAGCGATGTCTTCCGGCTGGTCATTGATGCCATCCCAAATCAAATATTCATAGGTGATACGGCTTTTGGTTTTGCGATACCAATACTGAAGTGCTTCTTTAAGATCTGCTAAAGGAAATTTAGCATTAAAAGGCATAATCTTCGTTCTCACCTCATCGCGAGCCGCATGTAAAGATACAGCAAGTTTAAATTTGACTTCTTGGTCGGCTAGTAGCTTGATGATTTTAGGGACACCAGAAGTGGATACCGTAATCCGTTTAGGAGACATGTGTAAACCTTCAGGCGAAGTGATTTTTTCAATAGCCTTGAGTACATTGCGATGATTCATCAAGGGTTCTCCCATCCCCATAAATACGATGTTTGATAATGGACGATCAAAGTATAAGCGACTCTCTTGATCAATAGCCACTACTTGGTCATAAATTTCATCTGGGTTGAGGTTACGCATTCGCTTTAAGCGTGCTGTGGCACAAAATTTACAATCTAAACTGCAACCCACCTGCGAGGATACACAAGCTGTACTACGTGTGTCAGTAGGAATCAAAACCGATTCAACAATGTTGCCATCGTGCAACTTGACTGCATTTTTAATGGTCCCGTCAGCACTCTTTTGCATCTTGTCAACTTTGACGTAGTTGATGACAAAATTTTCTTCGAGCATGTGTCGTGTCTCTTTTGAAATGTTTGTCATCGCCTCAAAACTATGCGCACTTTTTGACCATAGCCATTCGTAAACTTGATTGCCGCGAAAACTTTGTTCGCCTATAGATTTAAAGAAGGCTCTTAACTCTTCTTTACTCAGGGCCCGGATGTCTCTTTTTTGCTTTTCCACGCTGCAAAGTTATTCATTTCTACACTTATTATAAACGATTAAGCACGATTATGTTGTTTTCGGCTCTATGGAGAGATAGGTTTTAAATTATATTCTTATTCTTGTGCAATGACTATAAAAATAAGGATATCATGAAATCAAATTACTTCTTTTCACTCGTGCTACTGTTTTTAATCTGTACAGCTTGTAGCCCTAAATATGGTGTAAGCCTTCAAAATGGCGATATATTATTTGTCGCTTCCGGAGCAGGAGCGCTCTCTCAAGCTATTGATAAAGTGACTCAAACCGAGAAAACTACGCATTATAGTCATGTAGCTATATTAGAAATTGATAGATCAGGACAATATTGGGTGTTGCATGCCGGATCTCAAAATGGCTCTGAGCGCATTCCTTTAGATGAGTTTCTGAAATATGAACGCGGAAGGCAAATTGATGTGTATCGCTTAAAATCCGATTATCAAAGCGCAATACCTCAAGCCATAGCCGTTGCTAAAACTTGGTTGGGGAAGCCTTACAACTACAGTTATATTCTATCGGATAAAAAATTGTATTGTTCTGATTTTGTACAGCGAAGTTTTGAAGGCGATTCTATTTTTAAATTAGAACCGATGACCTTTATTGATCCCGAAACAGGAGAGATAGGGACGACGTGGAAAACCTTTTATGCAAAACAGAATTTGGAGGTTCCCGAAGGAAAATTAGGCTGTAATCCAAATGGGCTTGCAGCTTCATCCAAAATAAAATTTATAGACGAACTCAATAATGCAATGCAGTTTCATAAAACTTTCGAAAATGTTAATAAATAATCTATTATTTTAAATATTTCGATTATTTGTAGATAATGTGATTATTTGTGTTATTTTTTATTGTGTTTTGATTATTAGTGTGTAAATTTGCAGAGTATTTTAATTTAATAAAGGGATCTGCAGAATGTACAACCTTTGGTTGTCGAACTTTTAGAATTGAACGTTATTAAAAAGTATTCTGCTAAGAAAACGGCTCGTAAAATGCAGTTGCATACATTTTACGAGCTTTTTTGTGTTTAAACTACTGATTTAGATACGATTTTATAGCCTGGCGCAAGGAGTCAAATCCTATTTCTTCTAAATTAATTGCCGATTTAGCAATCCATTTTACAGCTTGTATTTCTTCTTCTTCTAGTTTAAACTTACTGTTTTTAGGTAGTTTAGCAGTAAAGATTAAATCTTCTGTCTTATAAGGGAACCCTTTGTATTCATAGGTGTTAGGAAGTGATTTTTGATAGGTGAAGGCTGAGGGAGCAATTTCTAAATTGAGCTCTTCTTTAAGTTCCCTAGCGCAAGTTTCTTCGGCTGTTTCATCAGGATCTGTAAACCCACCGGGCAAGTCTAAGTAGCCTTTTTTAGGCTCGCGATTGCGTACGGTAAACAGTATTTTTTCGTCTTTTTCTATGATGACAGCTACTGCGGCTGCAACATTTTGATAAAATACAGTACCACAATCAGCACACTCAAAACGCCGATTATTAGCAAACGTAAAATGAGTAGATTTACAATGTAGACAATAGTTAAATAGAGGCATAGTTGTTTTTTTTAGAATAAACCTTAAAGGTAAGCGAATTGTTTTTCGAAGGAAACTTGAATCTGGCAAATCTTTATTACCTTTATCTGTAAAACCAATACTATGAAAAAACAAAAAATAGCCATTTTAGCTGTTATCGGAGCTTTGAGCTTATCAGCTTGTAAACAGACCACATCAGAAAATCCCCAAACTCAGCAAGCCGTAGAGCAAACGGATCAAACTGAAGTGGATTATACCGTGGCAAAACATTATTTTGTGAAAAATGATGTAGAAGGGCAAGTGCCTACTAAAATTACGTCAACCTTAGAATTTGATACCTATTTTGGAATGGCTTCAGTGATGGGCGATGGCGGACAGCCTACAACTATTGACTTTGATAAGCAATTTGTGATTGTAGTCGATCATCAACCTACTAATAAGAGTATCGAATTAAAACCAGTATCTCTAATGAAAGAAGGAAGCGATTTGGTGTTGACTTATAAAGTGATTGCGGGCGAGGAAATGAGTTATACAACACATCCAACTTTAATCCTCATCGTGTCAAAAGCGGATGATGCCAATGTGGTGCTGAAAAAAGAATAGGGTGAAAATGAATCAAGGAAGGAGTAAAGAAGCGGTATTAATCGTCTTTTTTCTCTTTTTTTTTGGTCTTTACAATCAAGCCAAAATAAATAATGTGTCCAATAAATACGGAGAGCAGCAAAAGTCTGAGGTATAGCCTTTCAGTAAAATAAAAACTGATAGAAAGCACTACAGTGACAGAAGCGATTATTTCGAGTTTCTTTTTTAAGGCCACAGCTTGTCCGGGGCGATAGCTTTCAATGTA
Organism: uncultured Flavobacteriaceae bacterium; assembly: GCA_964451785.1. Classification (GTDB taxonomy): domain Bacteria; phylum Bacteroidota; class Bacteroidia; order Flavobacteriales; family Flavobacteriaceae; genus JAJYSO01. The sequence goes on from CAYVJG010000033.1 coordinate 22,639, forward strand.
GGTATGGTGAAATCGAGTGGAAGCGAACCACTTGCTAAATTTTTCAGAACCTTTAGAAAAAGCATATACCGTTAATAAGAAAAATGGCGTAGCAGGAATAAGCGGCATAAATACCCCAATGACCCCTAAGCCAAAACATAAAAACCCTAAAGCAATCCAGAAATAGCGCACTATTTTTATTTTGTCCAAAAATACATTAGCTTTTTTTAATAGCGATAGATTTATGTAATTATTAGAAATTTAAAATATTCAACCTAACTTATGCGTTATTATAATATTAGATGGTAATACCTGCAAAAGATGTTATAAATCGGACCAAAAAATAATTCTAATTGGTATAACTTGTTTGAAATCTGATAAATTAGGAATTAATCTTGGCGAAATGCCTAAAAATAAATTGTGATATGAGTTATAAACTTAATTTATTTAAAAATAATTTTGTTCGATCAGGAGTAGCTTGCTTGGCTATGAGTGCTGTTTTGGTTTCTTGTAGTAGCGATGATAACACAGGGACAGTCAATCCTGTGGGACCTTTAGGTAGCGTAGCTTTACAGTTTAAAACCATTATACCATCATTGGTGGCTACAAGTGCTTTAGCTACAAATGCACCTACTCAAACAAATGAAATCCTTATTCAAGGTACCAATGGGACACTTCATTTAACAGATGTACACTTTATAGTTGATGAGGTTGAGCTTGAAAATGAAACCTTAGACGATGATTTTAATGAATTTGAAAGTGGATTGTTTTTTGTAGACTTGCCTTTTGATGGTAGTGCGTTAGAATTGGCGACTTCCGAAATTCCGGCGGGAACTTATACTAATTTTGAATTTGGCATTGACGATTTAGATTTAAGTGATGGCGATGATGACGATATAGCAGAGCAAAATGCAAAAGAAGCGTTGTTGACTACCATTCGTGAGCAATTTCCTGATTGGCCGGTGGGTGCTAGCCTTAAAGTGAGCGGCTCTTTTGTGACTAATGATGGTGTAGAAACCCCGTTTACAGTTTATGCTGAAGCTGAGGTTGAAATTGAAAAGCAATTAAATCCGGCATTACAAATTACAACCGATGCCACAACCACGCCGGCATTAACGGTTAATATTAACCCGGAAGACTGGTTTGTGAATTCTGATGGATCAGTAATGAATCTTGCTGACTATGATTACGGCACTACACAGCAATTGTTAGAGTTTGACGTTGAAATAGAACACGGCTTTACCGAAGTTGACGTTGATGATGACGCTATAGAAGAAGATTAAAAGCTGACGGATTTATAGAAAAAAACCCTCTGAAAATATTGGTTTTCAGGGGGATTTTAAGTGTGTATTAGGTAGAAGTGATTTTTTGCATGTGAAGTATGGAATTATTGTCTGGTTCAAAGCTTTGATGTTCAGCTTTAAAATTTGATTGCGTGAGGGATTGAGGCATTTGTTGAAGCTCTTTTGCGGCTGATATAGAGATAAACCTTTCCTAAATCCGAACTTTAACTCAAGTTTCAAAGGAGGTAACAGATGAGATGTTATGTTAGAGAATAATGTATTTGGATATACGATTTATATGGTGATCAACTATATAGCTCAATTTACAACTAATAATAGCTTGTACACTCCCTTTGATGTTGAACACCCTTCGGGTTCAGTAGAGTAGGTGTTGCCTAACCCCGCTCTTCACTTTGTTTGTACAGGGTTAATCACATTAAAGACCTTCGGCTTTTTAAAGATTACTCCCGTTTATATTTACAACCAACCATGTAATGGTTGAAAATATGATTAACCCCGAGTGAAACTCGGGGTGCTGAGGTTATCGTAGCTTACAGAACTACGAAGTAGTTCAACAACAAAGATTACAGTAGAATAACTCCGAAACTTTAGAACTTTAATAAAGGTGTTAATCCTTGCGGATTAGCGCTATACCCAGCCGCAAAAAGCGACTGCCGAAAGCCCGACCCTGCGCGATAGAGGATAAACAAGATGTTTTGGCGTGCTGTGTTGGCAGCAGATTTTTCGCAAACTTATAGTCAAAGGCGCAGGGGCACGCCCTAAAAAACGAAAATATAATCTAGGGTTTATCAATAATTATTGACAGGAAATTGCTGTAAACAAGGTTGATTGTTTAATTTTGCAGGACTAAATTAGAAATAGAAAATAATCATGTATAGAACGCATTCTAATGGCGAGTTACGCGCCAGTCATATTGATGAGCAGGTTACCTTATCGGGTTGGGTACAAAAGATTCGAGATAAAGGCTTTATGATTTGGGTTGATTTGCGTGACCGTTATGGAATTACGCAATTGATTTTTGACGAAAGCCGCACGCCTAAAGAAATCATGGATAAAGCGCGTACTTTGGGACGTGAATTTGTGATTAAAGTGGAAGGTAAGGTGATTGAACGCGAGTCAAAAAATCCGAACTTAGCTACTGGTGATGTAGAGGTGTTGGTTGAAGGGCTTGAGGTACTTAATGCGTCAGTGACACCGCCGTTTACGATTGAAGATCACACAGATGGTGGGGATGAATTGCGTATGAAATATCGCTATTTAGATTTGCGTCGCAATCCGGTGAAAGAGAGCTTGATGTTTAGACATAAAGTGGCCATGGCGGTGCGCAATTATTTGTCAGAGAAAGGGTTTTTGGAAGTAGAAACGCCTTATTTGATTAAGTCAACTCCTGAGGGAGCGCGTGATTTTGTGGTGCCTAGCCGTATGAATGCAGGTCAATTTTACGCTTTGCCACAATCGCCACAAACTTTTAAGCAGTTGTTGATGGTGGGCGGAATGGATAAATATTTTCAAATTGTAAAATGTTTTCGCGATGAAGATTTACGTGCTGACCGTCAGCCTGAGTTTACACAAATTGACTGTGAGATGGCTTTTGTAAATCAGGAGGATGTGATGCAAACTTTTGAAGGACTTACGCGTCATTTGTTAAAAGAATTGGTCAATGTTGAGGTAGGCGAATTTCCGCGTATGACTTATGATGAAGCGATGCGTCGTTATGGAAATGACAAGCCTGATATTCGCTTCGGAATGGAGTTTGGTGAGTTGAATGCGGTGGCTCAACATCGTGATTTTGCTGTGTTTAATGACGCTGAATTAGTGGTTGGTATTGCTGTTCCTGGTGCTGCGGCATACAGCCGAAAAGAGATTGACAAGTTGATAAAATGGGTCAAACGTCCGCAGGTGGGCGCCAAGGGGATGGTTTACGTGAAATATAACGAAGATGGAAGTTTTAAATCGTCAGTAGACAAATTTTATGAGGCTGAAGATTTAAAAGCTTGGGCTGAGGCAACAGGGGCTCAGCCTGGCGATTTGATTTGTGTGTTGAGTGGAGAGGCTAGCGCTACAAGAGCGCAGTTGAGTGCCTTGCGTATGGAAATGGCTGAACGCTTAGGCTTGCGTAAACCAAATGAATTTGCGCCTTTGTGGGTTGTTGATTTTCCATTGTTAGAATGGGATGAAGAGAAGCAGGCTTATCACGCTATGCACCATCCGTTTACGTCGCCAAAACTCGAAGATGAAGCTTTGCTAGAAACGGCTCCTGAAAAAGCAAAAGCTAATGCTTATGATATGGTGCTCAATGGTAATGAAATAGGTGGAGGATCGATTCGTATTCACAACCGCGATTTACAAAACAAGATGTTTGCTGCTTTAGGCTTTACTCCAGAAGAAGCAGAGGAGCAATTCGGCTTCTTACTCAATGCCTTTAAATATGGTGCGCCACCTCATGGCGGATTAGCTTTTGGATTAGATCGATTGGTAGCTATTTTGGCCGGAAAAGAGACGATTCGCGATTTTATTGCTTTCCCTAAAAATAATTCAGGTAGAGATGTGATGATTGATGCACCTTCAAAAATCGATGCTACTCAGCTAGAAGATTTACACTTAGCTGTTAAGTTTAAAGAAGAGCAGCTGTAAAATTATTTTATAAAGTTGATTATTTTTTGTAAATTAGTTGATAACCAATATCTTGTGTGATGTATAAGTTTTTGAGAATTGCTATAAAAATTGTGTTTGTTATAGTCATTTTAGGACTGGCAGGAGGATATTATTTAGTCAACTTTAAAGATAATCCACTTTGGGGACATCGTTTAATAGGCGGAGCAGTTGGGTTGGCTACGTTTGTGTTGATGCCAATGTTTTTAGCGGTGCGATTTAAGGGTAAGAAGTTACAAGATTATACCTTGACCAAAGAGAATATTGATAAAATGAAAGGGAAGCTCTAACTGGGCTTATAAAATATTTTGAAATAAAGCAAATATTTTTGCTTTAATGAAATATATAATATGTAAATTTGCATCATATTAATAATTATTTTTTTAAATGGAAGGTACAGTTAAATTTTTCAACGTATCAAAAGGTTACGGTTTTATCACTAATGACGAAACTGGAAATGACATTTTTGTTCATGTAACCGGACTTGATTGTGAATCTCTCAACACGGGAGACAAGGTAACTTACGAAGAGTCAGAAGGCCGTAAAGGTATTGTTGCTGCTCACGTAAACCTTATCTAAGAACGACTTAAATTTTATATCACTATAATATTTTTGTTTTTGTAAAAGCACCGCTTAGCGGTGCTTTTTGTGTTTCATGCTATTTCAGACTAGGCAATATTATAAATGAAAAAGCCATCACTAGTAAAATAAGTGATGGCTGTTAAATAATATCGTAATGACAATTAATATAGACCAGCTTCAATTTATACGAAAGTGATTTTTAAAATAGACTAAATATTTTGTAGTAAAAATTTCAAAGGTCAAGGCAAAAAGCACAGGCATAGCCAGAGCTATGACGAGCATTTTTAACGCAGAGATTTGTAATTTTAGCAGAAAGATTCGTCTATTTTGAATGTCACTTCCGTATTATTCTGAAAGGCGTCCTTGGCGTTCAGGCTGTTGAGGCGTAGGCCACTGCATGCGTTTGCCTGTTTCTTTGTCAATAGGCATCAAACGTTTTTCATTTGATACGCGTTCAGGAGCTTCTGATGCCATATAGGCCAAAACAGCGGTTAATACGACATTGTTTTTAAGATCATCCCACACAATTTTGTCGTAAGTGTCTAGGTTGGTATGCCAGGTATAATTCCAATAACTCCAGCTCAGAGCATTGAGGTTAAAGGCAGGAACACCGGCGGCAATAAAGGATGAAACATCGGTGCCACCACTTGAAGGCCAGCCGGGAAAGCTGGTTTCTACCTTGTTTACGGTGTCAGGAACCGCTGCTAACCACTGACTGAGGTAGTCATAAGCATTGGCAAATCCTGAGCTGCTAATACTTTTAATACGACCGGTGCCGTTGTCTTGATTGAAAACAACTTGAATATTTTTGACGATGTCAGGATTGTCTAGCACAAAGGCACGCGATCCGTTGAGGCCTTCTTCTTCACTGCCCCAGTGACCGACGAGAATAGTGCGTTTAGGATGTGGGTATACTTTTTTGAGAATGCGCATCACTTCCATCATTAACAGAGTGCCTGTGCCGTTGTCTGTAGCGCCGGTAGCACCATCCCAAGAATCAAAATGAGCGGAAAGTACCACGTATTCGTTAGGGAGTTCTTCTCCTTTAATTTGAGCGATGGTGTTAAATGTAGGAGCTTTGCCCAAGTCTTTTGAGCGAGCTACAATATGTAAATTGGGGTGATCACCGTGTTTAGCCATGCGGTAAACCATAGTGTAATCTTCTAAACGTAAATCAACAGTAGGAATGTCTTTAGTTTCAGCCCAGAAAATTTTATCGGCTCCAAATCCTTTTGACCAATAATTGTTGATAATACCAGCAGCTCCGGCTTCTTCAAGGGCAGCTATAAGTTTAGTTAGGCCACGAAGTCCGGGTTTTTTGACTAAACCGGTGTTAATGAGGTTGGCATTCCAAGCCTCAACTTGCATTTTGCGGTCAGCTTTCATTTTCGCAAGTGATTCAGGTGTAGCCCATTTTTCCCAGTTAGCATCGGGGCGACCAGTTTTATGAGGCATGGCTATCATTACAAATTTCCCTTTGACTTGTGGTAGCCAAGCTTGAAATTCGGTAGCAGAAGAAACTGTAGGAAGGGTGATAACTTCGGCTGTAACACCGCGTTTTGAAGTGCTCGGACTCCAAGCCAGCTGCGTGCCCACTAGGGTTTGTACACGTGGAGAAATGAGATCGATGTGCGTAATGCCACGCTCCCAAGATTTCCACTCGCCCCATTGTTGCTTTTTGGCCGGAATTCCCCAACCTTCATAGGTTTTTATAGCCCAATCATGTGCTTCTTGCATTTGTGGAGTGCCGACAAGACGGGGGCCAATTTCATCGAGGAGCTCGTGTCCTAAAGTTTGGAGTTGAGAGTGATTGTAAGTCTGATCAACAATAGCGTTGATAACTTTTTTTTGCTGAGCCATCACCGAAATGGAAAAGGTGAGCAGCAATAGCAAAAGAGATTGCTTTTTCATAGCAGAAATTTTTGTGTTTTGAGATAGTTTCAAAGATAATTGATTTTATCGATTTGAAAGCTATAGCTATTCAATACACTATAAATGCTATACGTAAAGCGTAATTGTTAAATGTAAACGGGAATAAGCTTTGGAAACTTAGAAATTCTGTATTATTCAAATGTTTTTAGAGAAAATGCTTTTCCGTCAAAGATACCATAGGTGTAGTGGTTAATCCAATCCCCTAAATTGAAGTAAGTCGAGTTAGGATTGAGTTTGATTTCCATAGGGAGATGACGGTGACCAAAGACAAAATAATCGTAGTGTTTGGTTTCGAGTTTACGTTTGGCATATTGGGCTAACCATTCGTTATCTTCACCTAAAAAGGTAGCGTCTTCATCGCCGGAAATCATTTTGTTTTTTACCGAAAGATGCTTTCCTAAACGCATGCCGATGTCGGGGTGTACCCAACGAAAAAGCCATTTACAAAGCGGATGCGTAAATACTTTTTTCATGCGCTTGTAGCCTAAATCACCAGGCCCTAAGCCATCGCCGTGACCGATAAAAAAGACTTTGTCATTAAATTCAAATACTTGTGGTGTGTGAAAAGTAGGAATGTCGAGTTCGTCTTCAAAGTAGGTGTTCATCCATAAATCGTGATTCCCTACAAAGAAGTAAATGGGAATGCCGCTGTCTTTAATTTCGGCTAACTTTCCTAATACACGTACAAATCCTTTTGGAACGACTTGTTTGTATTCAAACCAAAAATCGAATAAATCACCGAGTAAAAAAATGGCAGCTGCATCTTGTTTGACTTCGTCTAGCCAGCGTAAAAATTTAGCTTCACGTGGTTTGCTCAGCTCTGCAGTTGGGGCGCCTAAGTGGTTGTCACTTGAAAAGTATATTTTTTTACCTTCAGGAATATTCACGAGTATAATTTTGGACAAAGATAAAGGAAAAAACCTAGCTGGTGCTGTAGGTTTGTACTTTGATCGGGGTTAAACAGATTTAGAAACAGCTTCGGGTTTGTGTTTATATTTAAATAAAATAGCAAATAAAATAGCGACTACTAAAGCATAACCGGCAAAAATATACCATGACATTTCCCAACCTTCAACTTGAGTAGCGGCTGGAGCAGAAAAATCAACATAGTGGTTGACGATTGCGCCTGCAGCTAGCATGCCGATAGTGGCACCAAAACCGTTAGTCATCATCATAAACACACCTTGAGCGCTTGAGCGGATACTTTTGTCTGTTTCTTGGTCAACGTATAAAGAGCCGGACACATTAAAAAAGTCAAAAGCGATACCGTAAACAATCATCGACAAAATAAACATCCAAACGCCGGTGCCAGGGTTTCCTACGCCAAATAATCCAAAACGGAAAAACCAAGCTAGCATAGACATCAGCATCACCTTTTTGATACCAAATTTTCTTAAAAAGAAGGGGATAAGTAAAATACAAAGCGTTTCAGAAACTTGCGATAAGGATATGAGTGCATTAGCGTTGTTAGCTCCCCAAGTTTGTGCGTATTCTGAAATATCTTTAAAGCTAGAAATAAATGGATTAGCGTAGCCATTGGTGATTTGCAAAGACACACCCAAAAACATCGAAAAGATGAAGAAGATGGCCATTTTTCTTTGCTTAAATAGCGCAAAAGCTTTTAAGCCTAGGGCGTCGTAAAGTGTTTTTTTACCACTACCTTTACTGGTAGGAACTGCTGGTAGGGTGAAAGCATATAAAAATAACATGACACCTAAGACGGCAGAAACAAAAAATTGCCCATAGGTGTGTTGAAAGCTAGGGAAGTTAAAATTTCCTGCAAAATCGAATTGTAAACTCCCTTGGTGCATCCCTGCAAAGTTGACAAACAACATGGCAATGATAAAGCCGACAGTTCCTAAGGTTCTGATTGGCGGGAAGTGTTTGATGGTGTTATAACCATTTTCAACTAAGGCGCTGTAGGCTACAGAGTTAGAAAGCGCTATGGTAGGCATATAAAACGCCACACTAACGGAGTATAGCGTAAAAAGCGTATTAAACTCTACGGCAGCCCCAGCATTCATACTGTAAAAACCTGCTGCAGCTATAAAAACAGCTGTCAAACCGTGACAAATACCTAGGAGTTTTTGTGCCGGTATCCAACGGTCGGCAACAATGCCCATTAGTGCCGGCATAAAGATAGAAACAATACCTTGCATGGCATAAAACAAACCAATGTCAGGGCCAAGACCAACTGAACCTAAGTAGGTTCCCATTGAGGTGAGGTAAGCTCCCCACACAGCAAATTGTAGGAAGTTCATGACTGTTAAGCGTAGTTTTATACCCATAATAATGTTGACTAAGAGGCTTTTATAGATGAGAAAAGCAACTCATGTGGCTGCTAATTTAAAGGTTTTTATGGTATTCTTTTTAAAAATAAAGGTAAAACCACTTTTTATACCAGTTAGAATTATTTTTTATACGGAAATGATTTTTAAAATAGACTAAATATTTTGTCGTTAAAATTTCAAAGGTCAAGGCAAAAAGCACAGGCATAGCCATAGCTATGACGAGCATTTATAACGCAGAGATTTGTAATTTTAACAGGAAGATTGGTCCATTTTGAATGTCACTTCCGTATTAGTCCGATTTAGAATATTTTTATTGGTATAATACCGCGGTTCATAAATTACTAGTACAATGAGACAAAGTCGAAATTGGACTAGTTAATTTATCCATACGGTATTAGATGCTAGTTTTGAGTCATCTAACACCTAAAAAGTGGGTTTTACTATTGAAAAGGGTTTAAAATCGTCGGTATTTGCCGGTGATTTCAAAAATGTGGAGTAAGATAGATTTGTCAGCTTCAGTTAGCTTAACTTGGCGATGACTCATGACTTCTTTAGCTACCTCTAAAACCTTAGAAGGTTTGTAGGTTATCATTTTTTGACTGCCGCCCCAAGAAAAACTCGGAATAAAATTGCGCGGAAATCCGGCTCCAAAAATATTAGCACTGACCCCAATGACAGTTCCAGTATTAAACATAGTGTTGATGGCACATTTAGAATGATCACCCATAACTAGACCGCAATGTTGCAAACCTGTTAAGCGAAAACGTTCAGTAGGGTAGTGCCACAGTTTTACTTCGGCATAGTTGTTTTTGAGATTGGAGTTGTTAGTGTCAGCGCCAAGGTTACACCATTCACCAATCACTGCGTTTCCTAGATAGCCATCATGTCCTTTGTTGGCATAGCCTAAAAGAACAGAATTGCTAATTTCGCCAGCAACTTTACAATGTGGACCAATACTAGTGCCTCCATATATACGTGCCCCCATTTTTACTATAGCGTGCTCTCCTAAAGCAAAAGGTCCACGTATATGGGAGCCTTCCATAATTTCAGCGTTCTTGCCAATATAAATAGGACCATTTTCAGCGTTTAAGCTGCTAAACTGTACCTTAGCACCTTCTTCTATAAAGATATAGTCAGAATTTACGGTGTAAACAGCATCAGGAATTTTGGCCGATTGCCGTCCCTTGGTGATTAACTGGTAATCCACTCTAATTTCTTGAGCTGTTTTTGAAAAAATATCTTGAGGATAAGCGATGTAATCAGGAGCGGTGTCGAGTTCTATTTCAGTGAAATCGGCTGTTAACTCTGCTGAATCGTTAACATATGCTACGATTAAGTCCTTGTGTTTTAAAACTTGCTGAGGTTGAAGTGTTAAAATACGACTAACTAATTCTGCTGTAGGTAGAATAGCAGCATTGATGAATCTATTTTCAGTCGTTAATTCTATAGGCCATTTAACCTGTAAATAATCACGGGTTAAAGTAGAGGTTTTTGACTGTAAATGAGTCTCCCATTTTTCACGGATAGTCATAATACCTACGCGTAATTCAGCTACTGGTCGAGTAAAAGTTAGCGGTAATAAATTATCCCGTTCAGCACTGTCGAAGAGGATGTTGTTCATAGTTGATTAGTTTTTGACGAAAATATAAAACTTTTGAATAAAAGTTAAAACAAACTTGTTTAATTTGAAATACTGTATCTAATGAATCAATTTATTTTAGTTAATATTTTTTTTTAACTAAAACTGATTAATTTTGAAAAATAAGCTAACTTAACACATTCTTAACCTCAAAGGGCTACAGTGCGGAATATTTTTTATAGTTTTGCTAAAAAATAGGACTTCTTATACGGAAATGATTTTTAAAATAGACTAAATATTTTGTCGTTAAAATTTCAAAGGTCAAGGCAAAAAGCACAGGCATAGCCATAGCTATGATGAGCATTTATAACGCAGAGATTTGT
>CAYVJG010000034.1:0-29198 GCA_964451785.1 uncultured Flavobacteriaceae bacterium
AATAAACTAAATATTTTGTCGTTAAAATTCCAAAGGTCAAGGCAAAAAGCACAGGCATAGCCGTAGCTATGACGAGCATTTATAACGCAGAGATTTGTAATTTTAACAGGAAGATTGGTTCATTTTGAATGTCACTTCCGTATCAAATCTATTATACAACAAACCGGCTCCTCTCAAATTGAGAAGAGCCGGTTTTTAAATTTATTAAAGAACCTCTGTTCCTTAAGCAATATAGGCTTTAGCAGCTTTTATAGCTTCTGAAAGGCCTTCAGGTTTTTTACCTCCTGCTGTAGCAAAAAAGGCTTGGCCGCCACCGCCACCTTGAATATGCTTACCCAATTCGCGAACAATTTGACCCGCATTTAAGGCTTTACTTTCTACTAAATCTTTAGAAATATAACAGGTCAATAAGGCTTTTCCTTTATTTTCTGCAGCTAGCAACACAAATAAATGTTCAACTTCACCAGCTAGTTGATAAGCCAAATCCTTCATCCCGTTAGCATCCATATCTACTTGTTTCGCTAAAAAGTTTACGCCCTTAATTTCTTGCAATTCTGTGCGCAATTCTTTTTTGAGCTGTAAGGTTTTCTCGTGTTCTAAAGCGTCAATTTGCTTGTGAAGCGCACTGTTTTCAGCTTGTAACTCTTCAACAGCTTTAACTAAATCTTTTTTGTTTTTAAACAACTCCGTAATTCCGGCAACAACTTGTGCTTGTTTGGCGTAATAAGCTCGTAAAGCCTCACCCGTAATGGCTTCTATACGACGTACTCCTGAGGCTACACCACTTTCACTTAACAACTTAAAGCCCCAAATAGCAGCGGTTTGAGCAACATGTGTCCCACCACACAATTCAATAGAATCACCAAAGCGAATGGTGCGTACTAAATCGCCGTATTTTTCACCAAACAAAGCAATAGCGCCTTCTTCTATAGCCTGAGCATGCGGAATAGCACGTTGCTCTACAAGCGGAAGGTTTTCGGCAATGCGTGCATTGACAAAGGCTTCAACAGCTTGCAACTCTTCATCCGTCATTTTGGCAAAATGAGAAAAGTCAAAACGCAAACGGTCAGGAGTGACCAATGAACCGCGTTGCTCAACATGAGTCCCTAAAACACTGCGCAAAGCTTGATCGAGCAAGTGTGTAGCCGAATGATTGGCCATAGCGCCTTGTCGTTTTTTGGCGCTAACGACGGCTTTAAAACTTTGGGTTAAATCTTCTGGAAGCTGTTTTGTAAAGTGAACAATAAGATTGTTCTCTTTTTTGGTATTGACAATTGAAACTTTGTTTCCTTGTGCATCTTCAAGATAACCGCGATCGCCTACTTGACCACCACCTTCGGCATAGAAAGGCGTTTGATTAAACACCAGTTGATATTGTTCACCTTTTTTCTTATCGGTGATTTTACGATACTTCGTGATGTTTACTTCCGCTTCTAAATGGTCATAGCCTATAAATTCTTCTTCATGAGCTTCGGTTAAAACCTGCCAATCTTCAGTCGTACTTTCGGCAGCAGAGCGTGAACGTGCTTTTTGTTTAGCTAACTCTGCTTCAAATTCTTGAGTATTTAAACTATACCCATTTTCATCTAAAATTAGAGCTGTTAAATCGATTGGAAATCCAAATGTGTCGTATAATTCAAAGGCTTTTTTTCCTGAAATAGTTTTACTATCAGCTTCCGCCATTACATTTTCAAGCAACTTAAGTCCTTGATCTAATGTTTTTAAGAACGCTAACTCTTCTTCGCGAATCACATTTTCACAAAGTTCTTGTTGTTTTTTGAGTTCAGGGAAAGCCTCACCCATTTGGTGAGCTAAGGTACTGACCAATTTATAGATAAAAGGTTCTTTAGTGTTTAAGAAGGTAAATCCATAACGAATAGCGCGACGTAAAATACGGCGAATCACATAACCAGCGCCATTGTTTCCCGGCAATTGCCCATCGGCAATAGCAAAAGTTACAGCACGAATATGGTCAGCAATCACACGAATAGCTACATTTTGATCAGCATTACCTAGGCTGCTGTCATAGTGGCCTCCGGTAATTTTTTCAATAGCCTCAATAATCGGCGTAAACACGTCGGTATCATAATTAGATTTTTTGCCTTGTAACACCATACACAAACGCTCAAAACCCATTCCGGTATCGATGTGTTTAGCTGGTAATTCTTCGAGATGGCCGTCAGCTTTACGGTTGTATTGAATGAAAACGAGGTTCCAAATTTCAATCACTAGTGGGTGATCCTGATTGACAAGATCACGACCAGGTACTTTTGCTTTCTCGGCTTCAGAGCGCAAATCGACATGAATTTCAGAAGCTGGACCACAAGGCCCTTGGTCTCCCATTTCCCAAAAGTTATCTTTTTTATCACCTAATAAAATCTGACTTTCGGGGATAATTTTTTTCCAAATATCCTCAGCCTCGGTATCTTTAGCAAGTCCATCTTGATCATCTCCTTCAAATACGGTCACATACATGTCCTTCTTAGGGATGTTATAAACCTCGGTCAACAACTCCCAGGCATAAGCAATGGCTTCTTTTTTAAAATAATCACCAAAACTCCAGTTTCCAAGCATTTCAAACATGGTATGGTGGTAAGTATCTTTTCCTACTTCTTCTAGATCGTTGTGTTTCCCACTTACACGCAAGCATTTCTGGGTATCGCTGGCCCTGGTAAAACTCGGTTCAGCATGACCTAAAAAGTATTCTTTAAACTGGTTCATACCGGCATTAGTAAACAGTAAACTCGGGTCGTCTTTTAAGACCATCGGTGCAGAGGGAACAATTTTATGCCCTTTAGCGGCAAAGAATTCCAAAAATTTGGCACGGATTTCGTTGGCATTCATATCGTTATATTTCCTAAAGTGGTTTGAAGGCGTTAAATTCGGTTCATTTTTTTATATTTGCGAAACTAACTTTGTTCAAACCCTATTTTGTGACAAAAGTAAGCTTTTTAAAAGAATGGCAAAAGTCAAATATTATTACGATAGTGAAACCCTTTCTTATCGAAAAATAGAACATAAAAAAGGACGCCGAATAGCATTTACAACAATGGCTATTTTAGGATGTTTTCTCGCTGGTTTCATCTTATTACTCATTTTTTTGAGTCTTCCTCAAATAGAAACTCCTAAAGAGAAAAGCTTAAAGCGCGAGTTGGCCAATATGAAATTGCAATACAGCGTTTTAGCGAAAAAAGTCTCCCGCGCAGAGGCGGTTTTGGCCGACATCGAAGAACGTGACAACAGCATCTACCGCATTTATTTTGAAGCAGAACCTATCCCTGAAGCTCAACGTATGGCTGGATTTGGTGGTATAAATCGTTATAAAAGCTTAGAAGGCTATGACAATTCTGCACTCATTATAGACGCCTCAAAAAAAATTGATCAATTGCAAAAGCGCTTAGTAGTAGAATCAAAATCACTCGATGAAATTGTAAAACTGGCTAAAAATAAAGAAACATTATTGCGTGCTATGCCGGCTATTCAACCTATAAAGAATGAAGACTTACGCCGCATTTCATCAGGCTATGGTCGCAGATGGCATCCTATTTTAAAAATGATGCGCATGCACGATGGTCTTGACTTTGCCTCAAATGTAGGCGCTGAAGTTTATGCTACAGCAGACGGGGTGGTCACTAAAACTTCACGCGGTCACGGTTATGGGCGATTAATTGTTATTGATCACGGGTTTGGCTACGAAACCCGTTATGCACACTTAAGTGAATTTAAGGTTAAAAGAGGTGAGCATGTCAAACGCGGTCAAGTTATAGGTTTAGCGGGTAATTCAGGACTTTCTACAGGTCCTCATTTACACTATGAAGTACGTAAAGATGGCCATACAGTGAATCCTATTTACTATTTTCACGGCGATTTATCTCCGGAGGAATACAATATTTTATTAGAAAAATCAAGTTTACAAAACCAATCTATGGACTAATGCTCACCAACCTTCCTGACAAAATGTATTACAGTATTGGCGAAGTGGCTAAGGCCTTTAAGGTCAATGCTTCGCTTATTCGCTTTTGGGAAAAAGAATTTGACAGTATTACCCCTAAAAAGAATGCTAAGGGCAATAGAAAGTTTACCAAAAGTGATGTTGAAAATCTAGAATTTATCTATCACCTTGTAAAAGAACGTGGGTTTACCCTTGAAGGGGCCAAAACACACCTTAAAGAAGACCGTAAAAAAACCTTAGATAACTACAGCATAATTCGTAAATTAGAGGCTGTAAAAATGGAATTACAAAAACTCAAAGATCAACTCTAAATCAGTTTATTATATGAAAACTAAAAAGTGGCTTATCCCCGTTATTATTATTGCAGTTATAGCTATTGCGCTATACCAACTCACTGCTGGTGTCAACAATACGGCTGTTGAATATCAAGAGAACGCTAAAACTAGCTGGTCAAATGTAGAAAGCGCTTATCAACGCCGAAGCGACTTAATTCCCAATCTAGTCAACACTGTAAAAGGCGCAGCTGATTTTGAAAAAAGTACACTCACTCAAGTTATTGAAGCACGTGCTAAAGCTACTGCTGTCAATGTAGATGTCAATGATTTAAACGCAGCGAGCATCAAAAAATTCCAGGAAGCTCAAAGTGGTATTAGCTCAGCTTTATCACGCCTCATGGTCAGTGTAGAACGCTACCCTCAACTCACGGCTACACAAAATTTTCAAAGCTTACAATCACAACTTGAAGGCACTGAAAACAGAATTAACGTTGCGCGAAATCGCTATAATGAATCTGTTAACACCTATAACAAATACATCCGCAAGTTTCCTCAAAACATCACTGCTAGCATGCTTGGTTTTGATCAAATGACGCGATTTGAAGCCGACAATGGTGCCGAAAAAGCACCAGCTGTCAACTTTTAATTTTATTTAGCACACAAACGCATTTAACCTCTTCATTTTTTTATCATGGCACAAAAGCAATCCTTTATTACCGAAGCAGATGAAAAAGCGATTATTAACGCTATCAAATCTGCTGAAAAAAATACATCAGGTGAAATTCGTGTGCACCTCGAACCTCATTGTAAAACTTCAACCGAAGAACGCGCAAAAACTGTTTTTCAGATGCTCAATATGCACCACACTGAACAACACAATGGCGTCCTTTTTTATCTCGCCGTCAACGATCATCAATTTTACATTCTCGGTGACAGCGGTATTCACAAAAAAGTAGATGATAACTTTTGGGAAAGTACCAAAGAGGTGGTCATCAAACAGTTTAAAAACGGTCAATTTGCACAAGGTCTGATTGATGGTATTCTCATGGCTGGGGAGCAACTCAAAACGTTTTTCCCCTATCAAAGTGATGATACCAACGAATTGTCAGACGAAATATCTAAAGGATAATGCACTATTTTAATACGCACATACAGCGCTACTCACTCATTTTTTTCATTGCTTTATCACTCTTGAGCACTTCACTTTGGGCACAGCGGGATATTCCGCCTCGTCCGAGTTTCCAAACCAGTGTTTACGATGAAGCAAATATGCTTAGCAGTGCTCAAAAACAACAATTAGAACGTAAGCTCATCAATTATGCCGATACCACTTCAACTCAAATTGTCGTAGCGACAATCAATTCGCTTCAAGGGGAATACATCGGTACATATGCAGCTGAATGGGCTCAAAAATGGGGCATTGGACAAAGCAAAAAAGACAATGGCGTTCTCTTGCTGATTGCTAAAAAAGATCGTCAAATGTGGGTTACCACCGGTTATGGTCTAGAACCTTACCTCACTGATGCACGAACAAGCGTTATTTTTCGTCAAATACTACGACCGGCCTTTCGTTCAGGAAAGTACTACCAAGGAATAGATCAGGCTACAACGGCAATTATACAAGTGTTAGCCGGAAAATTTGACGCCAACCACAAGGCTAAAAAATCAGGCGGTTTTTCATTAGTCAAATTGATACCGCTTTTCTTTTTCGTTTTGATATTCATTGCTATCATTAAACGCCGCGGTGGCCGAGGAGGTCGTGGCGGCGGCGGCGGTTTACTATTTGATGCCTTTTTATTGAGCAGTCTAGGTCGTGGTGGCTTTGGCGGCGGTGGAAGCTTCGGTGGTGGTGGCGGCTTTGGCGGCGGCGGCGGTTTCGGAGGTGGCTTCGGCGGCGGCGGTTTTGGTGGCGGTGGTGCCGGTGGTAGCTGGTAAAACCTCATCTATTTTAACACAAAACACAACAGGCTGTTTTTACGAATTGTAAAAACAGCCTGTTGTGTTTTAGTAGGTTTTGATTAGCCACAATAGCGCAAGCTTTCCTTTCTAGTTGTTCGAAAACCACACCTAATACCAATTATACATACAAAATAGCCCAATATTTATGTCTAAATTTCAAATCTCTGCGTTAATCCCGCACGTGCGGGACGCCATAGCTAAGGCTATGTCTGCGTTTTTCGACTTGACCTTTAAAATTTTATCCTATAAATCTTTGGACTATATAATTTGTCCATACGGTATAAGTTTAAGTCCTCTTTGATTAATCAAAATACTAGATAAAGCCACTAATCTAGTAAACTTCTCTCTATTTGATAACAACGCTAACAACATACAAACTCGTGTTTTGGCAATGTTCTTCAGGTAGAGCCAGTCAGTCAAGCTGATTTTGAGTGAATCGTTACTTGCGTGCCCAAAAGTTTAAACTAACAGTTGATTTTTATTTATCTCGCAATCAACTTTGCTAAAGCTTCTTAAAAATTTGTAACTTTGCACATCTTTTAGATTAAAAATAGCTATGGATAGTCTTAAAACGCTCAACTGGCGTTATGCCACACAAAAATTTGACAATTCTAGGATAATTCCTGAAGAACAGGTTTTTATTTTAAAACAAGCTTTTAATCTCACGCCTACTTCATATGGACTACAACCCGTCAAACTCATTGTGGTTCACAACAAAACTATTCAACACCAGTTATTTGAATACAGTTATTTTCAGCCACAAATCAGTACTGCCTCTCACCTACTTATTTTCTGTACGGAAACTAAAATCGATTCTGAATTAATCGAAAATAATTTTAAACTCGAAAAAGAAATTCGCAATACACCTGATGAAATCATTAACCGTTCTAAAGCTTTCCGCTTAGAATTGTTTAAGTCGTGGACAGCCGAGCAAAAAGAAAAGTGGGCTGTCAATCAGCTTTATCTCACCTTAGGTAATATCCTCAACATCTGTGCACTTGAGGGCATTGATGCCTGCCCGATGGAAGGTTTTGAAGCAGACAAATACGACATGCATTTAGGACTTAATAAAAAAGGATTAAAATCACACGTTGTTTTACCTATTGGCTATCGCGCACAAGACGATTTTTTTGCCGATTTTGACAAGGTGCGTCGCCCGCTACAAGAAACTACTATTGACATCTACTAAATCAAAGTTTATAGTTTAAAGGTAGCAATTCTGCTACACCGCGTCGCCCCATATCGCCATTCATATAAAAGGCATCGAGTGGACTAAAATTGCCATAATCATCAATGTAAAATACCGTTTTTTGTTCCCCTTTAGGCAAACTAAAGTCGGTTTGATACTGCATGGCATACAAAATGGAAACTTTAGGTTGAGTTAATACCACTTTAGTCTTATCCAAAGTATCGGACACCTTAAAATACGTGTAAGCAGGCCGCTGCAATCGCTTGTAGTACACCTGAAATTCTTCTTCCTCTAACTGCTTGTGACTCAAAGCCCGCATAAAATGTTGCATTGAGCCTTGGTAAGCTTCGGCTCTATGCCGGATAAAACGCTTGGGGACGCGTTTTTTTAATTCTTCAAAACGACTAAGTCCGCTGTAAAACCACATTTCAGGACTGTAAACAATACGCGATTTAGTTTCTATAGGATCATAGGTGATGTAAAAATCTTTGAGAATATAGGTCAATTTATACCCTAAATACGTATTGCGAATCACTAAAGGGGCGTCGGCATAAGCCACCAATTGCTTAGCTGTAGGTTGAAATTGTAAGTGCAACACTTCAGGATTCATGATTTTACACGATTCTGCGGCATCATTGCGTCCTAAAAAATAGCGTTTAAACTGCTCCATTTTTTTCTGGCGTGACCACGGGTCGTTTTCCAGATAAACGACTTGCAGATTTTGAGCAGATTCTTCTAAGCTTATAACCCCTAACTTAACCGTATCGCTTTGCGTTTGAATAGATTTAGTAACAGTTCTATAACCCAAATAATCAATCACTAAAGGTAGACTTGTCTTTTCTAAACGTTCTAATTTAAATTCACCTTGCTGATTGGTGATAGTTCCCAAGGTGGTACCATCAAAATATACACTCACACCAGGCAAAGCAGCTTGTGTATTTTGCGCCACAACTCGACCGGTAATAACTTGCTGCGCCCAAAGTGAGGAGCCGCACAAGCATAAAATAACAAGGATTTGTATTTTGAAGTTTAGCATAAGTTTTAATTCATTGAACTAGTTCTTAAAACTAGCATTAACTAAGAAGTGGTTAGGCTAAAATAATAAATTATACCCTTATGATTAAATTTTTAATCTAATTTGTATGATTGCGTATCGGTATAATACTAAGGCCCATAAATTATTAGTGCAATGAGACTGCTGTCGAAATTGGACTATATAATTTGTCCATACGATATTAATTCTACGGAGGTAAAAATATGGCATCTCCCAGAATGCAAGATACTATCCCTTAAAAAAGTTTACGATTTCAAGGTGGATTTGAGGAAACTCCATAGGAGTTTAATGTGATTAACCCATAGCAAACGCAGTGTAGCTATAGGCTAGATGCAAACAGCGCACGAACCCCGAAGTGGGTTCAATATCAGTTTTTTCAAAACAGCTGAATAGTTACAAACAAAGTCGACATTGGGCTATAGCATTTATCCATCTGGTATTCGGCATAAAAAAATCGCCATTTCTATTCAAAATGACGATTCTGGTAATAAGTTTAAACCGAAAGCGTTTTTAAAAAGCCTCGCGTACAATAAATTTATCTGCAATACCCAAGTCAGCAAGTTGTTTTCCTACAGCGTCCATCATCGGATCCGGTCCGCAGAGGTAATAGTAATTCAAATTAGCTTCACTTTGTTTTGCAATCAGCTCACCCGACACAAAACCTTGCTCATAGCCTTCTACTTTTTCGTCCGATAAAATATTGACAAATTTATCGCCTAGCCAGTTTTCAAAACGCGTTTTATCAATGATATCTTGCTTTGTTTTATTGGCAAAAATCAACTTATTCTCGCCTAGTTTGTGTTCCTTTTCTAGCCATTTCAGGATGGAAATAAAAGGCGTAATCCCTGCACCACCGGCAATAAAAACACCTTCACCTTTATAGCTAATATCGCCAAAGACATCACCAATGATCAGCTCGTCACCAGCTTGAAGTTTGAGCAACTCAGCCGTAACTCCTTGGTGTGAAGGATAAGTTTTGATAGTAAACTCTAAGTAATCATCTTCCGGAAGTGAAGTAAAGGTAAAAGCTCTCAATTTATCTTCCCAGCCTTTTTTATTAATGGACACATCCGCAGCTTGTCCGGGTACATAACGAATACCTTCGGGTTTATCTAACACAAAGCGCAACACATCATGAGTGAGGTGTTCAACACTTTTAATTTTTACAATGTGATTCATAATTTGTTAGTTTTAATGGTGTATATAATTCAAAAATTCTTGCTTAGTCGCTTCTTCTTCAAATTTACCTGAACAAAACATGGTCACCGTTTTACTTTTGGTATCTTTTATACCACGAGAGGCCACACAAAGGTGATCAGCTTCAATCATGACAGCTACATCTTCTATTCCTAAAGCTTCTTTTAAGCCTTCGGCAATCTGCATAGTCAAACGCTCTTGCACTTGAGGGCGATGGGCGTAATATTGCACCAATCGATTGATCTTTGACAACCCTATAACGTGCTCATTTGGAATATAAGCCACATGTGCTTTTCCGATAATTGGCACAAAATGATGCTCGCAATTTGAATAAAGCGTAATATCCTTTTCAACTAACATACGTTTGTAGTGATATTTGTTAGCAAACACACTAACTTCAGGCTTATGATCAGGATTGAGCCCACTAAAAATCTCTTTAACGTACATTTTAGCCACCCGTTTTGGGGTGTCTTGCAAACTATCATCGGTTAGGTCTAAACCTAAGGTATCCATAATTTGCTCAAAGTGATATTGTATCTTTTGTATTTTCTCGTCTTCACTTAATTCAAACGCATCGCGACGCATAGGCGTATCTAAAGCCGATTCGTCAATGCTCATTTTCACCAATTCTCTCATTATTTTTAGAGGTCTTTAATTCTGCTCATGACATTATTTACAATAGCATCGCAATAAATAAGGTTGAAATCAAACAACTCAACTGAAGAGTAAGAACCCTCAAGTTTTTCACGAAGCATTTCTTTAGCTCTACTTAAACGCACCTTAACATTAGAGTGACTGATATCGAGCAAATCTGCTGTTTCAGCGACATTCATTCCATTAATTTCGCGCAAAGTGAACACCATGCGGTATTTTTCAGGAATCTCAACGAGCACGCTTTCTATGATTCGACGAAGCTCTTGAGTACGCACAACGCTACCGGTCTCCTGACTATCATCGGAGAAAAGTGGTTTTGCATTGTCGTTTACTTCGTTCATAACTTCGTGTCTTGCACTCGCTTTATGTCGTTTCCTATAGCAATTGTTCAGCATTATCCGCGTTATCCACGTTTTAAAGCTCGAACGATTTTCAAAGTTTTTCAAACTTTTATAAGCATCGACAAACGAGTCTTGCATAGCATCTTCAGTGTCTTCGTGTGTAAAGCCATAAGAGCGCCCAATCTTGTACAAGTACGGATTATAGCGTCTGATAATGACTTCATATAAAGCGATTTCACCATTTAAAATGCGAGGTAAAACCTCTTCATCTCTAAGCTGTAGATTTACAACCATAATATTTCCCTATTTAAATCTATCTAATTTAGGTTCAAAAGTTCGATATTATCACTGTCAACCGCAAGTATTACTGCTATTATTTTAAATCAATCTATTTTTAATCTGTCAAAAAACATTATTTATTTAACGTATCACAATTGGAATCAACCACTTATGACACTACAATAGAGTCAACAACTTAAAAAAAGGTTACACGACAAAAATGAACTGAATTGCCAATTTCTTATTAACAAGTTAATTTTCAAACAATAACAAGTGTGATTTTAACACTATATTTATAGTATTATACCCGTTATCAATAGCTAGTTAACTCAAAAAGACGACCTCTAGTCCAATCTGTTTGCTTATTATAAAACGGTAAATCGACTAATTACACCTCCTCATAATGAAGCTGTTTTCTCGCTCTATTTTTGACCTTTTTAATTAAGGACAAATATATCTAAATTTAAGAACAACAAAGTCAATAATATATATTTTAATTAACAATTTTGTGTTAGCTCAACCTGTAACCTTACGAGCAATGCCTATTCTTTTTGCAGTAGGCCCGCTTTCAACAAACATGATTTTATCGTTCTCCAAGTCAACGTAATGTCATAATCTAAACCTACAGAAAGGCGGATTAATCCCTCTGACAATCCCATAGCCTGGCGTTCTTCTTCGGGAATTTCACTTGAGGTCGAATTTCCTGAAGCGCTAAATAGTGTTTTGTAAAATCCTAAACTCACGGCAAGTAAGCCTACCTTTTGACGCTGCATTTCTTCCATAAGTGCATAAGCTTTAGGTAAACTTTCTGCATCAATGCCCAACATGCCTCCATAGCCAAAATTTAAATTACCGAGTTGCTGATACAACTGATGACTCGGATGCGTTTGCAGGCCTGGATAAATGGTTTTCACCCCAACTTCTTCAAAATGTCGGGCTAAATAGAGTGCATTTGCACTGTGCTGCTTGAGTCTGACATGAAGGCTGTGTAAATTTTTCAAAATTCCTGCGGCACGTAAACTATCTAAAGTGGGACCGAGCAACATTGTGGCGCCATTTTTAACATCACACAAGGCTTCAATAAAACGCTGTTTACCACATATCACACCGCCAATGGCATCACTAGTCCCATTGATATATTTAGTCAGACTGTGAATCACCACATCGGCTCCCCATTGTATTGGCGCCATGCTTAAAGGCGAAAATGTGTTATCAACCACCAATTGTGCTCCATATTTATGTGCTAATGCAGCTAACTTTGGCAAATCAGCGATTTCTAAAAGTGGATTACTCACTGTTTCGCAATACAACACTTTAGTGTGTGTTGTAAAAGCGGCCTCAACAGCTGCCAAATCAGTAATGTTGACAAAACTAGTGGAGATGGTTAATTGTGGAAGGAAGTTTTTCATCAGGGCATAGGTGCCGCCATATACCGTACGACTTGATACAATGTGATCGCCACTTTTGCAGAGCTGCAGCAATGTGGCCGAAATTGCGCCCATTCCCGAAGCAGTGACTTGTGCTGCCTCAGCCCCTTCAATGGCGGCTAGGGCTTTTCCTAAATACATTGTACTCGGAGTACTGTGCCGCGCATATAAATAGCAGCCTTCGGTTTTTCCTTCAAACGTATTTAACATCGTTTCGGCCGAACGAAAGCTATAGGTGGACGAATCAGAAATAGACGGGTTTACACCGCTGTGTTCACCAAAAAATTCTAAATTTTCTAGCGAATGAATAGGTTTAAATTCAGACATATAGTTAAGTATAGTTGTATAAGAAGCAAACGCATTATACTGTATTACAACACGATTTACTCCTTGTGAAAATACGTCTTTTATCGTTTATAATTAACTTTGTTTTTAGAATTGAACTGTTAAATATCAGGTAACCCTTACGTTTAAGATAAGTTTACCTATATTTTTTGTCTTTCAGATTCATTTTTACTACAAAAGGTCTATCTTTAAACAAATATTAATCGATTATGAAACGCTTAAAAAACTCGTTAAACTACTTACTAATGGTCTGCGTTTTGTCAGCATTAGTATCTAGTTGTCAACCTCAATCTAAATCTATGTCATCACAAGGAACCACTATTACCATGGGCGGACAAGAAATTCACACTATAGGAAAATTGCCTAGTGTAGGAAAAATTGCTCCAAATTTCACCTTAACCGGAAATGAACTCAACCCTGTATCATTAAAAGATTTTTCCGGAAAAAACATCATTCTCAATATATTTCCAAGTATAGATACTAAAGTCTGCTCCCAGTCTGTAAGAACTTTTAATGAGAAGGCTGCTGGTTTAAGCAATGCGGTTGTCCTCTGTATTTCTAAAGACTTACCATTTGCGCAACGTCGTTTTTGCGGTGCCGAAGGAATCACTAATGTCATTACTTTATCTGATTTTAGAACTGATTTTGGTACTACCTATGGCGTACAAATCACCGATGGAGCACTGAAAGGACTGTTGAGTAGAGCCGTTGTGGTCATCAATCCTGAAGGAAAGGTGATCTATGAAGAACAAGTGCCGGATATTGGACAAGAACCCAACTATCAAGCTGCTTTAAAAGCTATTAAGCTTTAATCATACTACAATGCTAAATACTAAAAGGCGATTTGAAATATTTCAAATCGCCTTTTAGTTTATGGTTTAGCCAATTTAACTAGTTAAAATAACTAAAGGTTTCGCCATTCTCGATTTTCAATAAGCTTTCGTAAATCAACTTGATTACGCCTTCAACATCATCGCGATGCACCATCTCAACAGTAGTGTGCATATAGCGCAACGGCAATGAAATTAAAGCCGATGGCACGCCGCCATTACTGTAGGCAAAAGCATCAGTATCGGTTCCGGTATAGCGACTGTTGGCTGCGCGTTGAAACTTAATTTCTTTTTCTTGAGCAGTATCGATAATCAACTTGCGTAAATTGCGTTGTACCGCCGGAGCATAAGCCACTACAGCGCCATCGCCAATTTTAAAATAGCCTTCTTTCTTTTTGTCAATCATCGGGGTGGTGGTGTCATGGCAAACATCAGTAACTATTGCTACATTTGGTTTTAGGCGTTGTGTAATCATCTCTGCGCCACGCAAACCTACTTCTTCTTGAACAGAATTGGTGATATACAACCCAAAAGGTAATTCTTTACCATTTTCTTTCAATAAACGCGCTACCTCAGCAATCATAAATCCTCCCATACGGTTGTCAAGTGCTCGGCAGACAAACTTATCTTTGTTCAAAATAAAGAACTCATCTGGATAAGTAATCACACAGCCTACATACACACCTAGAGCTTCTACCTCTTCTTTAGTAGTACAACCTACATCTATACAAATATTATCAATCTTAGGCGCTTGTTCTTTTTCACCTTTGCGCGTATGAATTGCCGGCCACCCAAAAACACCTTGCACAATACCATTGTCAGTATGAATATTAACGCGTTTTGAAGTAGCTATTTGATGGTCACTCCCTCCATTTCTAATGACATAAATCAGTCCGTCATCAGTGATATAATTTACAAACCACGAAATCTCATCAGCATGTGCCTCAATGACTACTTTATAATCGGCCTTAGGATTAATTACCCCTACAGCAGTACCATAAGCATCTGTAATAAACTCATCTACATAAGGCTTTAAATAATCCATCCAAAGCTTCTGCCCATTGGCTTCATAGCCTGTCGGCGCAGCATTATTTAAATACTCTTTCAAAAAATCTAATGATTTTTGATTTAAAATACTTTCTTTTGCCATAATCTTTGTTCTAATTTTGTACGAAAATACACAATATTAAATCGCTTTTTTCATATAAAGGTTATAAATTTGGAACAGTTTTAGCTACTCTAATTTTAAACTCGATTTGTTGAAATATATCTTTTACATATTCTTTTTTATTCTCTGTAAAATTGCGGTAGCTCAAGACCGTCCAAAATACGATTCTGTTTCTCAGCCCCAAAAAGAAAACTCGAAAGAAGATAAACAGAATCACCCGACTTCAACAACCATCATAGAGGTCAAGCACATTCATATTACACAACAATTTCATCAGGTTACTTATAAACGCGCTTACGACAGTATTCAGTTAGATCGCGTGATATTAGTTGCTCCTTTTCGATTTAAAGATAGAGACGCGCGTAGAGATTACCTCATTTTGCGTTATAAAGTTAAAGAAGTATGGCCTTATGCTGTATTGGCAGCTGATCGTTTAATGACCCTACGCAAACGCCTCGACAAAATCAAATCTGCAGCTAGACGCCAACAATACACCAAAATGGTGCAAAAATATATTGAAGGCAAGTTTAAAGAGCGCCTTAAAAATTTGAGCAAATCTGAGGGGCAAATTCTCGTCAAACTCATGTATCGTCAAACCGGAGAAACTACTTATGAGCTCATTAGAGAATTGCGCAGCGGCTGGCGGGCTTTTTGGTATAATGTGACTGCTAACATGTTTACCATTTCTTTAAAAGAAGAGTACGACCCCTATCGCCATAAACAAGATTATTATATAGAGCATATCCTACGCCGCGCTTTCCAAAAAAATGAACTCGAATATCAGGCACCAGCTATTCCTATAGACTACCTCAAAGCTGAAGAACATTGGGACGAGTACCCTAGCCATAAATAAGTTTTTGTTACCTGTAACATTTCATTAACTTTATCGTCTTATTTACAGGCACAGATAACCTCTCGCTATAACTATAACGAAGATTAATCCGCAATTATGAACTGTAATACGGAAATGATTTTTAAAATAGACTAAATATTTTGTTGTTAAAATTTCAAAGGTCAAGGCAAAAAGCACAGGCATAGCCATAGTTATGGCGAGCATTTATAACGCAGAGATTTGTGATTTTAACAGGAAGATTGGCTCATTTTGAATGTCACTTCCGTATAAATAGTCCTTTCATATTAAGACACAAAGCAATGGAAACCTACTTAAAACTAAATAATATCAGTAAGCGTTACGGTCATATTCAGGCCGTAAAAAACCTCTCTTTTTCAATCGAAAAGGGACATGTTTATGGCATTTTAGGACCTAATGGCAGTGGTAAATCAACCACCTTAGGCATGGTTTTAAATGTCATCAACCCTACTCATGGCAATTATGAATGGTTTGGCGGCATGGCTACTACGGAAGCCTTAAAGCAAATTGGCGCCATCATTGAACATCCTAATTTCTACCCGTATATGACGGCTGAGCAGAATCTGAAATTAGTTTGTAAAATTAAGTCTATTTCGCCGGCCAAAGTTGACGAAAAACTCAATATTGTTGGACTTTTAGAACGCAAAAAAGACAAATTCAAAACCTTCTCTCTAGGGATGAAACAGCGGTTAGCTATTGCCTCTGCTCTGCTCAACGACCCCAAGGTGCTCATTTTAGACGAACCCACTAATGGCTTAGACCCGCAAGGGATTCATCAAATCAGAAGCATCATCCAGAACATCGCGCAAACGGGCACCACTATCCTACTGGCCTCTCATTTACTTGACGAAGTTGAAAAAATATGTAGTCATGTTGTTATCATCCGCAAAGGAGAAATGCTCTATTCCGGACGTGTCGATGCACTCAATGCTACTCACGGATTTTTTGAACTCAAAGCCGATGGGCAAACGGAAGCCTTACAGCGTATGTTAACGGCTCATCCCAATTTTAAAAACGTTCGATTTGACACAGACACTCAGCTATTTACAGCAACTTTAAACAGCCCTATAAATGCTCAGCAATTTAACAAAGAGATCTTTGAAAAAGGCATTGCGTTATCGCACTTAGTACACCGCAAAGAAAGCCTCGAAAGTCGATTCCTCAACCTTACTAATTCTTCAAAAGTTTAATCTATGAAGCGTTTACTCAACATCGAATTTCAAAAAATGCGCTACAATCGCGCGACTAAAATTTTAGTGGCCATTTATTTTATCCTTTTCTTCGGAATGGCTCTTTTTTCCTCCATTCATTTTAAATTTGGCAATGTTGATTTCAGATTAGCCGACCAAGGTATTTTCAACTTTCCTTACATCTGGCACTTTAGCACCTATATCATTGCCGGATTAAAACTCTTCCTTGCCTTAGTCATCATCGGCATGACAACTCTAGAATACAGCAATCGCACGCTTAAACAAAACCTGATTGACGGCCTCTCAAAACGCGAATTTATCTTGTCTAAATTTTACGCCATTCTCGCGTTTAGCATAGCCTCTACAGCACTTGTGTTTGTTGTAGCACTCATTTTAGGTCTTTGTTTTTCCAGCTATACAGAAATCGGCATTATTTTTTCAGGTATGCAGTATTTAGTTGGGTATTTATTAAAGCTCATCGCCTTTTTCTCATTCTGTTTATTTTTAGGCGTGTGGCTCAAAAAAACGGCTTTTGCCCTCGGCGCGCTATTCATTTGGTATATTTTTGAAGGAATTTGTTTTTTACTACTCAGCGCGTTAGGCGTTGCACCTTCAATTAAATCCATTTTACTCAATTTTCTTCCGTTAAACGCTATGAGTAATTTAGTACCTGAACCTTTTTCAGATATGGGAATTATCAAAAGTACGCTTGGTGTTGCCTCTGCCCCAGTGTTATGGTATTATTGGTTAATTGCAATAGGATGGACAGCGATTTTTAGCTATGGTGCTTACCGCTTATTACAAAAGCGCGATTTATAAACTTATACCGATTAGATTTATTTTGGCCCTATGCTAAATATAGTGGGTAACCAAAATTTCGATTTTCCACAATAAAGTAAGCCCTAATTAGTGAAGTGTCTTTATATGGAATATCTTGGATAAAAACCTTCCTTTCACTATTCAACCCTTTCAGGGTTGTTAGGTGGGTAGTCTGTTATTCCCCGTAGGCTTTGCCTACGGTTTTAGCTATTAAAGTCCTTTGGACTTTTTATTACTGACAAGTTTTAAAATAAGATTCAATCTGATTTTATTTACCCATTCAAAACAACATAGAGCCTTTATTTTTTAGTCCGATTGAGAAGATTTTTTGCAGACATAATCTCGTGGGGCATAAATTTCTAGTACAATAGATGAAATAGAAATTGGACTTTTTAAGTTATCCATACGACATTAGATTGCTGAAAAGTTTTCTCTCTTCCCGCAGAAAGCCTAATTTTGCAGGACTTAATTAGAAATAAGAACAAATCACATGATATCACAAGAAAATCTATCTGCTTTAAACGATCGTCTCACCGCCCTAAACCAATATCTTTGACGTTGCTGGAAAAAAAATAGAGATTGCCAACGAGGAAGAAAAAACCTTTGCTCCTGATTTTTGGAACGATTCCAAAGCAGCAGAGACTATTCTTAAACACCTCAACGGTCTTAAAAAGTGGATCGATGATTATCAAGAAGCCGTAACCCTCTACGAAGATTTAGAAGTGATTTTTGAATTCTTTAAAGAAGGAGAATCTACTGCTGAAGACGTGCAAAAGCGTTATGAAAAAGTAGTTGATAGCATTGAAGCTTTAGAGTTTAAAAACATGCTTTCAGATGAAGGTGATGAACTGACTGCTGTACTTCAAATTACAGCTGGCGCCGGCGGCACAGAAAGTTGTGATTGGGCTGCCATGTTGATGCGTATGTATTTGATGTGGGCTGAAAAACACGGCTATAAAGTTAAACAACTCAACTACCAAGACGGCGATGTAGCCGGGGTAAAAACCGTTACCCTCGAAATTGAAGGCGAATACGCCTTTGGCTGGTTAAAAAGTGAAAACGGCGTACATCGGTTAGTCCGTATTTCCCCATTTGACAGTAATGGCAAGCGTCACACCTCATTTGCTTCGGTTTATGTTTACCCTATGGTTGATGATTCTATCGAAGTTCACGTCAACCCAGCGGATTATTACTATGAAACCATGCGCTCGTCTGGCGCTGGTGGACAGAATGTCAACAAAGTTGAAACGGCGGTGCGCTTGCATCACAAACCTACGGGCATCGTCATTGAAAACTCTGAAACACGTTCACAGCTGGACAACAAAGAAAAAGCCATGCAGCTCCTCAAATCTCAATTGTATGAAATTGAATTGCAAAAACGCCAGGCTGCACGTGCTGAAATTGAAGCCGAGAAGAAAAAAATTGAATGGGGCTCACAAATTCGTAACTACGTCATGCATCCTTACAAACTAGTTAAAGATGTACGCACCAGCGAAGAAACCGGAAATGTCGATGCCGTTATGGACGGTGATTTAGATGCTTTTCTCAAGGCCTACCTCATGTCTATGGGACAAAAAAACGAAGATTAGTCAAAGATTAACAAACCTTCGTTAACTCCTTATACATTTTATATGTATTTTTAAAGAAACGAATAAAATAAATTGATTATGGGAAATTTAAATAACATCCCAAGTGTAGATTTAGCTAATTTCTTATCTGATGACGAATCTAAAAAGCAAAAATTCGTCAATAGTATCGGACAAGCTTATGAAGAAATCGGTTTTGTATCACTTAAAAATCACTTCCTCAGCGATGAGTTAGTTGATGAATTATATAAAGAAATCAAGCAGTTTTTTGCGCTTCCGCTTGAGGTCAAAAAACAATATGAACGCAAAGATTTAGGCGGCCAACGCGGCTATACGGCTTTTGGAATGGAACACGCCAAAGGACGCACTGAAGGAGACCTTAAAGAATTCTGGCATTTTGGACAAACCCCTGATGCCGATGCAAATCTTACTGAAAGTTACCCTGATAACATTGCTGTAAACGAACTTCCGGAGTTTAATACGGTAGGTCGTGAAGCCTACAAAATGCTCGAAAAAACAGGTATTTATGTATTGCGCGCCTTAGCCCTCTACATCGGGTTAGAAGAAACTTATTTTGATCATTGGGCTAGCAATGGCAACAGCATTTTACGTCCAATTCATTACCCGCCAATTACCAGCGAACCTAAAAATGCAGTTCGTGCAGCTGAACACGGCGACATTAATTTGATTACGCTTTTGATGGGTGCCTCAGCTGGTGGATTGCAAGTACAACGCAAAGATGGTGAGTGGATTGATGCTATTCCTGATGAAGGCGATTTAGTGATTAACGTCGGCGATATGCTTGAACGCTTAACCAACAATAAATTGCGCTCTACCATTCACCGCGTCACCAACCCACCACGTGATCAATGGGATAGTCCGCGTTACTCCATTCCTTTTTTCTTACATCCGCGCAGCGAAATGAAACTCAATTGTTTAGATGAATGTATCACGCCCGATAATCCTAAACACTATGAAGACATTACGGCTGGTGAATTTTTGCGTCAACGCCTCATAGAAATTGGCCTTTTAAAAGACGATAAGTAATACCTTTTGGGTAAAGTAAATAGTCCTATTCCAACTTTGTTTCATTGCACTATTTATTAACCAAGGCATTATACCGATACAAAACAATATAAATTAGATCAAAAAACAATTCTAATTGGTATAACATGGATTTACAAGATCAGCTTAAATCACTTTTTCCGGAGCATCAATTTGAAGAATCTGAAACCACCGCTGATGAACAAGACGGTTTATGGCTTCAAGATGATCCGCTTTTGTGTAAATATGAAAAACGCCACGGCAAACCCACTACAATTATAGCGGGTTATACCGGCGCCAAAAGTGATTTTAAACAATTGGCCAAAGCGCTCAAATCACAACTCGGTGTGGGCGGATCAGTCAAAAATGAAGAAATTATCATTCAAGGTGATTACCGTCAAAAAATTATGGAACTGCTCGAAGAACGCGGTTTTAAAGTTAAACGCGTCGGCGGCTAAGCCTTTTTAAACTTAACAACAACTTTCACCTTCAGCCTTAAAAAATGATTTTTTAAGGCTGAAGGTATTAACTAACTATACCTATGGCTTTAGAAGCTTCTGAACTTATCTTAAACCCTGATAGCAGCATCTACCATCTCAATATCAAACCCGAAGAATTAGCTGACACCGTCATCACCGTTGGCGATCCTGACCGCGTTGACAAAGTCACAGCTTTTTTTGATCATATTGAATTTAAACGCCAAAAACGTGAATTCCATACTCAAACGGGCACGTATAAAGGACTACGCATCACAGTGATTTCTACGGGTATTGGCACAGATAACATTGATATTGTTTTGAATGAACTCGATGCCCTGGCAAATATCGATTTTAGAACACGTCAACTTAAATCCGAACTCCGCGCTCTAGATATCATCCGCATTGGCACTTCAGGAGCCATGCACGCCTCTACTCCTATTGATTCGTTTTTGATTTCTGAAGCTGCCGTGGGTTTTGACAGTCTATGGCATTATTACCAACATCCTGAAATTGATGACCAAGGATTCTTACAAGCACTCCAACAGCACTTGCAACTTAGCGACAAGCTGTCGTCTCCGTATTATGTTGAAGCCGATTCATCTTTAGTACAACGTTTAAGTAGCGACCAAACCATACAAGGTATTACAGCTACAAATGTAGGGTTTTACGCCCCACAAGGTCGCAATTTGCGCGCTGTAGCTCAACGCAAAAATTTAGTCGATGAAATTGCTAAATTCGAATTTAACGGTCGTAAAATCACCAATATGGAAATGGAAACCAGTGGTATTTATGCCCTCTCGACCATTTTAGGACATCGCGCCATCTCTATGAATGCCATGCTAGCCAACCGTGCTACAGGTCAATTTAGCCCTGATCCCAAAGCCCTCACCAAACGCTTAATTCAATACGTTTTAGACAAACTTGTCAGTTAATGTGCTTTTAGCAAACCTTTTAAAATCAATTGCTCCTCAGGGGTAAGCGAGAGACTGATAGAGAATACTTCTTCCAAAATTTGTTTGATTTCTAAAACTGATGAAAGGTAGCGCTGTTCTGTATTGCCATTATTTTTATACACCGAAAAACGATTATTATTCAGAGTATATCGCCCTGTTTTTCCGACTCGTGCTACGGTGAGTACTTGCGTAAAATGAGAATCAGGATGCGTAGATACATACCAGTTGCGCACTTTATAATCTATCTGAAATTGTGGTTCTAATGTAAATCTATACATGGTTTTCCATTCCGCTTTAAGCTCAGTTTGCAGCAAAATGAAATCTGATTTATCGACAAGGCGATAATTTCCATGTGGAGTCGGTTGATCTTTATCAAATTCAAAAACAAGTGGCGCTGTTGGCGATTGCCCACCAAAGCCGACATCGACGATATAAGATTTATCAGATAATTCAACCGCTAACAACATATGTGAATTAGCCGTAATAGCATTTTCTGGTTTCTTCCACAACACACGAGCTGCCAAGGGCTTTACTGAAAAACCGATATACTCAAGAACATCGAGAAACAATAAATTTTGCTCAAAACAGTAACCACCGCGATTTTGCAAAACCAATTTTTGAAAAATAGAATCTGAATCAATCAACACCAACCGCTTAAGTAAGGCGTTGAGATTTTCAAAGGGAATGTGCTGCACGTGTAAACGCTGTAGTTTTTGTAAGGTTTCGAGATTAGGTTGTGCGTTCCCTTCAAAATCAATTCGTTTAAAATACGTGATCAACTGTTTGTGAGTCATGGTTTTCAGTTCTTTTAAATTCTACTCTAATACCGTATGGATAAATTAAATAGTCCAATTTCGACTTTGTCTCATTGTACTAGTAATTTATGGCCCACGGTATTATACCTACAAATGACATTATAAATCGGACTAAAAAATAATTCTAATTGGTATAAGGTAACACTTTAGTAACACATTTCACTTTTACGCCTTCATAAAATCTTCTGAATACAATCGCTTTAAAGGGGCTTGTGTCCACGATGCAGGTAAATTTCGAAACATCCAATTGCGCAAGCCTAAAACCATTCTGTTTTGAGTTTGTGCAATTTTACCGGCCAAACGTGAATTCTGAATAATGTACTTGGTACGCGACAATCGACGGCGCTCAAAATTTTGAAAAACCTGAGTCGACAGCAATTGCTTATCTAACTCATCTTGTAACACGGCAACATCTTCAATAGCCATACAAGCGCCCTGCCCCATGTTAGGTGTAGCCGCATGAGCCGCATCGCCAATTAAAAGCACGTGATCGGCAGAAAAACGTGATAGTGGAGCAATATCCATCACAGGGCCACCAATGATAGCGTCAGCAGGTGTTTTACCCAACAATTCTGTTACAAGCTTAGGATATTCGGCAAATTGATGCTGTAACTCTGCTTTCCCATAAGTTTCTAATTGCCCAATAGTCGCTGCATTCACACAAGCAAACCAATACCAACGCTGTTCTGTCAAGGGCGTCATTCCAAACCGCCCAGATTTCCCCCAGTAAGCACGACTGCCCTCGAGCTGTATCTCGGGCGCCTTAATCACACCACGCCAACACCAATACCCGGCGTATCGCGGTTTTGAATTAGGAAACACAAACTGTCGAACAGCTGAACTCACCCCATCAGCACCAATGATATAATCTACCTCTGTAGCTGTATCATCTTCAAATTGTATGCGTAAACGTTCACCTTTTTTCTGAAAACTCACAAAAGCTTTATCCGTCTCCACAGAAATCTCGAGTTGTGCCAGTAAAGTCGCGTGTAGATCTGTGCGATGCACACTAAAATTTCCTGCTTGAAATTGCGAAGACAAGCGCTCGGTTTCAATGGCAAACAATTCCTTTTCATCGGGCGCATAGAGCGCAAAACTAGTCAATGGTAAACTCACCGATTTAACAAGCTCATCCAGATGAAGATACTGCAACGCCTTCATAGCATTAGCCGCCAATCCCATTCCGGCTCCTACGCCACGTACCGCCGATGCAGCTTCGTAAAGCTTAACCTTGTAACCTTTATCGACCAGCATTTTGGCTGTCAACAAACCGGCAATTCCTGCGCCAATAACAGCAACATTTAATTCTTGAGCTTTCATAATTTATTGTGCTAAGGTTACCACTTGCCCTGCCTTAAAACTCTTGTAGGCCGCTTCGATAAGTTGCACATTGGCCAAAGTTTCTTTTAAGGGCACTAACTGGGGCTGTCCTTCTCGAATGGACTTAAAAACGCCTTTGTAAAAGAAGGCGTAATCTCCTTGTGGACTCAATATCGATTTCTCTACAGTTTTGTCATCTTTTTCGAGGTAAAGTTTACCAGCTTCGTCATCGGGTTCTCTTCCCCAAGTCGAAACATTAGGCAGCTTACCAGCAATCAAATCCGCTTCTTGCACGTCACTACGCGTTTTTATAAAACTGCCTTTATCGCCGTGCAAAACATAAGCAGGCACGGCTTTTTTCACTAATTGTCCTGCTTTTAGCGTACACAACAATCCCGGATAATACAAATGAAGTACAAAATAATCATCCACTTGTGAACCAGTACGCTGCTGAGCGATATGGGCAAAAACACGTTTGGGTTGTCCAAAAAGCATCAAAGCCTGATCGATTAGGTGCGGCCCTAAATCAAACAAAATTCCCGCTCCATTTCCTGGTGTTTCCTTGTGTTTTTTAGCACTAAATCCCGGGCGAAATCTATCAAAATGAAATTCTGCTTCCACTAATCGCCCTAAATTTCCGTTATTCACAACTTGTTGTACCGCTAAAAAATCACTATCCCAGCGTCTGTTTTGAAAGGCACTCAAAAATAAGTTTTGTGATTGAGCTAGATCAATTAAGCAACTTGCCTCGGCTGTTGTCAAACAAAAAGGTTTTTCTAAAACTACGTGTTTTC
Organism: uncultured Flavobacteriaceae bacterium; assembly: GCA_964451785.1. Lineage (GTDB taxonomy): Bacteria > Bacteroidota > Bacteroidia > Flavobacteriales > Flavobacteriaceae > JAJYSO01. The sequence continues at coordinate 24,542 of CAYVJG010000034.1, forward strand.
GCGCTTCCAAAGCTTTTTTAGCAAAGTCAAAATGGGTTACATTAGGCGTATTGATCACTATCAATTCTACATTTTCATCAGCGCATAAAGCCTCTACAGAACGGTGTAAATTTACCTGAGGATAATGCGTTTTTGATTCCGATTTGTGGCGTTCAACCACAGCTGTCAATTGAAATTGCGGTAAAGTCGTTAAAAAGGGAGCATGAAACACTTTTCCAGACATTCCAAAAGCGCAGAGTCCAGTTTTGATAGGTTTAATCATGGTAGCCATAATGGGTTATTTGTTCGGTTATAGCTGTCAAAGTACTTCATTTATCGGTATAAATGCAACTCAACTGGCAGTTTTCTAAAATACGTGACAAGATTAGCCTTGTATTGATTATTTTTGTTGTTATGAAATTTCATGTGCATTCTCCATTTGAGCCTACAGGCGATCAACCTCAGGCCATAAAAGAACTCGCGGAAGGCATCGAGCGAGGTGAAAAATATCAAACGTTATTAGGCGTCACCGGGTCAGGAAAGACTTTTACCATGGCAAAAGTGGTCGAAAAGGTGCAGCGCCCTACCCTAGTATTGGCTCATAACAAAACCCTGGCCGCCCAGTTATACTCTGAATTTAAGGCTTTTTTTCCGGAAAATGCTGTTGAATATTTTGTGTCGTATTACGATTATTACCAACCTGAAGCTTACATTCCTACCTCTGGCACCTATATTGAAAAAGATTTATCGATTAATGATGAAATCGAAAAGCTACGTCTGAGCACAACCTCATCGCTTTTATCAAGTAGACGTGATGTGATTGTGGTCGCCTCAGTGAGCTGTTTGTATGGTATTGGAAATCCGACAGAATTTTCTAAGAGTATTATTCATCTGGAACAAGGGCAAGAAATTACGCGCACCAAACTTTTAGAAAGACTCGTGCAGAGTCTGTATTCGCGCAATGAAGTAGCTTTTGAACACGGAAATTTCAGAATCAAAGGCGATACGGTAGATATTTTTCCGAGTTATGCTGATGACGCCTTTCGCATACATTTTTTTGGAGATGAAATTGAAGAAATTGAAGTGTTTAACGTCGAGAATAACGAAGTTTTAGACCGCTATTCCAGCTTAAATATATATCCTGGCAACATGTTTGTCACCACGCCAGATCGTTTAAATAAAGCCATAGACCAAATCAGTTTGGATTTAGGAAAACAAGTTGATTTTTTTGAAAAAAATGGCAAACCACTCGAAGCTAAACGCCTTGAGGAACGTACGACTTTCGATTTAGAAATGATCCGTGAACTAGGTTTTTGTTCAGGTATTGAAAACTATTCTCGCTACTTAGACGGTCGTGCGCCGGGTACGCGTCCTTTCTGTTTGTTAGATTATTTTCCTGATGATTACCTGATGATTATCGATGAAAGTCACGTTACGGTACCTCAAGTTGGGGCGATGTATGGTGGTGACCGCTCTCGCAAGGAAAACCTAGTAGAATACGGCTTCCGCTTGCCGGCGGCTTTAGACAACAGACCTTTGCAAAAAGATGAGTTTGAAACGCTGCAAAATCAAGTTCTATACGTCAGTGCTACTCCGGCAGATTATGAATTGACCAAAACCGGTGGCGTTTATACAGAACAAGTTATTCGTCCAACCGGACTCTTAGACCCTATTGTTGAAGTACGCCCTAGTCAAAATCAAATCGACAATCTCATTGAAGAAATTCAAATTCGCGTCGATAAAGATCAACGTACTTTAGTGACCACTTTAACCAAACGCATGGCTGAAGAATTGACTAAATACCTCAGCCGTCTCAATATCAAATGCCAATATATTCACAGTGACATTGACACGCTGCAACGCGTAGAGATCATGCACGATTTGCGCAAAGGTGTTTACGATGTTTTGATTGGGGTCAACTTACTGCGTGAAGGTCTAGATTTACCTGAAGTTTCGTTAGTCGCCATTCTAGATGCCGATAAAGAAGGCTTTTTGCGCAGTCACCGCTCGTTGACACAAACCATTGGTCGTGCAGCGCGTCATTTGGAAGGAAAGGCTATCATGTATGCCGATAAAATCACCGACAGCATGCAGAAAACGATTGATGAAACCAATTATAGACGTGACAAACAAATGCGCTATAACACGCTTCATCACATTACCCCAAAAGCGCTCAATAAATCTTTAGATGATGCGCTTGCAGGAAAAAAAGTTGAGCCTTACAAATTTGAACAGGCCGAATCACTAGAAGCTGCCGAAGAAGAGGTTAAATATTTTTCAAAAAAGGAACTTGAAGACCGCATTAAAAAGGTGCGCAAGCACATGGAAATTGCTGCCAAAGATTTAGATTTTCTCGTCGCTGCACAGTATCGAGACGAATTAAAGATGCTTCAAGAGAAGTTAAGCACAGCGCGATAATTATTTTTTATTTCACAACTTATTGATTGTAAAACAAAAAAGATATATTACATAAAGTATTCATTTAAACACAGCAAGTAACTAATCTATTTAATTTGCCAAGTATTCAAAAATCATTATTTTTAGATACTTTTCGCTTAATTCAAAATTCACCTTTAAACGCTTGCTTGTGTCACAGTTTCTATCACGTCTATTATGTTTTGTTTTATTAACCCAATCCACCTGGTGTTGGAGTCAAAATTCAACTGAATTAGTACGTCCACAAACACCAATTATGGGCTGGTCTAGTTGGAATAATTACCGTATCAACATTAATGAAAACCTCATCAAAGCACAAGCAGATGCCATGGTTGAAACAGGCATGAAAGCTGCAGGTTACACCTATATCAATGTCGATGATGGCTTTTTTGGAGGCCGTGATGAACAGGGAAAACTCATTCCTCACCCTGAGCGTTTTCCAAATGGCATGGAGGTTATAGCTAAGTACATTCACAAAAAAGGATTAAAAGCCGGCATATATTCAGATGCCGGTGCTAGCACTTGTGCCTCTATTTGGGATGCCGAAACCATTGGAGTTGATATGGGATTATACCATCACGAATGGTCTGATTTAAAGCAAATGCTCATCGATTGGGATTTTGATTTTATCAAAGTAGATTGGTGTGGTGGTGAAAAACTCGGACTTGATGAAGAAACCCAATACACGTTAATCGGGCGTTATATCCGTCGGCTTAAGCCCGAAGCAGTTTACAATGTATGTCGTTGGGAGTTTCCGGGCGAATGGGTAGTTAATGTAGCTGATTCATGGCGTGTATCTGGCGATATTCGCGCCACTTTTGAAAGCGTCATGCATATTGTAGACCTCAACGCTGACTTATGGCGTTACGCAGGCCCTGGCCACGTCAACGACATGGATATGCTGCAGGTGGGTCGTGGGATGAGTTATGAAGAAGACAAGGCGCATTTTTCGATGTGGTGTATGCTGGCCTCGCCATTGCTAGCGGGAAATGATTTAACGACAATGAGTGCCGAAACCTTAGCCATTTTAACCAACAAAGAAATGATTGCCATAGACCAAGATCCACTTGTGTATCAGGCGCGTCGTTTAAAAGATTTAGGCGACCGCGAAGTTTGGGCGCGTCCACTAAAAACTACCATGAGCGGCGAAGTTGCCGTAGCCCTTCTCAACCGTTCTACTAAAGCACAAGAAATCGATTTTAACTTGGGTAGCATTGGTCTTCTTCCTCAAAAAGGCTATGTGATGCGCGATTTATGGAAACATAAAAATTTACCTAAATCTACTGCTAAAACACAAAGTTTTACCGTTCCTTCACATGGCGTTGTGGTCTTGCGCATAACTGGAACTGCCAAACCATATAACGTCTTTCAATCTGAATAATCCTTTCAAAACAACACCTAAACAAAAGAGTTAAACGGTACTATTTGGACAATTAAATATCAGTTATTTAACTTTATATCAAACATAGTGGATAATTGAATTGAACCATCATAGGTATTTAGATACTAATCATGTTAATGACTTGAATCCGTCAAAAATAAGCTAATAAGGTTTGTAAATTATTGCTTATCAGTATTTTTACTAAGGTAATAAGGGGATTAAAAGACTCCATGTCAAAACCTTATTATCTTAGTAATGAATAGATGTACTAAATACAGTTGACCTTATTTTTTATTCAATAAAATTAGGTTATCCACTCAAAACAACGCAGAACCAGTTATTTATACATAATTTTCATTTACTTTCCAGTTGCTTTTTCCAAGCGAAATATCCTATGATAGCAATACCTAAGAACACGGCGTATTGCAAGGCCGTAATTGCTAATCCTTTGGACAAAAACAAACCAATAGCGATGACATCGCCTAGAATCCAAAAAATCCAATTTTCGAGTTTTCGTCGCGCCATCAACCACATTCCCAACAGGAATATAGCGGTCAATCCTGCGTCAAAATAATCGATTAAACTATAGTGAAATCCGGTGTGCTTTAAATATGATAAATCGAATTGATGCGCAATAACCGGACGGTAATAATAAATGCCCAGCACCAACAACACACTACCTACAAACAACAGGCTGCCAATAGCTATTTCTTGTTTTGTCATGTGTAAAACCGGAACATGAACGGCATCTTCTTCGGTTACTTTTCGCCATAAAATCCAGCCGTAAATACTCATTGAAGTATAATAAGCATTGATTAGCATATCACCATAAAGTCCAAAGACGAAGAGCAAATAAATATA